>NZ_JBHTUD010000001.1:253748-644723 GCF_042794235.1 Nocardia sp. NPDC056541
CCGCCCCGCGAATCGCCCGCGCG
Organism: Nocardia sp. NPDC056541; assembly: GCF_042794235.1. NCBI lineage: Bacteria > Bacillati > Actinomycetota > Actinomycetes > Mycobacteriales > Nocardiaceae > Nocardia > Nocardia sp. NPDC056541. The sequence goes on from NZ_JBHTUD010000001.1 coordinate 253,772, forward strand.
TCCATTGTGCGCGGGGGCTGTCCCAGCTGCGCGACGGGCGCCCCGTCGGCGCCCACCCGGTCGGCCCCCCCCCGGGCCGGGGCCGCACCGGCGATGTATTCGTGCTGGCGCGGCGCGGGGCTGACGCCGACCGTCTGACAGGCGAATTCCTCGGCCATGAACAGGACCAGCGACCCCCAACCGCAGCCGGCATCGAGCACCCGCTCACCGCCCGAGAGCCGAAGCCGCCCCGCGACGAAACGCAACTTGTGCCGCTGTGCCTGTTCGAGGGTGTCGGTATCGGTCAAGTACCGGCCGGAGCTGTATTTGCGTAGCGGGTCGAGGAATTCGCCGAAGACCTCGGGATCGAGATCGTAATGCTGGTTGGTGTCGGCGACCTCGGTCACGCGGGCACCTCCGCCAACGCCGTGTGCACCACGGCCGCCACGTCGGCGAGAGTGGACATGCCGAACACGTCCTGGTCGTCGAGCTCGATGTCGTAGACGCGCTCGATGCGGGCCACCATGCGCAGCACGCGGACCGAGTCGACGCCGGCCACACCGCGCAGGTCGACATCGGACCCCAATTCGGCGGCGGGCACGCCGATCTCGGCGGTGGCTATCTCGGTGACAGTGCGCAGGATGTCGGCGACGGCAGGGGTGCTCATGGATGAACTCCGTTCTGGGTTGACATGGCGTGCTCGAGCCGAGCGACGTCGGCGTCGTCAAGGGTGAGCAGGTGGCGGACCTCGCCCAGGGCGAACGGCCGGTAGGTGGCCGAGGCGGACGCGCAGAGCTCGTCGTCCACGTCGTGGATCTCCGCGCTCGCCGTGATGACGGCGGAGTCCGTGCGGGAGATGGTCGCGGTGCAGTGGTAGTCGTGGTCGACCCGCAGCGGCGTCAGGTAGCGGGTGCGCATCGAGACGGTGAAGGCCGGCATCCCACGCTCGAACATGATCACGTTGGCCATCACCTCGTCGCAGATCACGCCGACCAGGCCACCGTGCAGGACACCGGGATACGACTCGAAGGACCGAGTCGGCCGGAATCCGGCTCGCAGACCGCCGGGGTGGGCGGTGAAGCGCAGCCCGAGACCCGCCGGGTTGTGCGGCGAGCAGCCGAAGCAGTGGTAGTCCGGCACCGCCTCCCAGGGCAGCCGGACCGCGAGGTCGGGGGTGGCCGCGCGGGCAGGCTCGGGGACGCGCATCCGGCTCAGGCGATCGCGTCGGCCAGGGCGCGCCGCACCCGGGCGTTGGTGGACAGGTCGAGTCCGGTGATGCCGGCGAACGTGCGCCGAACCTTGTCGTGCAGTACCTCGAGCTCGCCTTCAGCGGCGATCTGTTCCAAGAACAGCTCGAAGCCGGTGTCGATGGTCTCGTGCTCGCCGAGTTCGGTGAGGCCGGATTTGAAAGTACTCACCGGATGCTTGATCTTGGCCTCGGAACTGTAGACGTACAGCGTTTCCAGCACCGACGGCAACTCCTCGGGGCGCTGGGTGAGACGCTGAGTGGTGTAGTGGATGAATTCCCGAGCGTGGCCTGCCTCGTCGCGGCTCGCGTTCAACAGCAACCCCTTGAGTACCGGCTCCCCCACCCACTGCGACACCGCGCGGTAGACGTGGTTGACGGTGAGCTCGGAGATGATGTTGGTGGCCAGAGTCGCCGACGGCGTCGTGCCCGGCGCGTACGGCTGACGCATCGCCCCGACCGCCGTGTCGTCGACGCTCTCGCCGACCGCGGCCAGCCACGCCCGGAAGGCGTAGTGGTGCTGCACCTCCTGGTATCCCCACACCACGGCGAAGGTGGAGAAGTCGTAGTCGTCGAATTCGTTGAGGAATCCGTGCACGGCGGCGATGACATTGGATTCGCCCATCGTCGCGCTCTTGGCGAGAGTCACGTACTCGGGCCGGACCAGTGCGGGGTCGATGGTGTCGAGGTCGAGGTCGGCCAGCCGCCAGTGCTGGCGCTCGTAGTGGCGGAAGACGTCGTAGCTGTGCATGGTTGCTCCGAATCTGTTTCGGTGGCGATCAGTTCCCTGGCGGCCAGCCGCCGCAGTTTGCCGCTGCTGGTTCGGGGGATGCTGCGCGGCGCGACCAGATACACCCGCACAGCGGCCAGCCCGAGCCGGGCGGTGATCCGTCCGGCTATGGCGGCGGTGAGCTCGTCGCCGGCGCTGTCTGCGAGTTCGGTTTCGGCGATCACCGCGATGGTGTCGCCCCCGTCGGGGTCGGCTGCGGCGGTGCAGCGGCCCTTGTAGACGCCGTCGAGATCGCGCACGACGGCCTCGACGTCGTGCGCGTAGTAGTTGACTCCGCGCACGGTGATCATGTCCTTGCTGCGGCCGGTCACATACAGCTCGCCGTCGCGCTGGTAGCCCAGATCGCCGGTCCGCAACCAGCCCTCGCTGAACAGCTCGGCGGCGGCCTCGGGATCGGCGGTGAGATAGCCGTCGGTCACGGACTCGCCGCGAATGAGGATCTCGCCGACCTCACCGTCGGGCACGGTCATGCGCGAGTCGGGATCGACCACGCGCAGCCGCAGGCCGGCGACCGCCGTGCCGACGCCCGCGATCGCACGGGCCCCCTCGGCTTCGGGGGAAACCCGCTGTGCCCTAGCGGAATCCGACAGCGTCACGCGGTCGACCCAGTCGAAGACGGGCTCGCGGCCGAGCGGCGGGAAGGTGACCGCGAGGGTGGCCTCGGCCATCCCGTAGACCGCGAACATGGCCGCTGGGTCGAATCCGGCCGGCCGGAAACGCGCGCAGAACTCTCGCACCACGTTGTGGGCAATGGGTTCCGCCCCGTTGAAGGCGATCCGCCAGTGTCGCAGGTCGTAATCGGCCGCGCGGTCCGGCGGCACGGCGGCCAGCAGGGCCTCGTAGCCGAAGTTCGGCATCGCGGAGATGGTCGACCCGCTGGCGGCGAACTCGCGCAACCAACGCTCGGGGTCCTTGACGAACGCCGTCGGCGACCACAGATGCGACGGGATTCCGCGCAGGATCGCCGACAGCGTGCCGATCAAGCCCATATCGTGGAACAGCGGCAGCCAGAACCCGCCCTGATCGGCCGGACCGAGGTCGATCCCGGTGCGGATGGCGGCAAGCCCGGCCAGCACCTGCCGGTGGGTGAGACGCACGCCTTTCGGTGCGGCGGTGCTTCCCGAGGTGAACTGCACGACCGCGACATCGTCCGGATCGACCCGGGGCAGCCCCGTTGCCGCCGGTTCGGCGAACAGGGTTGCGGTATCGAGGAATTCGACGTCCATGGCCGCCCGCAATGGTTCGACGATGGCGGCGAACTGCGGCGACACCAAGATGGTCCGCATGCCGGCGGCGTCGGCAATTCCCGCCAAACGCGCTGGGTAGGAAGCTAATTGGCGGGCCCCGGCGGGCAGCGGCAACGGGGTGGCCGCACCGCCCGCGGTCGTGGTCGCGAACAGGCCGATGAGGAACTCCGGCGCGTTCGGGCACAGCAGGCCGACCGGCTCGCCGCGCGCGACGCCGCGCGCGACCAGCGCCGTAGCGGCTGCAACGGACCGTTCCAGGAGTTCGGCATAGGTGAGCGTCGACTGCGACAATGACCAGAACGTGGTGCGAACCTGCGGGTGCGCGGTCGCGACCTCGGCCAGCCGCTGGTGCAGCGTCAGGCCCGGAACGGACGATGTCATTGCTGTATGACAAAGGCCCCGGGTAGCCGAACCCTGAACGATCAGTTAAATGCAGGGCTGCGATAACACAGTCCGCTCCGACAATAACAATAACGCGAATTTCCCTAATAACTCGGATGAAAAGGGAATTCGGGTTCCGGGCCCGGAGCAGTCGACAGGACGACGGCTGATCAGGGTTTGGCGCCGAGGACAAGGTCACCTCTGTCGACTCTGGACCTCAGTGCAGTGACGGCACATACCGATAGGTACAGACTTTGCTTGCCGCCGCTGCGCAGCGACCTACATCACATGATCGCTCGATTGTGGTCCCAGTCACCGGAATCCGTGGTGCGCGGTCGATCAGATAGGACTTGTAGGAAATGCTTGCAATGAAGCAGCACATGCGCCGGTCCGCCGTGGCCCCGGCGCTCATCGTGGGGGTTGCCGTCGGGCACGCACTCGGAGCGACATCTGCCGGCGCGGAGCCCGGCGTGACCTCGGACTCGCAGTCGCTCGCCGACGCGATCACCGATGGACTGAAGCCACACCCTGACCTGGAGGGCGACACCGTTCCCGGCGTCGACTACACCGCGGTGGCATCGCGCCACGACGAAGTCACCAACCCCTCCCTCAGCGCCGTCGATCCCATCGGCCACCCGGCCCTGAACTGCACGTTCAACCCGTGGTTGATCGGTGCGGGCGAAACACTGTGAGCCCCCGATGACCAGCCACACCGAACTCGGGTCGCCCGCGCAACTCTCGCCGGCGACCGACCGGATCGCGCACAAGATCCTCGAAACCATCCCGCGTCGCAGCCGACGAGGAAACGTTCTGCGCGAGGAGATCAGCGCCATCGTTGCCGACTGTCTGGTACTGGTGTCCGACACAGCCCGGACACACCGCGGCCTCGGGACGCCGCGTCTTCGTCCGGTTGTTGCGCGGTGGGCGAGCATCGGCGTCCCGATCGACACTGTGCAGCACCATGTTCACGCAGGGTTCCGGCTACACATGGACGATCTCGAAGCCCGCTGCGCGCCCTTCGACGAAGTGCGCCGACTGATGGATGCGTTGAGCTCGGTGACCGCCACGATATCGACGATCTATCTGGAGGTCGCACCGCCCAGCGGCGATCGCGGTGGGTATGTGGCGCGCACTCTGCTCAGGGGCCGGCATACGACGAGAGCTACCCGTGAGCACGGGGCGCCACCCGATAAGCGGTACACCGTGCTCGCGGTGGCCGCGGATCGGTCCGCGCGTGACGCGGTATCACCGCGCGACTTCCGGGCGATGCTGTCGACAAGCTTCGGGCAGCCTGTGCCGGGTTTGGAGTCCCGGTTCGGCGCGACGATTCTGGTGCCGGAATCATTTCCCACCGCGAAGATCCGCGGCACGGTCGGACTGACCGCACTCACCGTGGTGGGGATCGCCGCCGACCGAGATCGGATTCCCTCGGCCGCCGAGGAGGCGCACGAACTCTTGGATGTGGCGACACGACTCCATCGCCCGCCGGGCATGTACGAGATCGGAGACCTCGCTGTCGAGTACCAACTGACTCGGCCAGGGCCTGGGCGGGATCGTCTCGCATCGTTTCTCGATCCGGTTGCCGAGTTTCCGGACCTGATCAGCACGCTGCGCGCACATCTCGGCAACGGTCTCAATCGCCGACTCACCTCACGTGAAACCCATATCCATATGAACACCGTCGACTACAGGCTCCGGCGTATCTACGACCTCGTGGGTCTCAGTGCCCATGATCCAAAGCTCATTTGGTTGCTTCAGTCCGCGCTGATCGTGCGCGACTACCAGTCGGCGGACCAGTCCGACACGGTCGTCCGGTAATCGGCTTCGCGATCTGCCTGACAGACCCAGGGCAGCGCTTCCCAACCTCGGCCCCGGTTGCGGACGGGCGGCGACCCGCACACACCGTGTCGGCAGTGCTGTTCTGGGCGCGGTTCGCAAGCAGCGAGGTTACTGCTGTCAGAAAGGATCAGGACAAATGACGGTTCCGGGGGGACACAGCGTTTAGATTTGGAGGAATACGACGAAGGTGCCCGAACACAGACGGAAAGGTGCTTGGGAGGACAGGCGGATATCCACGACAGGAAGGGAAAAAGATGGGAAGCGACGACCCGAGTGTCAAGGAGCTTGCTGTCAACGAAAGCTGGGCGCTACTCCGTACCGAGGAAATAGGCCGCCTCGCCGTGTGGGTGGATGACCATCCGGATATCTTCCCCCTCAACTACGCGGTCGATCACGGAACCATTGTGTTCCGATCCGCGCGAGGTACGAAGGTGTCCGCCGCGTTGTCCGATGCGCGCGTCGCCTTGGAAGTCGACGGTTATCTCCCTGAGTCTCATGAAGCCTGGAGCGTCGTGATCAAGGGGCGAGCCGAAGGGGTCCGTGAGATCGGTGACCTGATGGACACCGTGGATCTGCCCCTCTCTCCGTGGCAGCCCGGGGAGAAGAACTTCTTCATCCGACTCGTACCCACCCTGGTGACCGGTCGCCGGTTTCCTGTTGCCGACCCCGGAGCTTGGCAGACACCTTTGTCCGGCGTGCGACGGTCTCCTCCGGAGTGAGGAAACTCTTGCTGCGGCAGCACTCTCATCGTCATGCGGACATGAACTGCGGCCGGTCGCCGACGACCCGGCGAAATTTCACAGTCACACTTGACTGTGAACCATCGAATGGGTCAGGCTGGTCCGACCACGCGCCGACCACCTCCCCGTGAGCTGCCGTCCGCCGAATCGCATCCGAAGGGACCATCGATGTCCGAGAACCGACCTCACGCAGGCCATCGTCCCGCCGGCTGGTACGACAATTGGACCGAAGGTCCGGACTCCCCGTGGCGAGACCGACCCGCGCCCGACTACGACCACGAGTACTCGACTCTCACCTACGAGCGCGACGGACGCATCGCCCGCATCACTTTCAACCGCCCGGAAAAGGGCAATTCGATCACCCCCGACACCCCACGTGACCTCACCCACGCCGTCGAGCGCGCCGATCTGGACCCGCGCGTGCACGTGATCCTGGTCAGTGGCCGCGGTAAGGGCTTCTGCGGCGGCTACGACCTGGACATGTTCGCGGAGAAGAGCTTCCGAACCGCCGAAGGCCCGGACGATGTCGACGGCACTGTGCTCGATCCGGTGGTGAATGCGCTCAACCACAATCCGTGGGGTACCTGGGACCCGATGATCGACTACGCGATGATGAGCCGCTGCAACAAGGGCTTCGCCAGCCTGTTGCACGCCGACAAGCCCACCGTCGCGAAACTGCACGGCTTCGCCATCGCGGGCGGCACCGATATCGCCCTGTTCAGCGACCAGATCATCTGCGCCGACGACACCAAGATCGGCTACCCGCCCACCCGCACCTGGGGTATTCCCGCAGCCGGTATGTGGGCCCACCGTATCGGCGACGCCCGCGCCAAGCGGCTGCTCTTCACCGGTGACAGCATCAGCGGCAAACAAGCCGAAGAATGGGGTCTGGCGGTGGAATCGTGCCCGGCGGAGGAACTCGACGAACGCACCGAGGAACTGGTCGGCCGGATCGCCCGCATGCCGGTCAATCAGCTGATGATGGCCAAGCTCGCTCTCAACTCGGCACTGCTGTCACAAGGCGTGGCCAACTCCGGCATGGTCAGCACCGTCTTCGACGGCATCTCCCGTCACACCCGGGAAGGCTATGAATTCCAATTGCGCGCCGCCACAGTCGGTTTCCGGGAAGCAGTGCGCGAACGCGACGAACCCTTCGGCGACTACAAACGAGCCCGGTTCGACCGCAGCCACACCGAGCAGGAATGAATCATGCAACTGCATGGACGAACCGCGGTTGTCACCGGCGGAGACAGCGGAATCGGCGCGGTGCCCGGGTGGATGTCGAGCCCTATCCGTCGGCGTCGCTGACGTGACCCACCAGGATGCGAATTGTGTCAGCCCACTGCTCGAGCACGACGCGGTTCGCCTGATCTGAGAGCTGTAGTGCACGCGTGCCGGCGAGCCCCCGCAGGATGGCGACGGTCAGGTCACGGACGGCCGGATAACGCGGATGCGCCACGATCCCCGCCCCGAACAGCCCATCGATCACCCGGTGCAGATCGCGGCCCGCCTTGCGCTCGGCCACCCGCAGTGCGGCGGCAAGATCGGGATCGGTGCCCGCCGCAGCCCACAGCTCGAACTCGGCACGCGCGGGCGGTTGCGTCATCGCCGAGTACAACGCGGTCAGCGCGCGCTCGACCGGGTCCACCGTGTCGCCCAATTTCACCGCCGCCGCCTGCGTCGCCGCTTCGTTGAGCACGACCAGATTCGCCACCAGCGCCTCGGACAGATCGCGCACTGTCGGGAAATGGTGCAGGAGCGCACCGCGACTCAGGCCCGCCCGCTGCTGCACGCCCACGGTGGTCAAGGCCGAATAGCCGCGTTCGACCAGCAGCGAAGTCGCGGCGTCCAGAATGCGCGCCCGCGTCGCGTCCTTCTGTTCAGCGCGTGTCGCCATCAGCGGCCCTTTCGTCTGCCCGACGACAATTTAACAGTCACGGGTAACCCGGCCCCACGAAGCTGACCGCTGGTCGCCGGTAGGCTCGCCCGGTGAGGAAAGAGCTTCGAGTCGCTGCCTACGCGATATGCGTTCGGGAGTCCCGTGGAGCGATCGAGATCCTGCTCGCCAGATGGGTGTCACCCGACGGTGACAGGCAGTGGACGCTTCCGGGCGGCGGAATGGAACACGGCGAGGATCCGATCGCGACGGCCGTCCGTGAGGTCACCGAGGAGACCGGGTACACCGTCGAACTCGTCGAACTCCTCGGCATCGACTCGATCAACCGCCGATACCCGCGCCCGCGTGGTGAATTCGCCGATTTCCACGGCTTACGAATCGTGTACGAAGGCCACATTCGGGCCGGCGAACTCCGCAACGAAACCAACGGATCGACCGACCTCGCCGCCTGGCATCCGCTCACCGACATCGAGCACCTCGACCGAGTCGACCTCGTCGACATCGGAATCGAGCTGTGGCGAACCAAACCGGCCACCGGTCGCGTGCGCGGTTGACCGCGATGGTCGCGTGGGACGCTCCGATCGTGGTGTCCTCGGTGGCCGATTCGGCGAGCCGGGTCCGCCATCGGACCGCCGTGGATACTTCGTGGCACTCGCCCGTCGAGGTGAGCAGGGAAGTGGACTGGTAATCGAGCAGTCGCGTGTCGCACGCTCGCACCATCGCTGAGACTCCAGGAGGTGCGCGATGGTTCGCAGAGGTGAACACGCAGTGGTACTCGGCGCGAGCATGGCAGGTCTGCTCGCCGCCCGAGTGCTGTCCGATTCCTATGACCGGGTCACCGTGGTGGAACGCGACCGTCTCGACGGTCAGTACGCCCCGCGTCGTGGGGTACCGCAGGGCAAGCACGTGCACGCGTTGCTGCCCAGCGGATCCCAGGCGCTCGAGCGGCTGTTTCCCGGCCTGCTCGACGAGCTCGTCCGCGCCGGCACGAAGGTGATCGAGGACTACACCGACTTCTATTTCTCGATCGGGGGCAACCGGCTCTCGGCCGCCGTCCAACCGGATGTCACGACCTATCTGCCGACCAGGCCGCATCTGGAAGGTCGTGTGCGGGACCGTGTTCGGGTGTTGCCGAACCTGCGGTTCGCCGACGGCAACGATGTGGTCGGCCTGGTCGCGGATGAGGCCGCGGTCACCGGTGTCAGGATCATCTCCCGCACGGCAGGCAGTGCCGAGGAAGTACTCGCCGCCGATCTCGTCGTCGATGCCATGGGCCGTGGCACGCGCACGCCGGCCTGGGTGGCCGAGCTCGGCTTCGACATGCCCGCCGAGGAAAGGGTTTCCGTGCACATCGGGTACTCGAGCGTGGCGCTGCGGCTGCGCCCGGGGAGCGAACCGGAGACGCTGGTACTGATCGGCCCCGCCCCCGACCGGCCGATCGGGATGGCGTTGTTCGCGACCGAGGACGACACGTGGTTGTTCACCGCGACCGGGTATCGAGACCATCACCCCGGCACGAGTTTCGACGAACTGGTCGAGTTCGTGGCGCCGTTCGCGCCTCCGCACGTGCTCGACGCGTTGCGCGCCGCGGAGGCGCTGTCCCCGGTGACGACCTACCGGTACGACGCCAACCGCCGTCGCCGCTACGACCTGGTCAGCCGCTTCCCCCGGGGACTGATAGCGCTCGGTGACGCCCTGTGCGGCTTCAATCCCATCTACGCACAGGGCATGTCGGTGGCCGCGTTGCAGGCCATGGCCTTGCGCGAGTGCCTGCACACCGGCGGGGACGACCTGGAACGCCGGTACTTCCGTGCCTCTGCGGTACCGGTGAACGTCGCCTGGCGACTCGCCGTCGGCGCCGACCTGACGCAACCGCTGGTGGAAGGCACCCGCACCCTCCAGATCCGGCTGGTCAATGCCTACGTTCGTCGGCTGCTCGAAGTGGGCAGGCACGACCCCGTGGTCGCCGCGCGATTCCTGCGCGTCTCGGCATTGCTGGACCCTCCCGCGTGGCTGATGCGGCCGAGTACCCTCGCGCGGGTATCGGTCGGGATGCGCAGGCGCGGCGACTCGGTGGCGCCACCACCGCGGGTGCTCGCCCGGTGACGATTGCCAGCGGGCACCGTGGATGAACGGAACTGAGAGATGACTGACGACGCGAGGACCGTCGCCGACCGGCTCCGATCGGCGCGCAGGCGGCGGTTCGTCGGGCGGGCGGGCGAAGTGGAACTGTTCCGCACCGCGCTCGACGCGGACGAACCACCGTTCACGGTGCTGTTCCTGCACGGGCCGGGCGGCATCGGCAAGTCCGCGCTGCTGGCCGAAATGCTCGAACTCGCCGAACTCGCGGGCGCGACGACGACGCGGGTCGACGGACGCACGGTCGAGCCGTCGCCCGAGTCGTTGCGCACCGCGCTGGGCCCCGCGATGTCCTCGGTGGTGTTCATCGACACGTTCGAACGTCTCGCGCCGCTGGAGGATTGGCTGCGCGAGACGTTTCTGCCGGTGTTGGCCACGACTGTTCTCGTGGTGATCGCCGGCCGTCATCCGCCTGCCCGCGCGTGGTCGGACGACCCCGGTTGGCGGGATCTGTTGCGCACGATCTCGTTGCGCAACCTCGCACCCGACGACGCCCGCGCCTATCTGCGGATCGCCGAGGTGCCCGAAGCCAAGCACGAGCGCATGCTGGCGCTCACCCACGGCCACCCGCTGGCGCTGTCGCTACTGGTCGACGTGCTCGCCCAGACCGCGGGCGAGTTGCCCGCCGCACTGGTCGAGGCCCCCGACGCGGTGCGCGCCCTGCTCGCGCGGTTCGTCGATTCGGTGCCGAGCAAACGTCACCGGGCCGCACTGGAGGTGTGCGCGCACGTCCGGTTCACCACCGAGGCGCTGCTGCGGGCCGCGCTCGGCGAATCCGACTGCGCCGACGTGTTCGAGTGGCTGCGCGAGCTGGCGATCATCGAGCCGGGGCCGCTCGGGCTCGCGCCGCACGAGATCGCCCGCGACGTTCTCGACGCCGATTTGCGCTGGCGTGATCCGGAGTCCTACCTCGACGTGCATCGCCGCGTGCGCGCGCACCTCATCGAGGTCCTCGACGCCACCGCGCAGCAGAATCGCTGGCCGGTGGCCGACCTCGTCTTCCTCCACCGCCACAACCCGTCGATCTCGGCGTACTGGGACTGGTCGACCTTCGGCCGGGCCTTCCCCGACCGATACCGCGCGGAGTATCGGGAATCGATCCTGGCGATGACGAAGCGGCACCAGGGCCCCGAGCAAGCCGAGTTGGTGGACTTCTGGCTGGCTCGTCAGCCCGAGCAGTTCGTCGTGGTGCAAGGCTCGGGCAGCGCACCGATCGGCTACTTCTGTCGGCTGGCGCTGCACGACGCGACGGAGGCCGAGCTGGCCGCCGACCCCGGCACCCACGCCATGTGGGACTACGCGACCAGGTACGGCAGGCCACGGCCCGGCGAACCGGTGCACGCGGGACGGTTCCTCATCGACGCGGAACTCAACCAGCGTCCGTCGCCGACCATCAATGTGGTGACGGCTTGCTCGACGCAGTTCTGGTTGTCGCGTCCGCATCTGACGTGGGACTTCATCGGCGCGTTCGAGGCCGCCGACGCCTGGGAACCCTTCATGACCCACATCGATTTCCATCGTGCCCACGATGCCGAATACGAGGTCGGTGGCCGGCGGTACGCGGTGTACGCCCACGACTGGCGCCGGGTGGGCATTCCCGAATGGCTCGACCTGACCAGTGATCGTGTCGTCGGCGGGGTCCCCGCGCGACCCGTGCCGCCCACGCCCGAACTCGTGCTGTCCCAGCCCGAATTCGCCGGCGCCGTCCGCTCCGCGTTGCGCGGGATAGGACGGGGCGACGGCCTCGAACGCAATCCGCTGCTGCGCTCGAGAGTGGTCGCCGACCGACCGGGCCCCGCCACCGGTGCCGCGCTGCGCGATCTACTCACCACGATCGTCGAGTCGGTGCGCGAGGACTCGCGCGGTGAGAAGCTCTACCGCGTCCTCGACCGCACCTACCTGCGTCCGGCGCCCACCCAGGAACGGGCCGCCGAACTACTCGGGCTGCCGTTCTCGACCTACCGACGCCACCTCACCCAGGGCATCGAGCGGGTGATCGCCAAGATGTGGCATATCGAGCTCTACGGAACCAGCTGATCAGGCCCTGCGGACCGGCGGAGGCGCCCATGTGCCGTTGAGCGCTTCCGTACGAGGGGCATACAGCCGCATGGTGATACCGAGGGGCCCGCTCGGCGCGGGCAGCCAGTTCGATTCGCGCTCTGGTCCCGGGTTGGTGTGGGAGATGTAGATGTCGAGCGAGCCGTCGGAATTCTGCACCAGTGCGTCTCGGTCGCCGATGGCGAAGCGGTTGAGCTCGTTCGGCGCCTGGAACCCCTCGTCGTCGTACATGGTGACCGACCAGAACGCGGCCGCCGGCGGCAGCTCGCCCGCGTCGAAGTGAATCACGTAGTCGGTATCGCCGTCGAGCGGCCGGCCGTCGGCGTCGGCGACCAGCAACGGGTAGATCGCGTCTTCGGGCGGGTTGGCGCCCAAGCCCGCCAACGTGATGGCCGAACGCCGGAAATAGTCGTTGCCGTACACCCCGATGTCGGCGAGCACGCTGATCCACCCGTTGACCGGTGGCGCCAGCTTTTTCGGTGCGGCCATCACCGCCGCTCGCGCGGCCTGCACACCGGCTTCGAGGTCGGCGAGCTCATCGGTGGAGAATCGGGTGGCGTCGAAGTCCCGGCCGGGAACGATACCCAGCCGGGCGATGCGGGCGAGCTGGGAGAAGTCGGTGCCGTGTGGCGGGTCGACCTGCAACGCCGCAGCGGCACGGACGAAGAACTCCGTCGCCGACATCGCGTTGACCTGGCGCAGCGGTTCGGTCTCGCTCGCCGAACTCGGATCGGCCACGAACGGTCCCGGAGCGGCCAACTCGGTGATCTCGAGTCCGGCCTGGAATTTGTTGACCGCCACGTAGTCGGCGGGCCCGTTGGTCTGGGTGCGCCCGATCACCCACACATGATGAGTCGGCGCGTGGATCACGGGCAGGTCAGCCGGAAGATCACCGGTGTAGCCGGGGCCGACGACGACGAAGTCCAGTTCGCCGGTGCCGGTGGTGCGCTTGCCTGGATTGGCGAAAACATCCGTCCACGCGTCCAACATCGGGAGCATGTAATAGCGGTCGCCACTGTCGGGAACATGGATCTGCACGGGACCGCGGGTCAGATCGAGCCAGGCCGAGGAGTAGAGCGTGTCGAAATTCGGGCGAACCACCGCCCGAAAATGGACATCAGGGAACTCGTGGATGTGGTGGAACTGGTTCGGGGGCCCGAACCCCGGAGTCGAGTCCGCCGGGGAGTTGGTCTGCTGCTCGCGAGTGACGTCCATCGTGACGAGGGAGTACAGGTAGACATACGCTTCGTAGCTCAAGGTTTTCAGATCGCTGGACAATACGCTCACAACGCCTCCCTCGCATATGGCCTCGCCTGGCAAATTCCTATCCTGCACCTGCCGGTGCACCGTGAAAAGATCCGACCCATATCGAAATCTTCTTGTGTCGCCGGATTCGGGCCGTTTCGTCCCCGTATTCGAGCGTGCACACAGTGGCGAACCGGTGTACCGGCGGATGAACGGGCGAACAAGAAGCCGCATCGGTCGGGACACGCGCCCGCGTGACGACAGGGAAACGGCGGCCGATTCACTAGTGTCCGGGGTCATGTTGCGAATCATCCGGAGAGTGAGTTACGCCGTCTCAGCGCTGGCCATTCTGTCGCAGCCGACCGCGCATGCCGATACCGTCAATCTGCCACCGCACGAGAAGACTTTCGAGTCGAGTATGGGCAGTTTCACCGTCGGCACGCACGACGAAGTCATCAATCGAATCGCGCCGTTGAACAGCACCCCCACCAGCCGTGAAGCCTTGGTCTCCACAGTCGCCTACGGACGCCTCGACGGGCAGGCCGAGGGCGTGCTCAAGACCGGATACTCCGTGGGCTGTCCGGCCAGGATCGGTGCCGTGCTCCCCGGCATCGATCCCACCACCGAATTCGGGCTCGAGGGGCCGCAGCAGAACTCCGCGACGGAACAGGTACAGCGGCAGGCGACCGAGCAAGCGCAGTCGCAGACTGTCGAGCAGTCGAGTTCCGGCGAATCGGTGCAGTCCCAGACCCAGGAGTCCGGGCAAGTACAAGAGTTCGAATCGGGACAGGTGCAGGAGTTCAGCGGCATCCTGCCCTCCATCGCGATAGACCCGGGTCTCTTCCTGGAATTGGACCTGCAACCCGGCGACATCACCAACGTCGACATCGGGGACGGCAAACCGCTCATCCCGGGCAAGACCGTGCAGATCGTGACCCGCGACTTCCACATCAAAGTCGACAACTGCATCGGCCCGGCCACCATCCGCCAATACACCTACGTGCTGACCAAAACACCCGAAGTCGACGACAGCGGAGCGGTGTTCGGCGAGCCCACCACCCTGTAGCGAGCCCCGCGACCGCGCGTGGCGGTCCTCTTTCGATCCCGCCGAGTGAAAACGTCTACCGGGCAACCGAATCATGATTGCGTAGCCTCAACCGCGCGCGACGGTCCCCCGGCCCGCTCGCATTCGGCGATACAGCTCGAACCGATCGACGTGGAGGAGCGCACCATGACTGCCGAAGATTGGCGGCACAACGGTGTCCGGGTGATCAAGGCCGATCAGCTGGATTCGAACACTGCGCAGACACCCGGAATGGAGCGGGCGGCCGCGATCGATTTCGCCCGTGTCGGCGCGCAGAAGATCTGGGCCGGGACCGTCACGATCCATCCGGACGCCAAGACCGGCGCACACCATCACGGCGCACTCGAAAGTGTCATCTACGTGATCCGCGGCCGCGCCCGGATGCGATGGGGAGAGCGGCTGGAATTCGTCGCAGAGGCCGGGCCTGGCGACTTCATCTTCGTGCCACCGTATGTCCCGCACCAGGAAATCAACGCCAGCACCCACGAACCCCTGGAATGCGTGCTGGTGCGCAGCGACAGCGAAGCCGTCGTGGTCAATCTCGACATCGAGCCGATCGAGAAGCCCGACGCCGTCCATTGGATCGACCCCATCCACCACCATCTGTAGCCCTTGATTCCGGCGAAAGTGTGAAGGTCGGTGCGGTGATTCACCGTCGCCGACGTCAGCCGGCCACAGTCGCTGATCAGTGGTGCACCAGCGGACTCAGGGCCTTGCCTGCCAATTCGAGGATGCCCGGCTCGTGACCGTTGGCGACCATGTTCACGATGATGCCGTCGACCCCGTGATCCAGGATGCGGCGCTGGATCTGCTCCGCCACATCGTCGGGGGCTCCGGCGAACACGCTGTCCGCCGAGATCGCCACCACGACATCGCGCTGCATGAACTCCTGCGCCAGCTTGCGAGCCCGGTCGCCGTTCTCGTCGATGACGACGACAGCGCGGTAGCTGGTCTCCAGAGTCTGTGGGTCACGCCCGGCCTCCTCGCAGCGCTGCCGCAGGGTGGCCAATTTCTGGGGCAGGTCGCTGGTGTGGCACAGGATGTTCAGGTGGTCGGCGTAGCGCGCGGCCAGGCCGAAGGTCTTCTTCTCACCGCCGCCACCGAGCAGGATCGGCAGGTCGTCGCGCACCTGCGGCTCGTTGATCGCGTTCTCGGCGCGGTACCACGTGCCCTGGAAGGTGGGCCGCTGCCCGCGCAGCATCGGCGAGATGATCTGCAGCGCCTCGTCCAGCCGCTGGAACCGCTCGGTGAAGCTGCCGTAGTCGAAGCCGTAGCCGCGGTGCTCGAGCTCGAACCAGCCCGCGCCGATGCCGAGGGCCGCGCGGCCGCCGCTGATCACGTCCAGCGTCGTGACGATCTTGGCCAGCAGCGCCGGATTGCGGTAGGTGTTGCAGGTCATCAGGGTGGCCAGCTGGATTCGCTCGGTGACGGTGGCCAGCCCGGCCAGGACCGTGTAGGCCTCCAGCATCCAATCGTCGGGCTGCCCATAGACCTGATAGAAGTGGTCCATGAAGAGCACGGCATCGAACCCGGCTGCCTCCGCCTCCTGCGCCTGCGCGATGACCTTCGGGAACAGTTCGCGCGCAGAGCCCGCGTAGCCGAAGTAGGGCATCTGATATCCGAGACGAATGCTCATGTTCGACGACCCTACGGTCGTTTTCCGCGTCGACCCGCAGCGATAATCCATGGCAATCAACCGCGCGTCACACGGCAATGGCCGGAAGTTCACCGATTGCCGTCCCGCGCCGCAGTACGATGAGTGGGCGAACTGATACTCGATCAGGTCGAGGCCTGGGTCGGCGCCCCGCTGCCCTCGCACACCGGAGTCGCGGCATGAATGTCGTCGTTTGGATCGTTTCCGGCCTGCTGGCCGCAGTCTTTCTCCTGGCCGGTGCGATGAAACTCGCCAAATCCAAAGAACAGCTCGTCGCGGACCCGAAAATGGGCTGGGCCGAGCCCTTTCCGGAAGGCCTGATCAAGTTCATCGGCGTGGCAGAAGTCGCCGGCGCACTCGGCCTGATCCTGCCCGGCGTGTTCGGTATCGCCACCTGGCTGGTGCCCGCGGCCGCCATCGGTCTGGCGGTGATCATGGTCGGCGCGATCGTCACGCACGGGCGCCGCGGCGAATGGTCGAATGTCGTGATGACCGTGGTGCTGCTGGCATTGACGGTGTTCGTCGCGGTGGAACGGATCGGCCCGCAAGCGTTCTGATGTCGGTCCCAGTGGGCGGGACTGTACCGGTCAATTGTCCAATTCGCTGGTTGTCGTCGGCGCTCGGCAATTACGGTGCCGCGCATGTCTCGCACTCACCGCATCCTCGCAGCCGCGGCCCTGGCCGCTGTCCCCTTCGCCACGGCAGCGCCGGCCCCCGCGGCTCCGGTCGTGAACAAGGTCGTGGTCATCGGCATCGACGGCACCCTGTGGAGTGAGGTGACGGCGGCCGATGCCCCCAACCTCGACCGCCTGGCCGCGCAGGGCACCCTGGCACGCACCTCCATCGCCCCGCACACCACCATGTCGTGCGTTTCGTGGGCCACGGCGCTGACCGGCGTATGGGATACCAAGCACGGGATTCAGGACAATGGATCCACCTGCAACGCAGGACCTTTCGCACAATATCCGACGGTGTTCACGCAGGTGGAGCGGGAGCGTCCGGCGCTGTCGACGGCCTCCATCGGGACCTGGGACAAGATCGGCATGATCGCGCGCACCGGCAGCCCGCAGGCCGACCGGGTGGCCGTCACGCAGATCGATCCCACCGGCGCGGGCGTTTGTGAGACCATCGCCGATTCCGCGGCCACCGCGCAGGTTGTCTCGGCCATCACCGAGCAGGGAACCGACCTGCTGTTCACGCACCTCGATCAGGTGGACATCGTCGGACACACGCTGCGCGGAATCTGGCCGCAGGCCTATCGCGATGCCATCGGCCGCGTGGACAGCCTGGTCGGGCAGATCACCGCCGCGGTGGACGCGCGGGCGGCGGCGCATTCGAACGAGCGGTGGACGATCCTGGTCACCACCGACCACGGACACAAGCCGGATGGGGGGCACGGCGGTCAGAGCGCCTACGAGACAGCCAGTTTCGTGATCGCGCGGGGAGCGGGGTTCGCGGCGGGCACAGAGAACAACGGCTACACCCTCGCCGACATCACACCGACCGTGCTGGATCTGCTCGATGTCCCGGCGCCCGCGAACCTCGACGGCGAGTCGATGATGACGGGCGGTTCGGGCAACCCGGCACTACCCGCGCCGAACACGCCACCGGTCGACTCCGGGATCACCGGTTCGTCGTCCGGTTCGGCACAGGCGGCGATGGTGGCGAATCCGTTGTGCCTGCTGGGAAGTGGATCGGCGAGCGGTTCGTCCGAGCGCTAGTTCCCGCCGCTCAGCGAGGTGCGATCCGGAACAACCCGCTCATCGTGCCCTGATAGAGGGTGCGGTCAGGGGCGATGGTGCCGACCATCTGCAGGGTGTTGTGCACGGCGGTGGCCCCGATGACCTTCTCCGTGTCGACGCGCCCGGTAGCGGCGTCGATCACGGTGTAGCGGAAGGTATCGGTCAACCCGGCGCTGCCGGTCGAAATGATGCTGTGGCGGGCGACGGTGTAGATCTTGCCGTCGGCCACCGACAGACGTGGAACCGCCGCGGACAGAACATCATTGGTCCACTTCACCTGACAGCCGGAACCGCTGACGTCTACGCGGACCATGCCCCCGGTGAACGAAGCATGCGCCGGGTCGCTGTCGCCCGCCCCCTCCGGCACCGCGGGATACGGGTACCCGTAGGTGCTGGCGACGAAAAGGCTGTTGCCGGAACCGATCGGCGAGTTCTCGGTGCCCTTGACCGTCGGCACCGAGCACACCGGATTGCCGCCGGCGGTGTCGAACACGAGCAGATTTTCCTTCGGCACGGCATTGTCGGTGATCGCCACGTACTCGGTGCCGCTACCGGGGCCGAAGAAGGTGGGAGTGGCACCGGTCCCCCAGGAGAGCTGACCGGGCTTGCGGGCCGGACCGCGGTCATAGGCCTGGCGCCACACGATGCGGGGACCGCCGGTCTCGTCGACATCGACCAGGTACAGCGCGTGGGTGGTGGCGATCGAGACGCCCTCGGGTGCAGTGGAAATGCTGTTGGCGACCTTCTCCCCCGGACCGAGCACGATCGACCGGGCCGCGCCGGTCGCCGGATCGGAGTAACCCGCCACCGCGTTGTCGGTGGCGAACCACACCCGGCCGTCGAAGTCGGGCATCACCGAACTCACAGCGTCGCAGTCGCTACCACCGCAGTGGCCCGTGACGGCTTGCGCTATATCGGTTCTCGTCTCGACGAACAGCTTCCAGTCGTCGCCGTCCTTGCGGTGGCCGATCCGTAGCAGCTGACCGCTGCCGTCGACCGTGACCATGCGGTCATCGCTGTCGAGATAGGCGTACACACCACCGAGGAGGCTGCCCTTGACCAAATCGAGGGAGGCCAGCGGCTGCCCGCTGCCGGGGTCGAGCAGGAACACCTTCGGGGCCCGGTCGATGATCTTGGTGCACAGCGCCTGCGGAATCCCGTCCGTGCCTTGCAGAATGGTCGGACACGCAGCAGCGAGTTCGCGGAAGTCGCTGTCGATGCTTCCGGTTCCGGGACCCGCGAAAGGCGTGGCGTCGGACGACTCGGCGTCCCCGTGCATCGTCGCGGTTCCCGGCGGGCCCAGGTGCGGATTCGCGGGCGGTAGCGAACCGAACTCCGCGGCGGCGGTTCCGGTGGTGACCATGAGCGACACGGTCAGACACAGCGCGGCGGTCGCGGCGATGCGACCCATTCTTGCGAACACGGGCGACTCCCTGATTCCTGCCATCGACGCGCTCGCTCGCCAGAGCGAACCCGCCTCGAAACAAATACTCGAACTCAGCCTTTCGAATACTCGTACAGCTCGCAGAGTAGGGGACCGCAGTCGCGACGGCAAGATCCGTCGGCGACCGTCGCGCACCCCGGTCGGCACCACTGGTTCCGGGTTGCGGGTGCCTCGGTTCCGATCCGCGACCGCCGACTCGAGCGACGCCGGCACCACGAGCACAACGGCATTCCACGATCTTGGGGAACACTCGATGTCATGGAACCACCCGTGTCTGACGCGACCGACACCGAACCGATGTTGGTGACCACCCTCGATGCCTGGCGGTCGGGAGGTGATCAGCTGCCCGTCGACGACGACCGGACCGCCTGGGCGGCAGACGACGAGTCGGCGCTTCTGGTTGCCGATGCGCTGGCGCCGACCGCGCAGATCCTCGTCGTCACCCCGCGCGCGGCATCGCCGACCGCGGGACACCTACCCGCCGGGAAGGTGCGGTGGGCCCGGCGCGGCCCGGCAGGCCGCCATACCGAACTGCTGCACCGGCCCTCGACCGCGGAGACCCTCGACCTGCTGCCGCATCCCGAAGGCGGCTGGTTTCGCGAAACTTGGCGCAGTGCGCACACTTTCGCGCCGACTGACTATCCGGGCCCACGCGCTGCGGCGACCGGCATCCTGTTCCTGCTCCCCGAGCACGAACAGTCGATCTGGCATGCGGTGCGCTCCGACGAACTGTGGATGTGGCATCGCGGCGGACCACTGGAACTCCTGCTGGGCGGCGACAGCGACACTCCCACCACAACCGAGACCGTGATCCTCGGCCCAGCCATCGAGTCGGGGCAACGCGTGCAGCAACTCGTCCCAGCGGGTAATTGGCAGGCGGCCCGGCCGTGCGGTGGTGCGGAGGTACTGGTGAGCTGCGTCGTCGCACCGGGCTTCGATTTCGAGGACTTCCGGAGCTGAACCCACCCTCGATCGCCGGAAATGGCGAGCTCTCGGCTCGCCATTCCACTGTTACCCGGTTGCTGATTGATTCCTCGGCGCACAGGGAGCAGAGTTGCGTTACACAGCGCGACATCACCCCTTCGAGCACACGCTGATCGGAGAATCATGGGACACCGGACGAGTTTCGCAGTGTTTGTCGCGACCGCGAGTTTGTTCATTGCCACGGGCTGCGCGACATCGTCGGATTCCGGCGGCGATGCCACCAGCACGTCGGCCGGCGCGCAGGCCGAGCCCGCCTACGCCACCACCCTCAGGCCGGTGATCACCCAGCTCATGAAGGACAACGTCATTCCCGGTGCTGTCGTGGTCGTCAAATCGCCGAAGCAGGGCGATTGGACCGAGACATTCGGCACCCGGGTCATCGGGGCCGACGACCCCATGTCGGTGGACGACTATTTCCGCATCGCCAGCAACACCAAAACCATGACGTCGACCGTTATTCTGCAGTTGGTGCAGGAGGGAAAACTCGCACTCGAGGACCCGATTGCCAAATATTGGCCGGATGTGCCGAACGGCGACGAGATCACCATCGCCCAGCTCTCCGAAATGCGAAGCGGGCTCTACAGTTACACGTTCGACCCACAGTTCAATGCCATGCTCGACAGTGACCCGAACAAGGTGTGGACGCCCGAGGAGTTGCTCGCCATCGCCTTCTCCCATCCGGTCAACTTCGCACCGGGGGAGAAATTCGATTACAGCAATACCAACATCATCCTGCTCGGCCTGGTCATCGAGAAGGTCACGACGATGTCGGCCGCCGAGAATTTCCAGCAGCGGATCTTCGAACCACTCGGCCTGAAGCACACCTCGCTGCCCGCGGCGGCGGACCACTCGATCCCCGATCCGCACCCGCAGGGGTACGCGTTCGGCACCAATGTCTCCACCATCGACACCTTCGCCCTGCCGCCCGAGCAGCAGGCCGCCGCGCTCGCGGGCACGCTGCAACCCAACAACGCGACCGACGAGAGCCCGTCGTGGACGTGGACCGCGGGTGCCGCGATCTCGACGGTCGGTGATGTGGCCACGTACGTGCGGGCACTCGTCGAGGGCGACCTGCTGGACGAGCAGATGCAGCGAGTGCGGATGGACAGCATCCAGCCGATCGATCCGGCCGCCCCCGATGTCGCCGGATACGGTCTCGGCATCGTCCGATTCGGCTTGCATCTGTTCGGACACGACGGTCAGATTCCGGGATACATGACCTTCATGGGCCATGACCCGGAGTCCGACCTCACGATCGTGGTCGCCACGAACCTCGCGACGGTGCCGTCGGGCGAAGGGTCGGCACTGGTGCTGGTCAAGGGCATGCTGCCGACCTTCTACGGGAACGAGGCGGTGCCGGGCAGCCCGGCCGCGCCGAACACCGGCGCGACGACCGCGCCCACCAGCCCTGCTCCACCGACCACCACCGGCCGGTGACGACCCCGCGAGCCCGCCACCCGAACGGATGTCCGCTGCACACGATGACGCCCGGCTGATCCGATGTTCGCATGCGGTGAGGCGATCCTTGCTTTACTGCTCGAAGGAGATATCGGAGTCTACGGAGGTGTCATCGACGGTGCCCGCTCGACGATTCGCCCGGCGATGGGCCGCGCACCTGGCTGCGGTGAACATCCCGGTACGCGGCGAAGACGAGCTCGTCGACGTCCTCGAAGATCTCCTGGCCCGAGTGCTGGTCGCGCTGGCCAACCCCGCGTGGGATCCCGCCGTCGGCGAAAACCTCGGGATCGCCGTCGCCGATCTCGGTTTCCGCTCCCCCGCTGTCATCGATGCCTCGCTGCCGACCCTGCGTGAGGTCTGCCGGCACGCCGGAGCGCCACCCGAGGTTCTGACGAGCCTGGCCTCGCGGTTCGGCCTCGGCGTCGGGCGCAGTCTCACCTCCGAGTCGGTGACCGCGCACGCCGCCGACGGCTTCGAGATCGCGTTCCGCCACGCGTCGGTGGCCATGTCCATCGGCGACGCCCGAGGCCGCATCATCGACGCCAATCCGGCCTTCGAACGCCTGGTGGGGTACTCGCTCGACCAGCTACGGGGACTCGACGGCTTCGACCTGGCCGGCGACACCGCCGACGTCGAGCGCCGGCGCATCTTCGCCGAACTCGCCGGCAACGACTCGGGGGCCGTGCGGTTCGAAAGCGAACAGCCTCGCCCGGACGGAACTACCAGGTGGGTCGGCTGGACGATCACCCAGTGTGTCTCGGCCGACGGCGAACGGGCTTATCTGCTCGGCTTCGGCCAGGACCTCACCGAACAGCACACCGCCGCGCAACGGCTGCACTGGCAGGCCCACCACGACCCGCTCACCGGCCTGACCAACCGGCGCGGCCTGCACACCGAGCTGCACTCGCTCGTCGGCGACGCCCACCCCGGACAGTGCGCGGCGGTGTGCGCACTCGACGTCGACGGGTTCAAAGCGGTCAACGACACCTACGGACATGCCGTGGGCGATCAGATCCTCGTCGAGCTCGCCGAACGCCTGCGGCGATGCTTGAGCACCGATGAGGAACTGCTCGCTCGCCTCGGCGGGGACGAGTTCATCGTGGTACTCCCCCCGTCCGCGGTCGACCGAGCGCGCAAGACCATCGATCTGCTCCACGCCGCGGTGATCGATCCGTTCGCCCTGCCCGACGGGCCGATATCGGTATCGGTCAGCATCGGCGCGGTGGTGACGCCGCTGACCGGTAGACGCGTTTCCGAACTGCTCGCCGAGGCCGACGACTGCCTCTACCAGGCCAAAGCGCTGGGCAAGAATCGGTGGATTCTGCGCGAGCGGTGAGTCAGCGGGCGATTCCGTCGAACATCAGCCGCTGTATCGCGATACTGAGCTCTCGTTGCTGTTCGGGCGGCCCACTGTCGTCCGCGCTGCCCCGTTCCCCGGCATCTCTGGCGCACGCGATGACCCCGGCCAGCAGCATGCCCATCACAGCCTGCGCCGTGTGGTCGACATCGAGATCGGCGCGCAGGTACCCGCGTTCGATCCCGTGTTCGAGATAGCCGGCCGTGAGCGCGTTGGCGGAGTCGAGCACGCTGAACATTCGTTTGTTCAGCTCGGCGTCGACACCGACCGTCCCGGTGAACAGGAACCGGGGAATGCGCGGGTCGGAGTACAGGATGCCGGTCAGTCCGTCGGCGATGCGGCCGACCTGGGCGCGGTAGTCGTCGAGGGTTTCCGCGGCGGCGGGGGCGTTGTCGGTCGCCAAGGCTTCCAGCACGCGACCGAACAGATCGTCCACGACGTGGTCGATGATGTCGCGCTTGTTCTGGAAATACCGGTAGAAGGTGCCGTGGCCGATCCCCAGCCGCGTGGCGATGTCGGCGATCGAGGTGTCGTGGTAGCCGCTCGTCGCGAAACAGTCGAAGGCGGCGTCGATGATGTCGCGGCGTGTTTCCTCGCGCATGCGTTCCGCTCGCTGAGCGCGTCTGTCTCCGAGTGCCTCTGGTCCGACCACGCCTGTGATGATAGCCTCCGTCAAAGTTGAGTGACACTTCATTCCGTAAGTAGAATGATGTGTCAGTCCAGGCATGGAGACAGAACAAGGGAGTTCGTCATGCGTGACCCGAAGATCGTCATCATCGGCGCCGGCGTCGCCGGGATCACCGCCGGCGTGATCTTCAAGCAGGCCGGCTTCGAGAACTTCGTGATCGTGGAGAAGGGCTCCGATGTCGGCGGGGTCTGGCATTGGAACCGCTACCCCGGACTGACCTGCGATGTTCCGTCGCAGATCTATCAGTTCGGCTTCGCACCCAAACCCGACTGGTCACAGATCTGGGCCACCGGTGGCGAGATCCAGCGCTACCACCGCGATGTGGTCGAGCAGTTCGGTCTGACCGATCATCTCGCACTGAACAGTGAGGTCACCGAGGCCGTTCACGGCGCCGACGGGTGGACCGTCACCCTCGCGGGCGGCCGAGAGATCACGGCGGACTTCGTCATCGCCGCCACCGGCGTGCTGCACCACCCCTTCACCCCCGATATCCCGGGAATCGACCGGTTCACCGGTGCGGTGGTCCATACCGCCCGGTGGGACGACGCGATCGAGACCGCAGGCAAGCGCATCGCGGTGATCGGCAGCGGGTCCACCGGCGTTCAGGTGGTCTCCGCGCTGCAACCGCGAGCCGCGAAGTTGACCCAGTTCGCCCGCACCCCCCAGTGGGTGCTCTGGGCTCCGATGGGTCTGCCCCAGCCGCGACTGCTGGCCGAGCTGCTCGCCGCCGCGCCCGCCGCGCACCAGCGCCTCTACTCCGCGCTGTTGTGGAGCTCGGGCATCCTCGCCGATATCGCGTTGAAACCGACATGGCGACGCCGCGCCGCGCAGCAGTTCGCCCGGTGGTCGCTGACCACCCAGGTGCGCGATCCACAGCTACGAGCGGCGTTGACTCCCGACTACGAGCCGTTCTGCAAGCGGCAGGTCCTCTCCGGCACCTATCACCGCGCGATCGGCGCCGGCAACGCGGCGTTGGTGACCGACGCGATCAGCGAGATCACCGAAACCGGAATCCGCACCGCCGACGGCACCCACCACGACCTCGACGTGATCGTCTTCGCGACCGGCTTCCACCCACACAACTACATGCGCCCGATGAACCTGCGTGGCCGCGACGGACTGAGCATCGACGAGGCCTGGGCGAAAGGGCCACGCGCCTACCGGATGACCGCGATCCCCGGTTTCCCGAACTTGTTCACCGTGCTCGGCCCGAATTCGCCCACCGGATCGATCTCGCTGCAGTACTCCGCGGAACTGACTGCCCGCTACATCACGCGGTGGCTGAAACGCTTCCGCGACAACGAGTTCGACACCGTGGAGGTGACCGAGGAGGCCACCGTCCGGTTCAACGACTCCGTCGCGGACGCCATGGGCCCGACCGTGTGGAACACCGGGTGCAACTCCTGGTACTTCACCGAGGAAAACACCATCGACCTGTGGCCTTTCGACCGCAAGACGATGACCACCCTGCTCACCGAACCCGACGACCGCGACTACCTGATCGCTCACCAGGATGGAACTCTGTCATGACGACACGACACGTCGACGTACTGATCATCGGCGCCGGCCTCTCCGGCATCGGCACTGCCTGTCAGCTCGTTCGCGAGCGGACCGGCCGCAGCTTCGCGATCATCGAACGTCGCGACAACGTCGGCGGTACCTGGGATCTGTTCAAGTATCCGGGCATCCGGTCCGACTCGGACATGTTGACCTTCGGTTTCGGGTTCCGCCCATGGATCGGCACCAAGATCCTGGCCGACGGGCCGAGCATCCGGAACTACATCGAAGACACCGCCCGCGAGTACGGCGTGCTGGAGCATATCCACTTCGGCCGCAGAGGAATTCGCGCCTCCTTCGACAGCACCACCGGACTGTGGACGGGCGAAGTCCGCAACGAGCGCACCGGCGAGATCGAGATCTGGTCGGCGAATTTCCTGGTCGGCGCCACCGGCTACTACGACTACGACAAGGGCTATCAGCCGGCGTTCCCCGGGGCCGCGGACTTCACCGGCCAGATCGTGCACCCGCAGCACTGGCCCGAGGACCTCGACTACCAGGGCAAGAAGGTGGTGGTGATCGGTTCGGGTGCCACCGCGATCACCCTGATCCCCGCGATGGCCGACGCCGTCGAGCACATCACCATGTTGCAGCGCTCGCCCACCTACATTCAGACGCTGCCCTCGAATGATCCCGTCGCGATCACGATGCGCAAAGCCCGTGTGCCGGAGAAGATCGCCTATCGGATCGGCCGTGCCCGCAATATCGCCTTGCAGCGCGCCAGTTTCCAGCTCTCGCGCACCAATCCCGAGCTGGCCAAGAAGGTGTTCTTGAACCAGGTCAGACTGCAAGTGGGCGACAAGATCGACATGCGGCACTTCACGCCCGGTTACAACCCGTGGGATCAGCGTCTGTGCGTGGTGCCCAACGGTGACCTGTTCAGGGCGCTGAAAAGCGGCAAGGCCGATATCGTCACCGACCGCATCGCGAAGTTCACCGAGAAGGGCGTGCTGACCGAGTCGGGCCAGGAACTCGAGGCCGACATCATCGTCACCGCCACCGGCCTGAACGTGCAGATCGTCGGCGGCGCCGAACTCGTAGTGGACGGCGTACCGGTGGACCCCCACGGTTCGGTGCTCTACAAGGGTGTCCTGATCTCCGGGGTCCCCAATGCCATGATCATTCTCGGCTACACCAACGCGTCGTGGACGCTCAAGGCCGACCTCGCCGCCACCTATTTCTGCCGGGTCCTCAACGCCATGCGCGACGGCGGATACTCCCGGTTCTCGGTGCGAGCGGGTGCCGACGACATCGCCGAAGAGTCCGTGATGGGTGGTGACCTGACCTCCGGCTACATCCAGCGCGGCGACGGTGTCATGCCGCGACAGGGGCGGCGCTCTC
Source organism: Nocardia sp. NPDC056541 (assembly GCF_042794235.1). Lineage (NCBI taxonomy): Bacteria > Bacillati > Actinomycetota > Actinomycetes > Mycobacteriales > Nocardiaceae > Nocardia > Nocardia sp. NPDC056541. Next base: position 280,642 of record NZ_JBHTUD010000001.1, read on the forward strand.
CCTGGAAGGTGGTCAACAACTACTACCGCGATCGCGCCCTGCTCGGCAAAGGCGAACTCCTCGACGGCGTACTGACGTTCGACCGGATCGCCGCACCCCACGGCACGGGGTTGATCCGATGATGTCGTGCCGGCGCACAAGGTTCTATCAGCCCCTCCCGGAATCGACCGTCAGCAGAGCCGCCGCCGGGGAAATTCTGCGAATCAGACCGATGACCGCACGGATCGCCCCGGGAATCACGGTGCGGGCCGACGCGTATCGCGTGTTGTACCGTTCCACCGACCTTGCCGGAAAGCCGATCACGGTCTCGGGAGCAATTCTGATTCCCCGCGATATCTCGGGACCGCTGCCACTGGTCGGGTTCGCTCCGGGCACGCAGGGAATGGCACGTTCGGCAGCGGTGTCGCGGCTACTCGAACGCGGGCTGGAATACGAAGGAGTGTTCATCGCCGCCGCGTTGGCCCGCGGCTGGGTGGTGGCGGTCACGGACTACCCCGGGCTGGGAACCGAGGGAACTCATCCCTATGTGATCGGTCCGGCCAACAGCCGCGCCTTGCTCGACGTCATGCGTGCCGCGCGGTACCTGCTCACCACCCGATCGGCGCAGATCAGCCAGTACGGGATCTACGGCTACTCCGAGGGCGGCAACACCGCCGCCTGGGCCGCGCAGATCCAGTCGCTCTACGCTCCGGATCTGCCGTTGGCCGGTGTCGCTGTCGGCGCGCCACCCGCCGATCTCGCCGAAATGGGTGCGAGCCTCGATCGCACCGCGGGCTTGTTCTTGCTGGTGTACTCGGCGATGGGGCTGGAAGCCAGTTTCGACGACCTGGATCTGCGCCGAAATCTCAACGCCGCGGGCAAGTTCACGCTGCCGGTGATTCGTCGACTGCATCCGCTGGCGCTCGCCGCGGTCGGGTTCGTCATCCCGAAGTCGCGGACCGTCTATCTCCGCACCGACCCGTTCGAGGATCCGGTGTGGCTCGAGCGAATGCGTGAGGTCAGCCTCGGATACCTACCGCCGACAGCGCCGGTGCTCGTCGGGCACGGCCCCCGCGACCGGGTGGTCCCCTACCGACAGACCGAGCTGCTCACCCAGCGGTGGCGCGAACTCGGCGTCGAGGTCAGCGAACATCGGATCCGATTCGGTGGCCACTTCACCGCGGCACCGCAATTCGCCCGGGCCGGATTCGCGTTCCTCGCCGACTGCTTCGCCGAGCAGGACCGGACGGCGACCCCGACCGCCTCCTGAGCGATTCCGCCGGAGTCCGCCGGACGTCGCGGCGCAGTACTGCCGGTGCCGACCAACGCCCGCGCCACCCGGATCGCCGAGATCGTCACCGAGCTCACCGGTGACGCCGCGAAGCAACGAATTCAGTTCTGGCACAACGGAAATGCAGCGCCGGATGGCGGATTTCCTCGCCGACGACGGGGCGGGTGCGGTGCTGCCCGATATGGCCGTCATCGGGGATCGTCCTAAGGGAAGGTTAGGAACCGCCCGTGCCGCTTCCTTTCGGCATGTGAGCGCCGACACAGTGGTCTCCGACGGCGCAATGCCGCGCCGATAGAGGAGGGTCCAAGGTGACAACGACACAGGCCGGTGGTGAACGGCGAGTCGTGGCGAACGTGCTGCGCGGCTCGATCGGCAACCTCGTCGAGTGGTACGACTGGTACGTCTACGCCGCGTTCAGCGTGTACTTCGCAAAGGCGTTCTTCCCGGACGGCGACCCCACGGCGCAACTGCTGTCGACGGCGGCGGTATTCGCGGTCGGGTTCATCATGCGCCCGATCGGCGGCTGGGCGCTCGGGCGCTACGCCGACCGATTCGGCCGGCGCGCCGCCCTCACTCTGTCGGTGACGGTGATGGCCGCGGGTTCGCTGATGATCGCGGTGACGCCCGGATTCCAGACCATCGGTATCGCGGCGCCGGTGTTGCTGCTCATGGCGCGACTGCTGCAAGGTCTGTCGGTCGGCGGTGAATACGCCACCAGCGCAACGTATCTGTCCGAGGTCGCGTCCCCGGGCCGGCGCGGGTTCTACTCGAGCTTCCAGTACGTGACGCTGGTCGCGGGCCAGCTCGTCGCCCTGGGCGTGCAGATCATCCTGCAGCAGATGCTCTCGTCCGAGCAGATGTACAGCTGGGGCTGGCGCATCCCGTTCCTGATCGGTTCCGGTGGCGCGATCGTGGTGATGCTGCTGCGACGCGGCATGGACGAGTCGGACTCGTTCAAGGCGATGGAGAAGACGGCCGAGACCGGCAAGGCGGCCGCGAGCAGCTCGCGCGGTTCGCTGCGGGTCCTGCTGCAGTACCCCCGCGAATGCCTGCTGGTAGTCGGCCTGACGCTGGGCGGCACGGTGGCGTTCTACACCTACACGACCTACATGCAGAAGTTCATGATCAATACCTCGGGCATCTCCAAGGACACCGTGGCCTGGATCAACTTCGTCGCGCTCCTGGTCTTCGTGGTGCTCCAGCCGATCGCGGGCGGTCTGTCCGACCGGATCGGCCGCCGCAAACTGCTCATCTTCTTCGGTGTCGCCGGCACGGTGCTGACAGTGCCGATCATGACGGCGCTCGCGCACACCTCCAACCCACTCGCGGCCTTCGGCCTGATGATGACCGCGCTGGTGATCGTCACCGGCTACACCTCGATCAATTCGATCGTGAAGGCCGAGCTGTTCCCCACCAAGATCCGCGCGCTCGGCGTCGGGCTGCCGTACGCGCTGACCGTCGCGATCTTCGGTGGTACCGCGGAGATGATCGCGCTGGCGTTGAAGAAGGCAGGCCTCGAGTCGCTCTACTTCTTCTACGTCGCCGGATGTATCGCGATCTCGCTGATCACCTACTACTTCATGCGGGAGACCTCGGCCGAGTCGACCATCGACGCCGACGACGTCGTCGATGCCGATGCGGTCGAGCCGGAACGGGCGATGGCCGCCGTGCGTGGCTGACCGTCCGGAACACGCGCCGGTCCTGCCGCTATGGGAGGATCGGCGCGTGCGGCTTGCGGTGGTCGAGGACGACGACGGGGTGGGCGACGCCCTGGTAGAGGCGCTCACCGCGCGCGGCTACCGGGCCGAGCGCATGCGCCGTGGCGCCGACCTGCTCATCGCCCACCGTGACTTCGACGCCGTGCTCCTCGACCTCGGGCTGCCCGATGCCGACGGGTTGCAGGTCCTGCGTCAGCTGCGTGAGGTCAGCACGATCCCGGTATTGATCCTGACCGCCCGCAGCGACGAACGCTCCATCGTGCGTGGCTTGCGTGGCGGAGCGGACGACTATGTGGTCAAGCCCCCGCGGATCGCCGAACTGATGGCGCGGCTCGAGACCGTACTGCGCCGGGCCGCGGCCGTCGCCACGCGGGCCAGGACCGAAGTCGTCACCGGTGATGTCCGGGTGGATCTGCATGCGCGGGTCGTCGAGGTGGCCGGTGCTCCGATCGCGCTCACCCAGAAGGAATTCGAGCTCGTCGAGGTTCTGGTGGAACGGCCGGGCGCCGCGGTGAGCAGGCAGCAGCTGATGGACCGCATCTGGGGCGATGCGTTCGTCGCGGTCTCGCGCTCGCTCGATGTCCACATGACCGGGCTGCGCGCCAAACTGAACCGGCCCGGGCTGATCACCACCATTCGCGGCTACGGGTATCGGTGGGGCGAGTGAGTGCTCGAGGACCGGCATGCGCCGCAGACTGCTGATCGCGCTCACCGTCTTCGCGGCGCTCGCGGTGCTGGCCTTCGCGATTCCGCTGTCGCTGACCGCCGCCACCAGCCGAACCCAGGAGCTGGTGCTCGGCCGATCCGGTGACGCCGACCGCTTCGCGACCCTCGCCGACGCGGCGGGGTCGGCGGGCGGGGTGCAGGCACTCGCCGACGAGGTCGGCCGCTATCACGAGCTGTACGGGGAGAACGTGCTGGTCGTGGATGCTCGCGGGGCACCGATCGTCAACGCCGGGGTCGAGGTGAGCGATGTGCGGATCCGGGCCGCGGTGGCCGCGGCTCGCCGCAACCAGCGACCGCAGCAGGTGGATCGGTTGACGCCGTGGAGCGCCCCGGTCATGCTCATCGCCCGGCCCGTCGGCACCGGTGTGCAGGTCAACGGGGCCGTCGTGATCGAGGCGTCGACCGCCGCGGCGCGCGCGACGATCGCCCGGGTGTGGGCGGTGATCGCGGTGGGCGCGCTCGGCGCGATGGTGGTCTTCGTGCTGTTGGCACTGGTCCTGAGCCGATGGGTGCTGCGCCCGCTGGCCGCGATGTCGGACGCGGTCGCCGAGCTCACCGCGACACTGCCGAAACCACGCGGCCGCGCCCCGATCACCAGAAATTACGGTGGCCCACCGGAGGTCCGTGATCTCGCCGAATCCGTCGACGCCATGGCCACCGCCGTCGCCGATTCCGCCGACGCGCAACACCAGCTCGTCGCCGATACCGCGCATGCCATGCGAAACCCGCTCGCCGCCTTGATGATTCGTCTCGACTCGCTGGAGTACGCGGTCCCCGGCCAGGCGTCGGCGACTTTCCGCGGTGCGACCGCGGAAGTGGAACGGCTGACCGCGCTCCTCGACGATCTGCTGGAGCTGGCCGTGGCGCAAGCACCCGCGTCCTTCGGCACTGCGGCATCCGCCGACGAGCGGTGCGATCCGGCACAGGTCGTGGCCGACCGAATCGACGCATGGGGGTCGGCGTTCGACGACGCGGGGATGCGGTTGACCACGGCACGCCGACCCGACGGATCGGTCAGCCCTGCGCCGCCGGACGGCGGTGAGGATTCCGGCAGCCACAGCGCGGCGGCGATCAGCTCGGCGGCGCTGGCCCAGATTCTCGATGTGGCACTGAGCAATTCGTGCCGGTACGCGGGATCCGGCGCGCACACGGTCGTCGGGGTGAGCGACGAACCGGGCTGGGTGAGGGTCCGGGTCGCCGACGACGGGCCGGGCGTCGCGCCGGACGAACTCGACAAACTCACGGCACGGTTCTTCCGCGGTTCCGCCGCGGCCGCGGGCGGAACGGGGCTGGGGCTGTCGATCGCGCAGGCACTGGCCACGGCATGGGGCGCGAGGTTGACGGTCGAGGCGGTGCACCCGCACGGGCTCGCCGTGACGGTCCGGATACCCGAGGTGGCGCGATGAGTGGTGGATCGCCGATGTCACGTCGCCGAATGCTGGCCTTGGCCGCACTTGTATCGGCGGGCGTGGCCGGGTGCGGCACGAACGACCGGACAACGGTGCGGCTGGCCTCGGGCGAGGACGGGGGCTTCTACTACGCCTTCGCGCGACTGCTGGCCGCCGCGGCCGCTGACGACACCGACACTGTCCGCATCGAACCGGTGGAAACCGCTGGGTCGCAACAGAATCTGCGGATGGTCGCCGACGGCGACGTCGACACCGCACTGGCGCTGGCGGACTCGGCGAGCGATTTCGGCGGGCGTGTGGTGGCGCTCGGTCGCGTCTACGAGAACTATCTCCAGCTGGCGGTCCGCACCGGCGATCCGATCAACGAGGTCGCCGACCTGCGCGGACGCCGAGTCAATCTCGGTGCCGCGGGCTCGGGCGCCGCGGTCACCGGTCAGCGACTGCTGACAACGGCCGGGCTGGATCCGAGCGTCGACGTCGTGGTCGAGCATCGACCGCTGCGCGAGGCCGCGCAACGGTTGACCGACGGCGACATCGACGCGTTGCTGTGGGCCGGTGGGGTGCCCACCGCCGCACTCGCCGTGCCCGATCCCCTGCGCCTGATCGACCTCGGCGCCCTCGCCGCTCCCCTGCGCGAGCGATACGGCCCCGTCTACGACCGGGTCGCCATTCCCGCCGACGCCTATCCGGGTAGCCCGGCGGTGCACACGATCGGCGTCGCCAACCTTCTCCTGGCCGCCGCGACCCTGCCCGACGAGACAGCGGCCGCCATCGTCGACCTGCTGGTCCGCCACGCGGACGCGCTCGTCCCCGCCGAGGCCGCGGGCACCCAGTTCCTCGACGGCCGATTCCTGATCGGCACCGGGACCGTCCCGCTGCACCCCGGCGCCGTCGAGGTCTACCGCCGCTGGCACGGCTGAATCCGCCGGTCGATAGTAAGGTTTGCCTTGCCTTATTGGGTGTGGTCTAGTGATCGCGAACCGATTGCCACGTGCGGAGGAGAATCGTGATCGCGAAACAGGATCGACCCGACCGTGCCCTCACCCGGCGCCGATTCTTCGCGGTAGCGGGGGCGGTCGGGGTGAGCGCGAGTCTTGCGGCCTGCGGGGCCAACGCCGACAACGGACGCGACAGCACCGGGAGCTGGCAGTTTCCCGATGGTCGTGGCGGCACCGTGCGGACGGAGGGGACGCCGCGCCGGGTGGTCGCGTTCACCGGCTCGGCGGGCGCGCTGGTCGACTACGGGGTACGCGAGTCCATCGTGGGCATTTTCGGCGAGGCACATGCCCGCGACATGCTGGGCGACCTCGATCCGGACTCGGTGACCGTCGTCGGTGACGCCTGGGGGCAGTTCGACATCGAGAAGTACGCGACGCTCGAGCCCGATCTGCTCGTCACCGATTCCTATGTGCCGGGCCGACTCTGGTATGTCCCCGACGACAACCTGTCCAAGATCGAGTCGGCGAACCCGAATGTGGTCGCCGTGCAGATCGCCGGTCAGCGGCTCCCCGACATCATCGCGCGCTATCGCGCCCTGGCCGCGGCGCTCGGCGCCGAGACCGCCACCCCGGCGGTCGCGGCCGCGGAGCAGCGCTTCGCCGCCGCGTCCCAGGCGGTGCGCGACGCCGTGGCGGTGCGCCCCGGCCTGCGCGTGCTCGCCGCCTCGGCAACCCCCGAACTCTTCTACGCCTCCGACCCGCGCGCCTCGGCCGATCTGAGCTACTTCACCGAACTCGGGGTCGAATTCGTCGTTCCCGACCAGGTCGATCCCGGCGGCTACTTCCAATCACTGAGCTGGGAGACGGCCGACCGCTATCGCGCCGACCTGATCCTGCTCGACGACCGAACCTCCGGCCTGCAGCCGGCCGCGCTCGCCGACCGGCCGGTCTGGCGCAGCCTGCCCGCGGTGCTGGCCGGCCAGGTCGCGCCCTGGTCGCCGATCTTCCGCTTCTCCCATACCGCCACCGCTCCCCTGCTGGAACGCCTGGCGACCACGATCCGGGACGCGCAGCGAGTCCGCTGACCGACCTTTTTGCCGAACCCGCAATTTCGCGTGCCAGATCGTGGTGGCCTCAGCGAAACTGGGCACGCCTGCTCATCCACCGCAGCGCCTGACGTTTCGCGACGAAGGAAGGTGACCACCGTGCCCAGCACACCGCGTCGCGCCCGCCGCCGAGACACCCCGCCCCCACGGACGGGAAGCGAGGAGATCGAGGTCCTGCGCGGATTCCTCGATTATCTGCGGACTTCGATCGTCGCGAAGGTGGACGGCGCGCCCGAACCTCGAGTACGCACGGCCGCGGTGGCATCGGGCACCAACCTGCTCGGCCTGCTCGAGCACCTCACCTTCGTCGAACGCTCGATGTTCCTCGGGGACACCGTGACCGACTGGCAGGCGACCTTCCACGCCCCGGCGTCTGCCACTGTCGCCGACGTCGTCGCCCGCTACCGGGCCGCGGTCGAGCAAGCGAACGAGATACTCGACGGCTGCACCGATCTCGGTGCCCCGCTGCCTCGACCGCGGCCGGGACGCCGCGCTCCCAGCGTGCGCTGGGCACTCGCCCACATGATCGAGGAAACCGGCCGCCACGCAGGCCACGCCGACATCCTCCGCGAACTGATCGACGGCGCCACCGGCCGCTGATCTCACCCAGACAAGGAACAGATGATCTCCACCTCCCGACCACACAGCGTCGGTCGATCCGCCTGCGCGGCAGCGGCTTTCGCGCTCGCATTCCTGCTCACGATGTGTGCCGCAGCCTGTTCCCCGGCCGCCTCCGACATCGCACCCCACGCCGCCGCGACGGCGGGCGACCCCGTGTTCGACAAGACATTCCGGCACGAGTTCGCCGACGTCGACGGTGTCCGGATGCACTATGTGACCGGCGGCAGCGGCACACCGGTGGTGCTGATCCACGGGTGGCCGCAGACCTGGTACGGCTGGTGGCCGATCATGCCCGCCCTCGCCGAGAACCACACCGTCTACGCCGTCGACCTGCCCGGACTCGGTGACAGCACCGGTTCACCGACCACCTACGACAAGGCCACGCTGGCGCGGTATGTGCACACCCTCATCGCCGACCGGCTCGGCGTGCGGGATGCGCGCGTGGTCGGACACGACTTCGGCGCCGCCGTCGCCTTCGCGTACGCCGCCCAGTTCCCCGCCGATACCGACCGCCTCGGCTACCTCGATCTCCCGCTGCCCGGGCCCGCGATCGACGCACCGACCTACCGCACACTGAGCTGGCACATCGCGTTGCACTCCCAGCGGCGAGTACCCGAAGCTGTTGTCGGCGACAACGTTCGCGAGTACCTGGCGCTGTTCTACCCGCAGGTCTCCTTCGGCGGCACGGCGTTCGGCGGCACCTCGGATCGGTCCCCGTTCACCGACGCCGAGGTCGACGAGTTCGCCCGCACCTACCGCAAGCCCGAGGCTCTCGCGGGCGGCTTCGAGCTCTACCGCGCCCTCGACCAGGACGTCCGCGACACGGTGGCGACCGCGCCGACTCCAGTCCCGACTCTGCTCATGACCGCCGAGGGACAGCTCGAGGCGATCCGCGCCACCGTTTCCCCGCGCCTGAGCAACATCGTGCGGGCGGTCGACGTGCCGCGCGCCGGACATTGGCTCGTCGAGGAGAACCCTCGATTCGTCACCGAGGAACTCCAGCGCTTCCTCGCCTGACGCTGCCGCGCCGACACTGTCGCCTCGATATGCCATCATGAACTGTAACGAGTTCTAGAAATGCCCGAGGAGGCCACCGTGGGTGCTGCGCGATCGGTGCGGACAGGGCCGTTCGTCGTGCCCGCCGTGGACGAGATTCCCGGTGGGCGGATGCTCGACCTTCCCGGACGTGGCCGGACCTATGTCGTCGACCTCCCCGGACCACCCGGCGCACCGGTGCTGATCCTGCTGCACGGCACTGCGTGCACGGCGGCACTGAACTGGTTTCCCGCGTTGGAGTCGCTGAGCGCCCACTATCGCGTGGTGCTGTTCGATCAGCGCTGGCACGGGCGCGGGATCCAGTCGGCCCAGTTCCGGATCGACGACTGCGCCGACGATGTGGTCGCGGTCGCCGACGCGCTGGGTCTGGATCGCTTTGTCTGCGTCGGCTATTCGCTCGGCGGTATCGTCTCGCTGCTCACGGCACGCCGGTACCCGGACCGGGTGGCGGGACTGGTCCTGTGCGCGACTCCCTATCGCTTCCAGGAGAAGTGGCGCGAGCGGGCGTTCCATCGCGGTTTCGCTTCCGTCGCCGAGGCACTGGGCGACTATCCGTATCGCCGCGCCCGGCGGTTCACGCGGACCCTGCCGGATCTGCCGCCCGCCTTGGTGCCGGGCCAGCTCCGCCGCTGGGCGGTGGCCGAATTCCGCAGTACGAGCGGCTGGGCGCTAGCCCCCGTGCTGGCCGAGATCGGGACCTTCGACGCCACCGAGTGGCTACCCGAGCTGCGGATGCCGACCGCGGTGGTCATCACGACCAGAGACCGGGCGATCCCGGTGTACCGCCAGATCGAACTCGCGGCCGCCGTCCCGGGGTCGAGTATTCATCCGCTCGCGGCGGGTCACGCGGCGTGCGCCGTCGCGCCGGACCGGTTCGTCGCGGCGCTGACCGACGCGTGCCGGGCAGTGGCGGCACGGCTGTAGGTGACGACCCTGTTCGACGCCGGTGGCGAACAGGGTGATCGGCCCGAGCGGGTGATCAGCCCTTGGCTCGCGCCGCGGCGAGCAGGTCTTCGATCACGGCGGGCACGGCTTCGGCCAGTGCGTCGACATCGGGAACCAGGTCGCGGCAGGCGATGAAGCCGAAATCGAGATCGCCGCAGTTCGACAGCACGGTGACGGTGAGCCCGGCACCGTGGAAGACCGGACCGAACGGAAACATCCCGTCCACCCGGACGCCGAGGAAGTACAGCGGCATCGGCGGGCCCGGCACATTCGAGACCACCAGGTTGTGCACCACCGGGTGCCGTTCGGCCAGCTTCAGCGACGAGTACACGCGCGAGGCGAGCCGAAACGTGTTGGGCGGGGCGTACTTCGACCAGTCCTGTAGGAAGTCGGCGCCGATCATGTCGTGTTCGGCCTTGGCTTCGCGGTTCGCGACGGCCAGCACCCGCAGCCGCTCGACCGGATCGGCGACATCGGTGCCGAGGCGGCAGAACAGCGTCGAGACCTTGTTGATCCCCTCGGTGTGCCGGGTGGATTCGTGCACCGAGACCGGCACCGACGCGATCAGGGAGCGATCGGGCAGCTCGCCGCGTTCTTCCAGGTAGCGGCGCAGCACGCCGCCGACGACGGCCAGCACCACATCGTTGACCTTCACCCCGAACGCGGCCTTGATCTCCTTGATCGCGCCGAGGTCGGTCTTGGTGAACGAGACCGACCGCGCCGCGGTGACGGCCTGGTTGAACGGGGTGCGTGGCGCGGAGAACGGAAGTTCCATCCCCGCTTGATTGTTGCGGCGCCGCCGGGCGAAGCCCGCGACCATCCCGAGGGTCTTGGGGACCATGCCGAGCATGCCGGCCCTGGCGGGCAAGTGGACCGCGGCCCGCGCCGCCAGTTCCAGATCGCCGGGCACCGGTTCCGGTTGCCACGGCTCGGGTTCCGGGCGGCTGGTCCCCGGCTCCAGATCGCACAGGTGCATCATCATGTTCGTGCCGGTGATGCCGTCGACGGCCGAGTGATGGTACTTGCAGACGACGGCCACCTTGCCGTCGTCGAGACCTTCCACCACCGACATCTCCCACAGCGGCCGATTCCGGTCCATCGGGCGACTGGCGATGGCGCCGATCAGCGCGGCCAGACCGCCCGTCTCCGGCAATTCCACGCGCCGGATGTGGTTGTCGATGTCGAAGTCGGCGTCGTCGACCCACAGCGGATGATCGAGGTTGAACGGCACCGAGTGGATTCGGCGGCGCATATGCGGGATGAGGGGCAACCGCTTGCGGAGCTCGTCGCGGAGGTTGCCGAAGGAGTAGGGCCCGTCGGCCGGGTCGAGGATCAGCAGTGCGCAGACGTGGAGATGCTGGGTGTCGGTCTCCAGATAGAGGAAACTGGCATCCAGTCCGGTGAGTTGTTCCATAGCAGAAGCCTACTAGAACACGTTCTAATTTTGCCGTCACCCGTGCCGAATTTTGACGACGACCACAAGTGGTACGCCGGTGCCGACAACACCTCCGGCCGGGCAGCACGCCCGGCCGGATGTGTTGTCGCACAGATCAACTCAGCGCGGCGCCATCCGGATGGCGCCGTCGAGGCGAATGGTCTCGCCGTTGAGCATCGGGTTCTCCACGATGTGGCGGGCCAACGCGGCGAACTCGGTGGGCTGCCCCAGGCGCGAGGGGTGCGGCACCTGCGCGCCGAGGGACTGCAGCGCCTCCTCGGGCAGCGTCTCGAACAGCGGCGTGCGGAACAGGCCGGGCGCGATCGTGACGACGCGGATCTTGAAGCTCGCCAGGTCACGCGCGATCGGCAGGGTCAGGCCGACGATGCCACCCTTGGACGCGGCGTAGGCGGCCTGGCCGATCTGGCCGTCGTAGGCGGCGACGGAGGCGGTGTTGATGATGACGCCGCGCTCCTCACCGACCGGGTCGGTGCCCGACATGCGCTCGGCGGCCAGCCGGATCACGTTGAACGTGCCGACGAGGTTGACGTTGATCACCTTGGTGAAATCGGCGAGCGGGAACGCGCCCTTCTTGCCGACCGTCTTGATCGCGTTGCCGATACCGGCGCAGTTCACGGCGATCCGCAGCGGCGCCAGCGACTCGGCGACGTCGAGGGCCGCGGCCACCGCCGATTCGTCGGTCACGTCCGCGGCCGCGAACGCCGCGCCCTCGCCCAGTTCCTTGGCGATGGCCGCACCGTTGGACGAGGGGAGGTCGACGATGACGACCTTGGCGCCCTTGGCGTGCAGCTCCTGCACGGTCGCCAAGCCGAGACCCGACGCACCGCCGGTGACGATCGCGGACGAGTTGACGAAATCCATACTGTTTCTCCTGTTTTCGGTGAGGTCTCACTGAATATTGACACACTTCGCCAAAACTGTTTGGCTTTCGCGGTGACCCAGCCAGCTCCCCGCCGCCCCGGCCGCCCCTCCGTGCTGGACACCAGGGCCGTGTCGGTCGGCGCACTGCGCTTGTGGACCGACCGCGGTTTCGCCACCACCGGCTGGAGCGATCTCGCCGAGGCCACCGGAATCAGCACGCGCACCCTGCTGCGACACTTCTCGTCCCGAGCCGAGATCGCCTGGATCGGCGTCGCGCCCGCGACGGAGCGGCTACGAGACGCGCTCGCCGGCGCCGCACCCGAGGAGCCACCCGCGGTGGTCGTGCGGTCCGCGATCGTCGAGTCGGTGTCGCGCGATCCGCAGATCCAGGAGCTGGCGCCGGACTGGCTGCGGCTGATCTCCTCCGAACCCGAGCTGGCCGCGACCGCTCCCCGGATCTACCGTCCGTGGATCGATACGCTGTCGGACTACCTCGCCGGTCGACTGCCCGGCTCCCCCGCTCCCATCTGCCGGGCCATCGCCACCGCGTACCAGTCCGCCACCTTCGCCGCGCTGATCGAGTGGGCCGAGTCCGGCGCGCAGGGCGACTGCGCGGATTCGGTCGACCGGATGCTGCGCTGGATGGATCCGCACCTGCCGGGCTCCGCGCCGGACCGAGCGCCACTCGATCGCGGCTAGGCTCGCACGCGCCGCCGCGATCGGGCCTGGCCGGTCTCCGGCGCGAACGAGGTGAGGCCGACCTCCCGGTATCGCCCGGCCAGGCGTTCGTACTTGCGCCGATTGCGGGCCATCGGGGAGTCGGTGACCGCGGCCGGGAGCCGGGTGTAGGCGACGCGCAGAACGGTCGTGAGGATTCGGAAGTGCCGGTCGTGGCGAGCGGTCCAGGCGATCGGCATCTTGGCGCGCACCTCGGGGTGCATGATCCCGCAGCCGAGAACCATCGCGATATAGCCGAACGTGGGCGCGCTCACCCACCAGAACGGGGCGGTGACGGCGGGCAGGAAGTCCGGGCGCGGTGCACGGCGAACCGTTGTGGTGGCCGCTTCCAGCGCCGGGGTCGCGCGCAGCTCGGTGATCATCTGGTCGTAGTGGACGGCCAGGTCCGCGTAGTTCGCGATCGGCTGCGAGTTACCCGGCAGGTGCAGGCCGCGCGTTTTGGTGCGGTAGTGGTCCCAGATGGCCTGGTCGGCGGCCGGCGACGGGGTGTCGCCGGTCAATGCGAGGTAGGCGCCGCGCTGGACGAAGAAAGTCGAGTAGAGGATCCAGTTCCAGGCGTGCGGGTTGAGCGCCGAATAGCGTTCACCGTCCGGGCCGACGCCTTTGACGTCGCGATGCAGGAGCATGAGCCGCTGCGACTCGGCGTCCCGGTCGGCGTCTTCGCCGTGATAGATCAGCTGGTCGGCCGCCGCGGTGCGCACTGCCCGCGCCCACGGCTGATATCGCGCCCGGCCGGTGGCCTCGAGCGCGGCCGAGACGGGGGGCAGCATCGGCTGGTCGAACAGGCCGACCCCGAACAAACCGAACAGCACCGAGCCGCCGACACGTTCGAATCGTGCGACGGCGCTGTGGGATTCGCGCGAGGACGCCGGGCTGACGTCGACCGAGCGGGTTTCCTGATGTGGCACAGGACAGGTCATCGGTGAACTCCTTTGTTCCGCCGACAGTTCTGGTGCTGGACGGCACCATAAACTAGTCTGGTGTCAGAGTGCACCAGAATTGCGGGAGGGTCAAGAGTTCCGGGTGGACTATTCTGGCGCCCGAGGAAGAGGAAGGGCGGCCATGCGCAACGACACCGACGACGCCGCGACATCACGCGTCTACGGCGGTGTAGCCGCGGACGAACGCCGATCCCGCCGTCGCGGCGCGCTGTTCGACGCCGCGCTCGACCTGCTCGCCGAGGGCGGAGCTCCGGCGGTCACCAAACGGGCCGTCTGCGTGCGAGCCCGGCTCAACGATCGCTACTTCTACGAGCAGTTCGCCGACCGCGACGCCCTGCTCACCGCGCTGGTCGAGGAGCACACCGCCCTCGGCATCGCCGCGGTGGTCACCGCCACCCACGACGCCGACCCCGACGTCCACAGCCAGGTGCGCGCGGCGGCGGACGCCGCGCTGGGCTTCCTGCTCGCCGACCCCCGCCGATCGGCCCTGCTGCTCAACGCGCAGAGCACCGAGGCACTGCAGGCCGCGCGACTGACCACCCAGCACGCGATCGCGCGCGCGATGTCGGCGGTGGGTCGCGAGATCCTCGCCGAACCCGCCGATCCGCTCGACGCCGACATGACCGCCTACAGCGTGGTCAGCGGCGCACTGGAGCTGGTCGCGGCCTGGATGCGCGGCGAATTCGGCACCACCAGGGAACATCTCACCGACCTCATCGCCCGGCTGCTGCTCAGCTCCGACAGCACGCAGCACGTCACCGCGACGAAGTCGGCGCAATAGCGCGAGCCGCCCAGGCACGAAAGTCTCCCACTCCCCGGTCGTCCAGTGGTGTCGCCGGAGGTCGGCGTGGGACGCTCAGAGATCGAGACTGTCGATCGAGGAGGCCACCGCCCGATGCGGGGAATCAACCACATCGTTCTGTTCGTCGCGGATCTGCCGCGCAGCATCGCGTTCTACGAGGACGTGCTCGGATTCGAGCGGCTCGCCGAAGGATTCCCCGGCGGCGCGTTTCTGCGTCACCCCGGCTCGGCCAACGATCACGACCTCGGCCTCTTCCAGGCCAGGACACCCACGGCGGGCCCGGCGGGCTCGGTCGGGCTCTATCACGTCGCCTGGGAAGTGGACACGTTGTCCGAGCTCGTCGCCGTCCGGGACCGCTTGACGGCGGCTCGCGCACTCACCAGTGCCGGCGATCACGGGTCGACCAAGGCGCTCTACGCCCGCGACCCCGACGGCATCGAGTTCGAGGTGTGCTGGCTGGTGCCCGATGAGCAGGTGGAGGACGCGCTCGCTCCCGGCACCTCACTGACCGCGCCACTCGACATCGACGCCCAGATCCGGCGGTACGGCGCCACCACCGCCGGCGGCCCACGCACCGATCCCCAGGTATGGGCGCGCGTGGCGGCACGTCGGGCGGCGACGTCGTAACCCGCGCCGGTGTCGGCTAGCGGTTACCAGCTGATGTCGGCCGTCGACTCGAGCGGGCTGCGCTGGGCCACCGACTCCTGGGTCACGAAAGTGTCGGCGATGTGGAGCGCGGCCGGGAATCGGCAGTGCGCTCGCTGTTCGATCTCGGCCACGGCGACCTGGAAAACGCGGAACTCGTCGAGGGCGAGCGCTTCGAGTTCGTCGAGGTGCTGGGTCAGCAGAAACGCCTTGCACCGCAGTCGGTTTCCCTCGGCGAAGCAGATCGCCTTCCAGTACTCCCGCGGCAGGGCCACCCCACGATGCACCTGGTCGTCCGCGCGGAAGGCGGGCCCGCCGAGCACGCTCACCCTCAGGTTGTCGACCTCGACGTCGGCGAAGACCGCGTCTTCGAGTTGGCCCCACACCCCGGCGCGACTGCTCTGGTTGAAGTCGTCCATCTGCGGGGTGATGTTGGTGTAGAAGAACGAGTCGACATTGGCCTGCTCGGCTTCGGCCTCACTGCCCCACAGCAGATCCGCGCGCCGCGCCAGGTGGCCGCGATCGAGCCGATTCTGTCGGTAGAGTTCGTTTCCCACCTGCGCCTCGGCCGGGACGCGTGGGTCTTTCACGAAGTCGATGCCGGTGCGGGAAAGTTTGCGCATCGCGGCGCCGTCGATGTTCCAGGCCACCCAGAACGCGAACCGCCGTGGCCTGCTCAGCGCCAACGAGAAGTGGGTGTAGCTGATCACGTCGGAGCCGTCGAGACGAACCGCATCGCCGCGCACGGCCGCATCCAGTTCCGGAACCTCGACCCGCGACCCGAGAAAGTCCGGGTCGTACCCGGTCCGCGGCGCGTCGCTCTCGAATCCGGTTGTCGACGGAGAATCCACGTGGACGGTCATCGCAGGCCCCTTCCCGAAGGGTGGACAAGGTGTGTCAGCAGTTGCGTACACACGATCGTCGCCGCCACCGCAGCCATCCTCACGAGTAGTCGACTACCCGTTGTCCGCGCCCGCGGGCGAGGAGAGGTCCGCTCCCCTAGCGCGGGTCCGGGGTCCCGTCGCCGGTCACGGCGAAGGTGGCCCACGCACGGACGACCACGGTGCCCGCGGCGTCGGCGCCGCACAGGCTCACATCGACCCGGGATTCGCCGTCCTGCACGTAGCTCTGGGTCACCCGCCCCGAACACGACATGACATCGCCGGGCGGCAGTGGTCGCACCGACCTGGTGCGGAAGCGGCGGATCGCCTCGGCCCCGAGCCAGTCGGTGGCGTAGGTCGCCAGCAGCGCCGCCGCCTGCGGTGACACCTGCTCGCCCGCGAAAGCTTCCGCCGCCGCCCACGACTCGGCGACCAGACCGCCCGTGCGGTCGAAGTATCGGGTGAGCGACTCAGCGGCGCCGACCGCGGGTTGGCCGGGGGCGCCCGCGCGGATCGCGGTCAACTGGTCACCCGCGCGCGGCGGCGGACCGAAGAACCGGTGATCGGTTTCGACCCGCTCCCCTGCGATGGATCCGTCGGCGGGCAGGAAGGTCGGCGGCACCACGGGCCGATCGGCGAGCCGGTAGGCCGGATTGTCCGAGCGCGCCGCCTGTGCGAACAGCCGGATGGCATCGGTGTCCAGTACCACCGCGACGTTACCCATGATTCACTCCTGCTCGTCGAAACCGATGCCCGTCACGGTAGGGCGGTCCGCCTGCTGTGATCGGTTCCTCTCCCGGTCATCGGGACAGCGGCCGACCGGGACGAAAACATGTCCGCTGACCGGGAACACCACGACCCGCCGACCCCCGCGCGGCGCGACCATCGGCGCAGCTCATCCCCACTCCGTCCGAACATGGAGGTTTCGATGCCGGAGAACTCGCCGAACGGCCGATCGCAGGACACCACCGCCGACTACCGGCAGATCGAGGCCGCCGCGGCGCCGACTCGGTTCGCCCGCGGCTGGCACTGCCTCGGCCTGCTCTCGTCGTTCCGCGACGGCAACCCGCACGAGGTGAAGGCCTTCGGCACCATGCTCGTGGTGTTCCAGTCCGAATCCGACGGCGCGCTGCACGTGCTCGACGGCTACTGCCGCCACATGGGCGGCAACCTCGCGCGCGGCACCATCAAGGGCGACTCGATCGCCTGCCCGTTCCACGACTGGCGCTGGGGCGGCAACGGCAAGTGCACGGCCATTCCGTACGCGCGCCGGGTACCGCCGCTGGCCAAGACCCGCACCTGGCCGACGCTGGAGCGAAACGGCCAGCTCTACGTCTGGCACGACCCGCAAGGCAGCAAGCCCACCGATGACGTGACCATTCCCGAGATCGAGGGGTACGGCACGCCGGAGTGGACCGACCTGACCTGGAATTCGATTCTGATCGAGGGCTCGCACTGCCGCGAGATCGTCGACAATGTCGTCGACATGGCGCACTTCTTCTACGTGCACTACTCGTTCCCGCGCTACTTCAAGAACGTCTTCGAGGGCCACGTCGCCACTCAGTACATGCGCTCGACCCCGCGCCACGACGTCACTGTCGGCACCAGCTACGACGACCCGGATTCCGCATTGCGTTCGGACGCCTCGTATTTCGGTCCGTCGTACATGCTCGATTGGCTGTGGAGCGAATCGAACGGGATGACAATCGAGACGGTGCTCGTCAACTGCCACTACCCGGTCGACGAGAACTCGTTCGTGCTGCAGTACGGCGCGATGGTCAAGAAGCCCGAGGGCATGTCCGACGAGGACGCCAACGCGATGGCGGCGCAGTTCGCGCAGGGCGTGGAGTACGGCTTCGAGCAGGACGTCGAGATCTGGAAGAACAAGGCGCCCATCGACAATCCGCTGCTGTCGGAGGAAGACGGCCCGGTGTATCAGCTGCGCCGTTGGTACAAGCAGTTCTATGTCGACGTCGACGACGTCACCGAGGACATGACCAAGCGGTTCGAGTTCGAGATCGATACCGATCGCGCGGTGACGAGCTGGGAGGCCGAGGTGGCCGACAACATCGCCCGCGGCGCCGTCATCGACACCATGTCCTGATCCCCCACCCCACCACGAACAGAAAGCATCACCGGAGATGACCAGAGTTCTCGACAATATCGCCGCCATCGCGGACCAGCTGCGTGAGCAGGCACCGGAGGCGGAGCGGCTCGGGCAGCTGCCCGATGCCACAGCCCAGCTGCTGAAGACGGCGGGCCCGATCCGCCTGCTGCAGCCGAAGAAGTACAGCGGCTACGAGGCGCACCCGCGCGAGTTCGCCGAGACGGTGATGGCCACCGCCGCGCTCGACCCGGCCAGCGGCTGGATCGCCGGCATCGTCGGCGTGCACCCGTGGCAGCTGGCCTTCGCCGACCCGAAGGTGCAGGACGAGGTGTGGGCCGACGACCACGACACCTGGATGGCCTCGCCCTACGCGCCGACCGGCATCGCCCGTCCGGTCGACGGCGGCTACATCTTCAACGGCCGCTGGCAGTTCAGCTCCGGCACCGACCACTGTGACTGGATCTTCCTGGGCGCCATGCTCGGTGATGCCGAGGGCAAGATGGCGCTGCCGCCGACGATGCTGCACATGATCCTGCCGCGCCAGGATTACCAGATCGTCGAGGACTCCTGGAATGTGGTGGGCCTCAAGGGGACCGGATCCAAGGACATCATCGTCAAGGACGCGTTCGTGCCCGACTACCGGGTGATGAACGGTGACCACGTCATCGACGGCACCGCGCAGAAGGAGTACGGGGTCACCGAGACGCTGTACAAGATGCCGTGGTCGACGATGTTCCCGCTGGGCATCAGCTCCGCGGTGGTCGGCATCGCCGAAGGCGCGCTGGCCGCGCACCTGGACTACCAGCGCGACCGGGTCGGCGCGCAGGGCACCGCGGTCAAAGACGATCCGTACGTGCTGTTCGCCATCGGCGAGGCCGCCGCCGACATCAACGCCGCGCGCCAGGAACTCCTCGCCAACGCCGACAAGATCTTCGACGCCGTCGACGCGGGCAAGGAGATCGGCTTCGCCGAGCGGGCCGCGGTCCGGCGCACCCAGGTCCGCGCGGCCTGGCGCGCGGTCACCGCCGTGGACCAGATCTTCGCCCGCTCCGGCGGCAACGCCATGCGGATCGACAAGCCGCTGCAGCGCTACTGGCGCGACGCCCACGTCGGCCTCGCCCACGCCATCCACGTGCCGAGCACGGTGTATCACGCCTCGGCCGTCAGCTCCCTCGGTCTCGAGCCCGCGGACAACCTGCGCTCGATGATCTGACCCGAACACCACGAAGGACAACGGAAATGACAGACATCAAAGGCCTCGGCTACGTCAAGATCCAGACCGCCGACATGGACCGGTGGCGCAAGTTCGCGTTCGAGGTGCTCGGCTTCGCCCAGGGCAGCGGGCCCGACGAGGACGCGCTGTACCTGCGGATGGACGAGCGCGCGGCGCGGATCACGATCGTGCCGGGCGACAGCGACGCCATCGTCACGATCGGCTGGGAAGTCCGCGACCACGCGGCACTGGTCCGCGTGCAGGAAGCCGTGACGGCGGCCGGGATCGCGGTGAAACCGCTGTCGGTCGAAGAGGCCGACGCGCGCCGGGTCGAGGAGGTCATCACCTTCCAGGACCCGACCGGCGCCACCCTCGAGATCTTCCACGGCGCGGTGCTCGACCACAGCCCGGTGATCACCCCCTTCGGCGCGCGATTCGTCACCGGCGCACAGGGTCTGGGCCATGTCGTGCTGCCGACCATGGACCCCAACGGCGCGTTCGGCTTCTACACCGACGTGCTCGGGTTCCTGCCGCGCGGCGCGTTCCGGATCCCGGCGCCGCCGGAGTACGGCCCGATGCGGGTGCGGTTCCTCGGTGTCAACGAACGCCATCACAGCCTGGCGCTGTGCCCTGCCCCGCACGGTGGCGCGCCGGGCCTGGTGCACATCATGGTGGAGGTCGACTCCCTCGATGCCGTCGGCCAGGCCCTCGATCGGGTGACCAAGGACGGCTTCTCGGTGTCCTCGACGCTGGGCAGGCACACCAACGACAAGATGGTGTCGTTCTATGTCCGCGCGCCCGGCGGCTGGGATATCGAGTTCGGCACCGAAGGCATGCGGGTCGACGAGACGTACTACAGCGCCGAGGAGATCACCGCGGACAGCTACTGGGGCCACGACTGGTCCGGGAGTGAGCCGCTCGCGGCGATGTAATTCCGCAGGTAGTCCCACGACGGCCCCTGGCCCGAGCTCCTCGCTCGGGCCAGGGGCCGTCTTTTTCATATTGGCCTGCCGATTCATGTGACAACGACCACAACGGATGGTATGAATAGGTATATGCCTAATCGAAATATGCGACTGGGCATCAGCTCGTAGATCCGAATGGAGAGCTCATGGTCATCCAGGCCGAGGCCACCACCCCGAGCGCGATCCTCGATCGCGCGTCCCTGCTGCTCGACGCCTTCGACGGCCCGGGCAGGCTCACGCTCGCCCAGATCGTCCGGCGCACCGGTCTACCCCGGTCCTCGGCGCATCGCATGCTCGATCGGCTGGTGCAGTTGCGCTGGCTACGTCGCGAGGGGCGCGACTACGAACTCGGCATCCGGCTGATGGAGCTCGGCTCACTGGCGGTGCACCAGGACCGGCTGCACCGCGCGGCGATGCCGTTCCTGCACGAGCTGCACCGGGTCACCGGGTTCGTGGTGCATCTGGCCGTGCTGGACGGTCCCGACGTCGTGTACCTCGACAAGGTCGGCGGCGAGCTGTCGGCGGTGGTGCCCACCCGCGTCGGCGGCAGGCGGCCCGCTGCCTGTACCGCGGTCGGCAAGGCGATCCTGGCCTACTCCGACGAGCGCCGCATCGCCGATGCCCTCGCGGGCCAGGCCGGCGCACGCACCCGCTACTCGATCACCACCAAGGCCCAGCTCGACACCGAACTGGACAAGGTGCGCGCGCACGGGATCGCCGTCGAGCGCGAGGAGTCGCTGCCCGGCTTCGGCTGTATCGCGGCGCCCATCGGCGACCTCGGCGAGGCCGCCGTGGCGGCGGTGTCGGTGTGTGGACCGGTGGATCGGATGCTGTTCGATCACCGTCTCAGCGCACCGGTGCGCACGACCGCGCTCAACATCTGGCGCCACGTCGACGACGGCCGGGTCCGGGTGCATCCGACGTTGCAGCAGCATCCTCGTCCGCTGGGCGTGAGCCGTTCGTACGCCGACCACCGCGGGCCGCGTACGGCGTGATGCCCCGTCGCGCCGTACGCCGCCGGCCCGAACGCGGGCGGCGCACGGCGCGACCCGGTTGTGCGCAGCAGCGGGGTCAGATCCGTTCGCGGACGATCACTTCCGTCAGAGCGGGCGGTTCACGCAAAAACTGTGGCAGATCCGGTCGCGGATGATCATGTCCGGGCATTCGGGGTCGAACCAGCGGTCGACGTGCGCCCAGTGGACCGGATGCATCAGATAGGGGCCAGCGAGAGCGTCGAGGTCGGCGAACTCCTGCTCCCAGACATGGGTCCACGCCGCGAGTCCGGTGCCACGGGCGACCCGGCTCAACTGCCAGGATCGGATGCCCGGCAGGTAGCGGGGCATCCGCAGCAGGTCTGCCTCGAAGCGCTCGACCGTCGCGCGCGGGGTGTGCTGCTCGACTCGCAGCAGCAGTACCCGATATACCGACCCGGTGGCGTCCGGCTCGGCGATACCCGCTGTGCCGCCGTGATATTCGGCGCCGTCGACGTGGGCGACGGGACTCTCGCTCAGTAGGGTATCCACCTCGGTGGTGGTCCCTGTCCAGTCCGCGGACTCGTCGAAGCGCAGGTGCACCAGGACATCACCACCGTTGCGCACGCCCGGCAATGTGGGCTCGACCAGCACGCGGCGTGCGGCCGGGGCGGCGATTTCGCGCACCCTGGTCATCAGCCGGTCACGCACCACGGCCTCGGTGCCGGGCGAAAGATGCACCAGCCGAGTCACTTCAAACATTGCCGAGCCTGTCGATGTCGGTGGCGAGCGCGCCGGTCGAGCGGGTCCGTTCGACGATCAGCTCCCGCGCTGAGGCCCACCACTGCCGCACCGACTCATCCGACCGTCCCTGCCAGGTCATCTCCCACCAGCCCTGTGCGCCGTCGAGCACCCAGCTCGCGATGATCGTGTTCGACTCGTCCGGGAACCACACGGGCGGACTCACCACGATCCGCTCCAGCGTCATGCCGCGTCGGCGCGCGCCCGGGGCGTAGTCGCGCAGATAGGCGTCGACGAATTCCCTGGCCCGTCCTGGCTTGGTCACTACGGTGTCGATCACGTAGACCTTCGTGGCTTCCATGCACCGACCGTAGGCAGCCGCCGAAGGGCATCGACCTGGTGTTTCCGCCCAGTGGGAGAACGCGGTACGGATCGCGCGGCACCGACCCTACGGTGAGGCCGACGACGTCCGATTCCGTCGCCGAAATTCAGGAGGACCAGTGACTGTGCGAACGTTCCCGACCACCGGGCCCGGTGCGGTTCCCGATCCGGAAGTCGCGGCCGTGCTCGCCACGCTCGACGCCGGATTCCCCGATGTCGCCACGATGGCCGCGAGCGAGGCGCGTGCCGCGATCCGCGCCAGACGCGCTCCGCTGCAACGACTTCCCGATATGGCGCTCGCGCGCGACCTCACGATCGACGGACCCGGCGGCCCGCTACCGCTGCGGGTGTTCCGGCCGCATCACGACGGCGAACCGCTACCGGTGATCGTGTTCGCGCACGGCGGCGGCTTCGTGTTCTGCGACCTCGACAGTCACGACGAGTTCTGCCGCTCGATGGCGGCGGGTGTCGGTGCGGTGGTGGTCTCGGTCGACTATCGGCTCGCGCCCGAGCACACGGGCCCCGCGGCCCATGACGACATGTTCGCGGCGCTGCGGTGGACCGCCGCCAACGCCGGCGACCATGGCGGCGACCCGTCGAGGATCGCGGTGGCCGGCGACAGCGCGGGCGGCAATCTCGCCGCCACCGTGGCCATCGCGGCCAGGGACGCGGACGGGCCACAGATCGCGGCCCAGATCCTGATCTATCCGGTGATCGACGACGATTTCGAGACCGAGTCCTACCGGCGATTCGGCACGGGCCACTACAACACGACCAGCGCCATGCGGTGGTACTGGGCGAACTACGCACCGCACGGCACCGACGACGTGCGTCTCGTGCCGACCAGGGCGGACTCGCTGGCCGGTCTACCGCCCGCGGTGGTGGTCACCGCCGAACTGGACCCGCCGTGTTCGGCCGGGGACGCCTACGCCCAGCGCCTGGCAGCCGACGGTGTCGCGGTCCGTTATCGCCGCTACACCGGGCTGTTCCACGGATTCCTCAGCATCCCGTCCCTCGCCGCCACCGTCGCCGCGCGCACCGAGATCTGGGCTATGGTGCGCGAGACGCTCGACCTCCCTCGGGACCCGAGGTGATCGGTACCGGTAGCGCCCCACCCGAGACCCTTCCGGCCCGCGTTCCGAGTAGGGGGTTCAGGTTCAGACCGCGGTGAAGTACTCGATCTTCGGCGCAGCCGCCAGCAAGGGAGCCATCAACTTGCCTGCCGCGCGGAAGTGCTCCGACCGGCCGTGGGCTTCGACGGCGGCGTCGTCGGAGTACAGCTCGAAGAACCGGTAGTGATCGGCGTCGGTCCGCGAACGCACCAGCTGGTAGGTCAGATTGCCCGGCTCGTTGGCCTTGATCTGTTCGACGAGATCGGCGACGACGGCTTCGAACTCCGCACCCGCACCGGCTTTGACGGTCACCTCGGCGATGACTGCGATCATGATTTCTCTCCTTTTTCCGTGCGACAGTACCCGCGATCGGAGAGACACGGCCTAGTCCGCCGGGTCGTGCTGCTCGAGCTCTTCTTCGCGCACCCGCTGCTCGATCTCGCGCCAGCGACCCGGCGTGGGGTGGGGGTAGTCGGTGCGGTCGTCGTGTTCGGCGCCCGCCAAGACGGTGGCCGCGTTGTCGATGTCATCGATCAGCTGCTGCGCGAGGTCGCGTTCGGTCGCGTAGTGGCGCTGCGCCCATTGCAGCACGAGCTGCGAATAGGCCCAGCCCGGTTCGGATTTCGCGGCTTCGGCATCGATCGCGGCGCGTTGGGCGAGTTTGTCGACGTCGGCGATGTGGTCGTGCAGGATCTGCTTGAGCCGATCCGGGGACCCGAGATGGCCGAACATCACGCGCAACAGCACATGGTGTTTGAGCACCGACGGGTCGACCGGCGCCTTGTTCCACCACGTGGTCACCGCGGCCCGACCCTCCGCGGTGATCTGGTACAGCCGTCTGGCGCGCATGGTGTTGTCGGGATCGAGTCGCGAACTCGCGAAGCCGTGCTGTTCGAGCTTCTTCAGCTCGGCGTAGATCTGGCTGTAGGACGGGGTCCAGTAGACGTAGCGCAGACTCCAGTCCGCCCATTTCTTCAGGTCGTAGCCGGAGATCTCCTCCTCGTACGAGAGCATGGCGAGCACCGCCCAGCTGGTCGGCGGCAGATTGGGCACGCCGGAGTCGGGGTCGGGGGTAGCCATGGCTGAATGCTAGCAACCGATCTTCCCGGAATTCACCCGTCAGCAACCGCTGACCGGGAGGCCGTCTTGAGGCGCTGCCCGATCTTCCCGGATTCTGGGAGGCATCGAATTCCGTTCGGAAGGACCTCTATGAATGCGGACAACGTCGTCGTCGACGCAGGTATCCCGGCCCCCGCGGACCTGCGCAGAGTGCTCGGGCACTTCGCGACGGGCGTCGCGGTGATCGCCGCCCACGACGGGACGCGACCGCTCGGCTTCACCTGTCAGTCGGTGGTGTCGGTGTCGCTGGACCCGCCGTATGTGTCGTTCTGCCCGGCCAAGAGTTCCACCAGCTGGCCGCTGCTGCGTGCGGCGGGCGCGTTGTGCATCAACATCCTGGCGCAGGAGCAGAGCGCGCTGTGCCGCCAGTTCGCGGTGAGCGGGGCCGACAAGTTCGCCGGCGTCGAGTGGGACAGGGCGGGCAACGGCGCGCCCGCGCTGGCCGGGGCGCTGGCCCAGATCGAGGTGACGGTGGAGCTCGAGCACGACGCGGGCGACCACACCGTGGTACTCGCGCGCATCGGTGAGCTGCGGGCCACCGAGGGCGCCGAGCCGCTGCTGTTCTACAAGGGCGGGTTCGGCGGCTTCACGGCCTGACACGACGACGGGGTGGTCCGGTGCGGACCACCCCGTCGTCGCCGCTCACGCCTCGATGACGTCGAAGCCCTTGTACCCGGCGGCCGCGACCTCGGCGATGATCTGGCCGTAGACGCCGAAGCCGCCGACGAAGGGCATGAACACCCGTGGCCTGCCTTCGATGTTCGCACCCAGGTACCACGAATTCGCCTGTGTCATCAACGTTCCCGCGGCCCGGTTCACGCATTCGAGCACCCACTCCGCCACCGCGTCCTGGCGTGCCTCCAGCGCCACCGCTCCCCTGCCGTCGAGGAAGCCGATCGCCTCGGCCACCCAGTCGACGTGCAGTTCCGAGTGCAGCACCATGTTGGCCAGCACCGACGGACTGCCGGGACCGGTGAGGTTGAACAGGTTCGGAAACCCTGCCATCCCCAGTCCCAGATAGGTTTTCGGCCCTTCCCGCCAGGCGTGGTTGAGCGTCTCCCCGTCGCGGCCGACGATGTTCATCCGCGACACCGAACCGGTCATCGCGTCGAAGCCGGTCGCGAGCACGAGGGTGTCGAGGGGGTAATGCGTGTCGGTGGTGTGCACGCCCTCGGCGTCGATCCGGGTGATCGGTGTCGCCTTCAGGTCGACGAGGTCGACATTGGCGCGGTTGAAGGTCTGGTAGTAGTTCGTGTCGGTGCAGATCCGCTTGGTGCCGATGGGGTGGTCGTGCGGGACGAGCAGGTCGGCGACGCGCGGGTCCTCGATCACCGCCCGCACCTTCTCCTCCCAGAATTCGCGGGCGGTGTCGTTGGCGGCGAGGGTCGTCAGCTGATCGGGGAAGGTCTTGCTGAACAGCACACCGCCCAGCGCCCAGCGCTTCTCGTAGGCCTCGCGCCGGTCCGGCTCGCTCACCGCGACCGCGGATGCCGGATGCGCCTGGTGCGGCGAACCGCCGCCGCTGGCCATCGACAGCCGCCTGCGCTCGGGATAGTTCGCCTTCTGCGCGGCCCGGTCCTGTTCGGTCAGCGGCGTATTACCGGCGGGCACACTGTAATTGGCGGTGCGCTGGAACACGTGCAAGCGCTCGGCCTGCTCGGCCACGCACGGGATCGTCTGGATACCGGAGGAGCCGGTGCCGATCACGCCGACCCGGCGGCCGGTGAGATCGACCCCCTCGTGCGGCCAGTGCGACGTGTGCAGGAGCTGCCCGGCGAAGGTGTCGAGTCCGTCGATGGCCGGGGTGTTGGCGTTGGAGAGCGGGCCGGTGGCCAGCACGACGAACCGGGCCGAGACCGCGCGGCCGGTGTCGGTGTCGACCTGCCAGCGCAGGGTCTGCTCGTCGAGCACGATATCGGTGACGCGCGTGTTGAATTCGATGTCGCGACGCAGTTCGTAGCGGTCGGCGACGTGCTCGAGGTAGGACAGGATCTCGGGCTGGGTGGCGTACTTCTCGCTCCAGTTCCACTCCTGTTGCAGCGCGTCGTCGAAGGAGTACGAGTAGTCGACGCTCTCGACATCACAGCGCGCGCCCGGGTAGCGGTTCCAGTACCAGACGCCGCCCACGCCGTCGCCGGCTTCGAACACCCGCACGGTGAGACCGCTGCCGCGGAAGCGGTGCAGCGCGTAGAGGCCGGCGATGCCCGCACCGACGACGACCACGTCGACGTCGGCCGGGCCTTTCGCTGGTGCCGATGGGGTCTCGGGGTTCACAGTGCCTACCTTTCGATGGAGACCGGTTTCTCTGCGGGCGACGCTAAGGACGCGCGCCGCGTTCGAGCAGGTCCCCTTCCCGCTGACCGGCACATTCGCGCATCGATGCTCTCCCGGTGATCGGGAGAGCCGCCCCACGACCACCGGCGCCGGGCTTACCGTCGAGCGCAATTCGAGGTGGTACCAGGAGGAAACAGTGGTGGACTGGAACGACGAGGTGGATGTGCTGGTCGCGGGGTCGGGTGGTGGCCTGGCCGGCGCCTACACCGCCGCGCGCGAGGGACTCAGCGTCGCGGTGGTCGAGGCGACCGACAAGTTCGGCGGCACGACGGCGTACTCGGGCGGCGGTGGGGTGTGGTTCCCCTGCAACCCCGTACTGGAGCGCGCGGGCACCGACGACACCCTCGACGACGCACTGACCTACTACCGCGCGGTGGTCGGTGACCGCACCCCCGACGAACTGCAGCAGACCTACGTGCGGCGGGGCCGCGATCTCATCGAGTACCTCGAAGCCGACGACCATTTCGCCTTCATGGTGCTGCCGTGGCCGGACTACTTCGGGAAGGCGCCCAAGGCCCGGCTCGACGGTCAGCGCCACATCATGCCGACGCCGCTGCCTGCCGCGGAGCTGGGCCCGCTGCGCGCATCGTTGCGCGGAACGCTGGACACCGACCGGCTCGGCGCTCCCCCGCAGGACCTGCTGATCGGCGGTCAGGCGCTGATCGGGCGGATGCTGCGCGCGATCTCGAGCTACCCGCACGCACAGCTGCACCTGGATTCGCCGCTGGTGGACCTGGTGGTCGAGGACGGTGTGGTGACGGGCGCGATCGTCGAACGCGACGGCGCCCGCGTCGCGATCCGCGCGCGGCGCGGCGTGATCCTGGCGGCGGGCGGTTTCGAGCAGAACGCCGAGCTGCGCACGCACTACGGTGTGCCAGGCGAGGCGCGAGACACCATGGGGCCCTGGGGAAATCAGGGTAAGGCGCATCAGGCGGGCATCGCGGCGGGCGCCGACACCGATCTGATGGATCAGGCGTGGTGGTCGCCCGGACTGACCCATCCCGACGGGCGGTCCGCGTTCGCGCTGTGGTTCACCGGCGGCATCTTCGTCGATCAGGACGGCAAGCGGTTCGTCAACGAGTCGGCCCCCTACGACCGGCTCGGCCGCGACGTGATCCGCCAGATGAACGATCGCGGGCTCACCCTGCCGTTCTGGATGATCTACGACGACAAGGAGGGCGAGGTGCCGCCGATCAAGGCCACCAATGTCTCCATGGTCGAGACCGAGAAGTACGTCGAGGCCGGGCTGTGGCACACCGCCGACACCCTCGCCGAGCTGGCCGCGAAGATCGGCGTGCCCGCGGCGAACCTGGCGGCCACCGTGGAGCGGTTCAACGCGATCGTCGCCACCGGTGCCGACCCCGATTTCGGGCGCGGCGACGAGGCCTACGACCGGGCCTTCTCCAACGGCGAACCGCCACTGGTGACCATCGACAAGGGGCCCTACCACGCGGCGGCGTTCGGCATCTCCGATCTGGGCACCAAGGGCGGGCTGCGCACCGACAGCGCGGCCCGGGTTCTGGGCCGCGACGGCGAGCCGATCCCCGGCCTCTACGCCGCGGGCAACACCATGGCTGCCGTGAGCGGCGAGGTCTACCCCGGCGGCGGCAATCCGATCGGCGCGTCCATGCTGTTCAGCCACCTCGCCGTCCGCCACATCCTCGGCGAATGATCCACCCCCGGTCTTTCCCGCTGGACGGGAGAGACCGGGGCATCCGAGCCACCGGATGTGGTTCGGTTCACAGACACATCCCTTTCGACATTTCAGGAGCGACACGATGGCTTCAGCGGACGACATTCGCGCAACGGTGCGCAAATATGTGGAGGCCGTCGGCAGCGGTACGGCCGCCGACGTCGTCGCCCTCTACCGCGAGGACGCGACGGTCGAGGACCCGGTCGGCACCGAACCGCATGTCGGGCACGCGGCGATCACGAAGTTCTACGAGAACATCGAGCCGCTGGAGCGTTCGACCGAACTGTTCTCGGTCCGCGTGGCCGGCAACAGCGCCGCGTTCAGCTTCCGGGTGGTCACCAAGTTCGGTGAGCAGACCTTCACCCTCGATCCGATCGATGTCATGACCTTCGACGAGGACGCCCGCATCGTGAGCATGCGCGCGTTCTGGTCCCAGGACGACATGGTCGTCGGCTGAGCGAGGCGGAGATGACTGCGACCGAACAACACTGGGATCACGAAGTCGGCTTCCTCGTCGTCGGCAGCGGCGCGGGCGGGCTCACCGCCGCGCTCGCCGCCGCCGATCGCGGCCTGGACACTCTGGTCATCGAGAAAGCCTCCGTGTACGGCGGCAGCACCGCGCTCTCGGGCGGCGGCATCTGGGTGCCCAACAACCCGGCGCTGTTGCGCGAGGGCCTCGGCGATTCCCGCGCCGACGTGCGCGCCTACCTCGACGCCGTGGTCGGCGATCGGGTGCCGTCGGCCAACCTCGACGCGTTCATCGACGAGGGCCCGCGCATGCTGGCCTTCCTCGAGACCAGCCCGCACCTGCGTTTCCAGTGGTGCGCCGGCTATTCCGACTATCACCCCGAAGCACCGGGAGGACGGCCCGCGGGCCGCTCCATCGAGCCGCTGCCGGTCGATCTCAAACAGCTCGGCGCCGATAAGGATCTGCTGCGTCCGGCCGCGCTCGCGACACCGCCGGGGCTGTTCATCACCTCCAAGGACTTCGTCCAGCTCAATATGGTGACCCGCACCTGGAAGGCCCGCTGGACCGCGCTGCTGACCGGCCTGCGGGCGGTCAAGGCGATCGTGTTGCGCAGACACATGGACACGCTCGGCCGGGCCCTGATCGCCCGGCTGCGCCTGGCCGTGCGTGATGCGGGAGTGCCGCTGTGGCTCGACACACCGTTGCGCTCGCTGATCACCGACGACACGGGCGCGGTGCTCGGCGTGCTCGCCGAGCGCGACGGCCGCGAGATCCGGATCAGGGCGCGTGCCGGTGTGCTGCTGGCCACCGGCGGGTTCGAGTACAACCAGGCCATGCGCAAGGACCACCTGCCCGAGGGCGGACGCGACAACTTCAGCGCGGCGTCGGCGGACAACACCGGCGACGGCATCATCGCGGGCGAAAAGATCGGCGCGGCAGTCGATCTCATGGACGACGCGTGGTGGATGCCGTCGTTCCAGCGACCGGAGGGCATCAACCAGGTGCTGGTGTCGGAACGCTCGATCCCACGCTCGATCATCGTCGACGGTACGGGCAAGCGGTTCACCAACGAGGCATCGCCGTATGTGACGTTCGTGCACGCCCAGCTGAAGGGCGGCCACGATCCGGCCTGGCTGGTCTTCGACGCGAAAGCCAAGAGCCGCTACCCGATCGGTGGCATCGTGCCCGGCCAGAAGTTCCCGGCCTCGTGGTCGGGGGCCGGCCTGATCCGGTCCGCGCCCGATCTCGAGGGACTCGCCGCCGCCATCGGCGTGCCCGCCGACACGTTGCGCGACACCGTGGGACGCTTCAACGGTTTCGCTCGCGACGGGCACGACGCGGACTTCGACCGCGGTGTCAGCGCCTACGACAACTACTACGGTGATCCGACCCTGGCCACGCCCGCACTCGATGTGCTGGACAAGGGCCCGTACTACGCGCTGCGGGTGCGGATCGGCGACCTCGGCACCAAGGGCGGCCTGGTCTACAACGCCGACGCCCAGGTGCTGCGCGCCGACGGGTCTCCCATCCCCGGCCTCTACGCCGTGGGCAACACCTCCGCCGCGGTGATGGGCAACGACTACGCCGGTGCGGGCGCGACGATCGGCCCGGCCATGGTGTTCGGCTACATCGGCGCCCGCCATGCCGCCGGCGAGCGATGAGAGTGGCGGCCATGCAACCCGTCGAATGCGCTTCCTGCGGAAACAAGGTGCTGGCAGAGAAATTCAGTCCCAGTCACACCAGCATCCAGTGGCTCGACGACGCCGAGTCCGCGTGCCCCGAATTCGCTCGGCGCGCGGCCCTCGGTGAGCACAGCAGCTGGATCCCCACCTGCCCCGCCCTGCGCGACTCCATCGAGGACGCCGTCCGCGTCGGCGCGCTGGCGACCGATCAGCTCCGCCACGAACCGGTTCCCGGCCGACTCGGCTGACACCCAAGACCAGGAGAGAACCCCATGAACAGACTCGACAACCACCGGACGCTGGTCACCGGCGCCGCCTCGGGCATCGGCGCGGCCACCGCCCTGCGACTGCTCGACGAGGGCGCCAGGGTGGTCGCCGCCGACGTATCAGCCGAGGGCCTCGCCGCGACGAGCGCGCAGGCCGCCGAGCGCGGCACCGCCGACCGGCTCACCACCCTCACCATCGATATCGGCGACGAGCAGTCGGTGATCGAGGGCGTCCGCTCCTCGATCGAGACCCTCGGCGGCCTGGATTCGCTGGTGAACGCGGCGGGCATCCTGCGTGCCTCGCACACCGATCAGACCCCGCTCGACCTGTGGGACCTGATCATCCGGGTGAACCTCACCGGCACCTTCCTCGTCGTCCGCGAGGCACTGCCGGCCCTGCTGGTCAACCCGCGCGCGACCGTGGTGAACTTCAGCTCGACGTCGGCGGCCTTCGCGCACCCGTACATGGCGGCCTACGCGGCGAGCAAGGGCGGCATCCAGTCCTTCACCCACGCCATCGCCCTCGAGTACGGCGGCAAAGGCTTGCGCGCGGTCTGTGTCGCGCCCGGCAGCATCAAGTCCGGAATCACCGAAGCCACTGGCGGATACGTGCCCTCCGACGCCAACTGGGCCCTGTTCGGAAAGCTGTCGCCCGTCCTGCCGACCGACCTCGAATCCGGCGGCGCGGGCATGGGTGACCCTGCCGCGGTCGCCGGCGTGATCGCGATGCTCGTCTCCGAGGACGGCGCCTTCATCACCGGTACCGAGATCCGCATCGACGGCGGTACCCACGCATGACCGACCTGAGCTACGAGGGCACGCTGCGCGAGGTCACCACCGACGCGGGCGTCTTGCGGTACCACGAGGCGGGCGAAGGACCGCCGCTGTTGCTCCTGCACGGATCAGGGCCCGGTGTCACCGGATGGCGCAACTTCCGCGGTAACCTCGCCGTCTTCGCGCAACGATTCCGTTGTCTCGTCCTGGAATTCCCCGGTTTCGGGGTGAGCGACGACTTCGGCGGACATCCGATGATCACCGCGCTGGATGCGGTGGTTCGTTTCGTCGACGCGCTCGGCCTCGACAGCGTCGACATCATCGGCAACTCGATGGGTGGCGGCGTAGCGCTCAACTACGCCATCGCCCATCCCGAGCGGGTCGGCAAGCTGGTGACGATCGGCGGCATCGGCCGCAATCTCTTCAGCCCCGGCCCCGGCGAGGGCATCAAGCTGCTCCAGGAGTTCACCGAGGAACCGACCCGCGAGCGATTGATCCAGTGGCTGCATTCGATGGTCTACGACCCCGCGATGGTGACCGAGGAATTGATCGAGGAGCGCTGGACCCAGGCCACCGATCCCGCGACGCTGGACAGCGCTCGCCGGATGTACAGCAAGGCCGCGTTCGCGATGATGATCAAGGCGATGGAGGCCTCCGACGCACCGCCGCCGTGGGCGATGCTGCACAAGGTGGCTGCCCCCACGCTGATCACCTGGGGCCGCGACGACCGGGTGAGCCCCCTCGATATGGCGCTGATCCCGATGCGTACCATCCCGCGCGCCGAACTGCACGTGTTCCCCCACTGTGGGCACTGGGCGATGATCGAGCGCAAGGGCGAATTCGAGTCGGCCGTACTGGCTTTCCTCACCCGCGAGGACACCGCACACTGAACCGGCACAATGCGCGGGCCGCCATCGGGCGGCCCGCGCATTGCGGTTTTCGCGGCGGATTCTCTGCCGGCTGCTGGCAGGATGAACTGCTATGCGCTTCACCGTGCCCACCATCGTGGTGATGATGGCGGCAGTCCTGCTCACTGGATGTTCGCTCTTTCCGCAAGGGCCCGATCAGGCCGAGCGTGACCGCTGGTCCCGGGTGATCGAGACAGCCATCGAGGCCCTTCCGGGAGTGGCCGACGCGTCGCATACGTTCCAGTACCACCCGTACGGCCCCAACTCCTACTACACATCCCGACTCGAGGTGCAGCTCGAGGACGGCGTCACACCAGCCGAGACCGCGTCTGTCGTGCGTGTCATGGGCGCTCAGCAACTGCCGCCGCACTATCGAGGCGACTCGACCATGGTCAAGATCCACCGGAAGACCGACTCCTTTTCGGGGACCGGCAGTCCGTGGCGGAACGTGGACGTGGAAGCGAACGCGGCATACACCTGGACCCGAGTGTCAGCGGCCGATACCGGTGCGCAGATCCACTGGTCCACCAGCAGCTTCACCGCCACCGCGGACATGGACGGACCGACCGAATTCATCAGTGTGCGAGCGGGCTCCGAGGCCGAACCCCGCCGGGCCACCGCGGCGATGCGCCGCATCATCCAGGACTTCCCCGAACTGGCATCCAACTACTGGACAGTGTCCCCCGTTCATGGGGAGAGCATGTCCGAGCACTACTCGAAACTGGCGCCCAGTTCGACCCACACGGACCGCCGCCCCCGTTTCCCCTCCACCGGCGAACTCGAACTGTGGGAGTGGTTCCTGACCGATCAACCCACCCCGTTCCTCGCCGAGGTGTCGGTATTCGACCCGCCCGACACAGCGGGCCGCACACTGGGCGTCACGGTATTCCCGCCCAGCGGACAGAAATTCAGTGCCGCGCAGGCGACACAACTCGCCGACCGGCACCTTCGTTACCTGTCCCGGCCCGGTGCTGTGGTCGACTACACGATCGTGACGCGCGACGGCCCCGGGGTCGCCGTCCTTGTCGGCGGCTGCCCGGCATCCGAGCGCGAGGTCGCACCGGAGTCGGAGCCCTTCGCGCGTCAGTACGAACGGTGCTAGCGCACTAGCGCTGGGTGCTGCCCGCGTCGATGGGCAACGTCACCGCGGTGATGTAGCGGCCCTCGTCCGAGGCGAGGAACAGGGCGGCGTTGGCGATGTCGACCGGGTCGACCCACGGGATGGGCAGCATGTTCATCGTCACGGCCGCCTCCGCGAATTCCTCGCGGGTGGGGTTCTCCCGGTCGGGCCGGAACACCTTGCGCACCATGTCGTTCTGGATCATCGGGGTGTCGACATTGGTCGGATGCACCGAGTTCACCCGGACATGGTGCGGGGCCAGCTCTTTCGCGAGCGAGCGCATCAGCCCCACCACCCCGTGTTTGGCGGCGGTGTAGTGCGCGACACCCACCAGGCCGCGTAGTCCGGCGATCGAGCTGGTCAGGATCATCGCGCC
The DNA here is from genome assembly GCF_042794235.1 of Nocardia sp. NPDC056541. Lineage (NCBI taxonomy): Bacteria > Bacillati > Actinomycetota > Actinomycetes > Mycobacteriales > Nocardiaceae > Nocardia > Nocardia sp. NPDC056541. The sequence continues at coordinate 314,986 of NZ_JBHTUD010000001.1, forward strand.
GCCGCCGCGCGCGATCAGGTGCGGGGTGGCGGCCTTGCACGTCTGCCACACCCCGGTCAGATTGACGTCGATCATTGTGTGCCACTGCTGTTCGGTCAGTTCCAGTGCGCCGCCGCTGGAACTGATTCCGGCAGTGGCGCAGACGATGTCGAGACCACCCAGCTGCTCGACCGCGGCGTCTACCGCGGCCCGCAACGCCGCGCCGTCGCGGACGTCGACGGTCGCGGCGACGATCCGCGCACCGGTCGCCTCGACCGCGCGCACGGTCTCGGCGAGGTCGTCGGGGGTCGCTCCCGGCGACACCACGGTCTCGACCGGCCCGCAGATGTCGACAGCGACGATGTCGGCGCCTTCCTCGGCCAGCCGGATCGCCTGTGCGCGGCCGATACCGCGCGCGGCGCCGGTGATCAGCGCGATCTTGCCCGAAACCCGTCCCATGTCACACCTTCTGAGTAAGTCCGGCATCCACCACGAGTTGGGTTCCCGTCACGTAACGGGACTCGTCGGATGCGAGGAAGAGCACGGCATTGCTGATGTCGACCGGATCCACCCACGGAACGGGCAGAATCGTGCGCCGGGCCAATGCCTCCGCCGCGTCCTGCTGCGTCGGATTCGGCAGGTCGGGGCGCAGTTTGGCGTACACCGCGTCGTTGAGGATCATCGGCGTGGCGACCGAGCCGGGATGCACCGTGTTCACCCGGATCCCGCGCGGGCCGAGCTCGTTGGCCAAGGTGCGGGCGAGCCCGACCACGGCGTGCTTGCTCGCCGAGTAGTGCGCGGCGGCGGCCGCGCCGACGATGCCGTTGGTGGAGCTCACGATCACCACCGAGCCGCCGTCGGACAGGGCGGGGACGGCCGCGCGCACGGTGTGCCACATGCCGGTGAGGTTGATGTCGATGGTGCGCTGCCAGGCCTGATCCGACAGCTCCCAGGACAGGCCGAGGTCGGTGTAGATGCCGGCGTTGGCCACGATCACGTCCAGGCGACCCAGCGCGGCGACGCCGTCGGCGACTGCCACGTCCAGGGCTGCCTGATCGCGCACGTCGGCGACGCCGGTGACGCACTGGCGACCCGTTGCCTCGACTTCGCGTGCCGTCTCGGCCAGCTCCGGCGCGGCGGCCTCGATGTCGAGTGCGATGATGTCGGCGCCTTCCTCGGCCAGCCGACGGCAATGGGCGCGGCCCATTCCCCCGGCCGCGCCGGTCACCAGCGCGACGGTGTGCTGCATGCGGTTCATCGGGTGCCCCCGGAGAATCTGGTGTCCACGAGCCCGACGCTAGGGTCGCCGTCCACCGCATCCGCCCTGGTCTTCCCGGTCAGCGGGCAGTGCACCGCGATCTCCCGGCCACCGGGAGCCACGGGCTCCGCAACGCCGGCGAGCCTGCGACGGTGCTCCGCAAGACCGGTTCCGAGATCGAGGAGAACACCAGTGACGAGGGCGACTGTCGACGTTCCGCGGAGCTCGCGGGTGGTGACGCTGCGCGTATCCGCGGTGATCGAAGAGACCGCGGACGCGCGGACGCTGGTGTTCGAGGTACCCGAAGCGGTCGCCGACCGCTTCGCCTTCCGGCCGGGCCAGTTCCTCACGCTGCGGATCCCGAGCGAGCGGCCCGAACCGGTGGCGCGCTGCTATTCGCTGGCGAGTTCGCCGTTCACGGGCGATCCGCCGCAGGTCACGGTCAAGCGCACACCCGGCGGCTACGGCTCGAACTGGTTGTGCGACAACATCGCTGCCGGCGACACCCTCGATGTGCTGCCGCCGCAGGGCGCCTTCACCCCGGCCTCGCTCGATACCGATCTGCTGTTGTGGGCGGCGGGCAGCGGCATCACACCGGTGATGTCGATCCTGCGTTCGGCCCTGGCCTGCGGCACCGGCCGGGTGGTGCTGTTCTACGCCAATCGCGAGCAGGCATCGGTGATCTTCGCCGACGCCCTGCGCGATCTCGTCGCACGGTACCCGGGCCGGATCACTGTGGCGCACTGGCTCGAATCGCTGCAGGGCCTGCCCACCGTGGCCCAGCTGGCCGACTTCGCCGCGCCGTATTCGTCCTTCGCGGCGTTCGTGTGCGGGCCCGGCCCGTTCATGTCGGCGGTGACCGAGGCACTCTCGGGCGCCGGATGGCCGCGCGAACGCGTCACCACCGAGGTGTTCGTCTCGCTGTCCGGTGATCCGTTCGCCGAACCCGAGCCGCTCGACCCCGTCGACGACGCGGATGCCGCGCGCGTGGAGGTAGAGCTCGACGGGACCGTGCACGCGTTGAGCTGGCCGCGCTCGCGCACCCTCGTCGACGTCATGCTCGCCGGCGGGCTCGATGTCCCGTACTCCTGCCGCGAGGGCGAGTGCGGAACGTGCGCGTGCACCGTCGTCGACGGCGAGGTCACCACGACCAACTCGGCCGTCCTCGATCAGGACGACATCGACGCCGGGTACACCCTGGCCTGCCAAGCCCGCCCGCGCACCGACCGGGTCCGTATCCGCTTCTGAGCGAGAGGTGTTCTGTGGCAACCGATACCGCGCGGCCCGATGTCGGCTTCGGCTCGGACCGTGGGCCGGTGCTGGCCTCGCTGATGCTCGCCACCGGACTCGTCGCGCTCGATTCGACGATCCTGGCGACCGCGGTGCTGTCGATCACCGACAGTCTGGGCGATTTCACGCTGTTTCCGTGGCTGTTCACGAGCTATCTGCTCGCCCAGGCCGTCACCGTGCCGATCTACGGCGCGCTCGCCGACACGTTCGGGCGCAAACCGGTGATGTTGTTCGGCATCGCGGTGTTCGCGCTGGGCTCGCTGCTGTGCGGGCTGGCGAGCAGCATGCTCGCCCTGATCGTGTTCCGCGCCGTCCAGGGCATCGGCGCCGGCGCCATCCAGCCCACCACCATGGTCATCGCGGGTGATCTGTACACGTTGGCCGAACGTGCCACGGTCCAGGGCTATCTGGCCGGGGTGTGGGCGGTGGCCTCGGTGACGGGCCCGCTGCTCGGCGGTATCTGCGCCGACTACCTCGGGTGGCGGTGGATCTTCCTGGTCAACCTGCCGCTGGCCGCACTCGCCGCCTGGATGCTGATCCGCAACTTCCACGAGTCCGTACCGCGGCGCCGGCGCAGCGTCGACTACGCCGGGGCGGTCCTGTTGACGCTCGGTGCGGGGGCACTGGTGCTCGGACTGCTCGAGGGCGGTCACGCGTGGGCGTGGGGATCGCCGGTCGGTATCGCCGTCTTCGGGTGCGCCGGACTGTCGCTCACGCTGTTCGTCGCCGTCGAAGCGCGGGCCACGCAACCGATTCTGCCGCTGTGGGTGTTCACCCGGCGGGTGGTGATCGCGAGCAGTGTCGCGGCCATGCTGGGCGGGGCGCTGCTGTTCGGGTTCACGACGTATGTGCCGATGTTCAATCAGGGCGTGCTCGGGTCGAGCGCCCTGGTCGCGGGGCTCGTCACCGGAGCGCTCACCCTGGGCTGGCCGTTGGCCGCGGCCAGAGCGGGAAAGGTGTATCTGCGCTTCGGGTTTCGCACGTGCGCGGTGCTGGGCAGTACCGTCGCGGCGCTCGGCGTGGCGACCACCCTGCTGCTCGACGAGGACTCGGCCCTGTGGCAGGTCGCCGCGTCGTGTTTCGTGGTCGGCGCGGGCATGGGCTTGGTGGCCACACCCACGCTCATCGCGGCGCAGACGAGCGCGCGGTGGGCCGAACGCGGGGTCGTCACCTCCGCCACCATGTTCGCGCGGTCGCTGGGCAGCGCGGTGGGAGTCGCGGTCTTCGGCGCGATCGTCAACGCGCGCCTGGCCGGCGACGGTGCGCCGACACCGCAATCGCTATCCGCCGCAATACATCTCGTGTTCGTGTCCATCGCGGTCATGACCGTTGTCCTGGTCGTCGCGTGCGCGGCGATCCCGCGCCGGGCCGGGGAATTTCCTGTCCATCCAGCGGGAGAGCCCGGCCCGGTGAGCCGCCTCGACCACGAGCATGGGGTGGCATCACCAGACGAGAAGAGGGAGCCAGGATGCTGACAACCGGCATGCGCACCGAGCTCGCCGCCGAACTGGCGCGGGCGGAGCTGGATCGGGTGGCCGTGTCCCCCATCGTCGACCGGTATCCGGGCATCGATGTGGTGGACGCGTACGAGGTCCAGCTGCTCAATATCCGGCGCAGGCTCGACGACGGCGGAAAGGTCGTCGGGCACAAGGTGGGGCTGTCGTCGAAGGCGATGCAGCAGATGATGGGCGTCGACGAGCCCGACTACGGTCACCTGCTCGCCGACATGGAGGTCTACGAGGACGTCCCCGTCGATACCACCAAGTTCCTGCTGCCGCGCGTGGAGGTCGAGGTCGGGTTCGTCCTCGGCGCCGACCTGCCCGGCGAGGACTGCACCGAAGCCGACGTCTTGGCCGCGACCGTCGCCTACGCGCCATCGATCGAGCTGATCGACTCACGGATCACCGACTGGCAGATCGGGCTCGCCGACACCATCTCCGACAACGCTTCGTCGGCCGGGTTCGTCCTGGGCCGCGAACGCGTCGCCCCGGGCGATATCGATATCACCGCGATCGATGCCGTGCTCACCCGCAACGGTGAGATCGTCGCCGAAGGCCGCAGCGACGCGGTCCTCGGCGATCCGTCGATCGCGGTCGCCTGGCTGGCCCGCAAGGTCGCGACCTTCGGGGTCCGGCTGAAAGCGGGCGACATCGTGCTCCCCGGTTCCTGTACCCGCGCCATCGACGCCCGACCCGGCGACGATTTCCGCGCCGACTTCACCGGACTCGGCTCCGTCCGCTTGTCGTTCACCTGAGCCGATCCCACCCGCGGCCCGTCCGGGCCGCCATTCCTCGAGGAGGCCAACCGTGTCCCACGGTTCCGTCACCGCCGCGATCGTCGGATCCGGCAACATCAGCACCGATCTGCTCTACAAACTGCTGCGCTCGGAGTCCATCGAGCCGCGCTGGATGATCGGCATCGACCCCGAGAGCGAAGGGCTCGAACGCGCGCGCGGACTCGGCCTGGAAACCTCCGCCGAAGGTGTGGACTGGCTACTCGCCCAGGACGAGAAGCCCGACATCGTGTTCGAGGCGACTTCGGCCTACGTCCACCGCGCGGCCGCACCCCGCTATGCCGAACTCGGCATCCGCGCCGTCGACCTCACCCCCGCCGCGGTGGGTCCGGCCGTGGTACCGCCGGTGAACCTGGCCTCGCTGCTGGAAGCGCCGAACGTCAACATGATCACCTGCGGCGGGCAGGCCACCATCCCGATCGTCGCCGCGGTTTCGCGCGTCGTGCCTGTCCCCTATGCCGAGATCGTCGCGTCGGTCTCGTCCAATTCGGCAGGTCCTGGCACCCGCGCCAACATCGACGAGTTCACCAAGACCACCAGCCGTGGCGTGGAAACCATCGGCGGCGCCCAGCGCGGCAAGGCGATCATCATCCTGAACCCCGCCGAACCGCCGATGATCATGCGCGACACCATCTTCTGCGCGATCCCCGACGACGCCGACCACGACGCGATCACCGCCTCCATCCACCAGATGGTCGCCGACATCCAGCAATACGTGCCCGGCTACCGCCTGCTCAACGAACCCCAGTTCGACGAACCCTCCGTCGTTTCGGGCGGACTGGCGAAGGTTTCGGTGTTCGTCGAGGTCGAAGGCGCGGGCGATTTCCTGCCCCCGTACGCGGGCAACCTCGACATCATGACCGCCGCGGCAACCCGTGTCGGTGAGGTCATGGCCGATCAGATCCTGTCGACGCGGGTGTGATCATGACCGATTCGTCAGCCCTGGACACCATCACCCCCGAGGCCCTGCGTCCGCCGCAGCCGAGCCGGGCGTAAGGAGACTCGACCATGCCATTCTCTGCTGAACTCGACATCCGGATCACCGACACCTCCCTGCGTGACGGCTCCCACCACAAACGCCATCAATTCACCACCACCGAAGTCCGCGACATCGTCACCGCCCTCGACAACGCCGGCGTCCCCGTCATCGAAGTCACCCACGGCGACGGTTTGGGTGGTTCCTCGTTCAACTACGGATTCTCCAAAACCCCCGAACAAGAACTCATCACCATCGCCGCCCGAACAGCCAAGAACGCCAAGATCGCGTTCCTCATGCTGCCCGGCGTCGGCGTCAAAGAAGACATCAAGATCTCGCAGGACAACGGCGCCGCCATCTGCCGCATCGCCACCCACTGCACCGAAGCCGACGTCTCCGTCCAGCACTTCGGCTACGCCCGCGACCTCGGCCTCGAAACCGTCGGCTTCCTCATGATGTCGCACACCCAGCCACCCGAAACCCTCGCGAAACAGGCCCGGATCATGGCCGACGCAGGCTGCCAATGCGTCTACATCGTCGACTCCGCGGGCGCACTCGTCCTCGAACAAGTCTCCGACCGCGTCGCCGCCGTCGTCGCCGAACTCGGCACCGACGCCCAGGTCGGGTTCCACGGGCACGAAAACCTCGGCCTCGCCGTGGCCAACTCCGTCTACGCCGTCCGCGCCGGCGCCACCCAGATCGACGGCTCCACCCGCCGCTTCGGCGCCGGTGCGGGCAACACCCCCGTCGAAGCCTTCGTCGGCGTCGCCGACAAGCTGGCCATCAAGACCGGCGTCGACTTCTTCGCCATCGCCGACGCCGCCGAAGACGTCGTCCGCCCCGCCATGCCCCAGGAATGCCTGCTCGACCGGCAATCACTGATGATGGGCTACGCGGGCGTCTACTCCAGCTTCCTCAAGCACGCCGAACGCCAAGCCGAACGCTACGGCGTCTCCGCCGCCGAAATGCTCGTCCGCGCCGGCAAACGCAAACTCGTCGGCGGCCAGGAAGACCAACTCATCGACATCGCTTTGGAACTCCAGCGCGAAGCCTCCGTCACGGTCTGAAGTACCCGATTCAGTCATCATCGCCCCGCGTGGATCGCACGCGGGGCGATGGTGACTTTCCACGAAGAACACGGTGCGGATATAGTCTCGCCGGCGAAATCCACTGTCCGAATGGACATTTCGAGTGGGTCGGCTATCGTCTGTCGCACGCCGTTCGGGACCGGTCGACGTGCGACCACCGCACGCCGGGTCCCGATGAAGTGGGGGATCATGGCCCAGCGGAGTCATCGCAGGCAGACCGGTCAGCTGATCACGCCTGACGGCGCGCCCGGCGACGGCGTGGACCAGGTGCACGTCAGCGGTGCCATCGCCCTGCCCGTCGCCCCGGATGCGCTGTGGGACCTACTGTCCGAACCGCACACTATCGCCGCGTGGATGTCCGAACTCCACTCCTGGACCGGCCCGGCGCCGGATCGAGTCGGTGCCGATCTCGAACTCGCCGCTCAGGTCCAGATGTTCGACATGCTCCACGACGTGCATCTGGTCATCACCGAATACTGCCCGAACCGCAGCTGGACGATGACGTGCGGCGCGGTGACCGGTATCGCGGTCACCTTCGCCGTCGAACTCGAGCACCTGCGCGACCTCTCGCGCGCCACTCTTCGCACCGGCCTGCACGGCCAGGTGTTACGAGACGCCGACGCGGTCGTACTCGGTCACGCCCTTCAGCGCGGGTTGGACTCGAGCCTTCGGCAACTGGCCGACATCGCAGACCCGGACGGAATCACTGCCCGGCCCCCGGTAGCCGTCGTCAACCACCTGGGCTGAGACCGCCGGGGTCACCGGATGTTCAGGCGACGCGCGCGTGTTCCTCGACCGCCGCGGGCTCCTGCGCAGGCTGCGCCGGCCGACGTCCGGTGACGAGGAACAAGACAACCAGCCCGACCGCCAGCCACACATACGTGTCGCCGATGATGTGCTGATCCCACGTCCATGAGGTCTCACGGTGTTCGCCGTCGGGCAGGAAACTGTGCGGCGCGATCACGAAGACCGCGGCGACGACGACAGTCGTGGCGTACCAGCCGCGAGCGCTGCTGACCGGCAGGGTACGGGCGTGGCAGACCATCGCCAGCAACGCGGGCGCGATCCAGACCCAGTGGTGCGACCACGAGATCGGCGACAGCAGCAGCGTGAAGACCGCGTTGAGCGACAGCGCGATCGCGGGGGCGTCGGCGGCCTTGCGCATCGCAGCGACGACCAGGACCAGCAGCAGGGTGCCCAGCACGAGCCACAGCGCGTCGAACGGCAGACCGGTGATGTGCAGGCGGGCCATGACGGCCTGGATCGACTGATTGGTATGGAAGGCCGAGCCGCTCAGGCCCGAGACGTTGCCGAGGCCGCCGAACCAGTAGCGGGTGGATTCGGTGGGCAGGAACGCGAAGGACGCGATGGTGGCGATCGCCCCGGTGCCCGCGGCGGTCGCGGCGGCCTTGTAGTCCTTGCGGACCAGGAAGTAGAGAACGAAGGCGGCGGGCGTGAGTTTGATGGCGGCGGCCAGACCGATCAGCATGCCGCGCGGGTAGCGGGTCTTCGGGAGCAGGCAATCGGTGGCGACCAGCACCATCAGCAGGAGATTGACCTGACCGAAGTCGATGGTCGAGCGAACCGGTTCCAGCAGCATCGCCAGGGGGACCGCGCAGGCGGTGACGAGCAGGGCGACCTGCTTGCGGTCGGGGTGGTAGCGGCGGGCCACCAGATACAGCGTCCAGGCGACGGCGGCGATCGACACCACGACGTAGAGGATCTTCGCCGTGCCCCACGGCAGCAGCGCGAACGGTGCGAGCGCGATGGCCGCGAACGGCGGGTAGATGAAGGGCAGACCGATGCCGATCGAGGTCTTGGGCAGCTGACCGTACATATCGGCGCCGTCGCGCATCGCCTCGATGCCGAGGCGGTAGACCTGGAGATCGATGAACCCGCCGGAATAGCGTTCGAAGGGCCAGATCGGCGTCCTGACACAGACCACCGACACAATGGTGAGCAACACCGGCACCAGCCACCATGCTCGATTGATCGGGCGTGGGGAACGCTCTTGCTCGGGGTGGGTGGTGTCACTACTCATCCGCGGCGACTATACCGACTCGCACGCGCTGCCGGGGCACCGCCCATCGGCGGGGGTGACGTGTGCAATAGCCAGGCGGATGCCCGCCCACGAACCGAACGCGCTGAAGACGGGCCTGGTCAGTCGCCGCGGTTGTAGCGGGTCAGGTAACCGGCCATCGCCGCGACATCGTCGTCTGTCCAGTCGGCGAAACGCGCCTGGAAGGCTTCCCGGCGCCGGCGTTCGGCCTCGCCGGCGACTGCTCGGCCCTCTGGGGTGGCGCGCAGGACGTGGTTGCGCCGATTGCCGGGATCGACCGCGCGTTCGAGGTAGCCGAGCTTCTCGAGTGCGCCGACCTGCCTGCTGACGGTCGATTTGTCGAGCAGGAACTGCTCGGCCAGGTCGGTGGCCAGGCAACCGTCGCGTTCGAGGATCAGGTCGAGAATGCTGTAGGCGACCAGGCTCAGCTCGGGGTGTAGTTCGGCGGCGCGGCCGCGGGCACGGCGAGCGAAAGCGGTGAGTTCCCGCTGGATGGTGTCGACAGCCTGGGTTCTTGTGCTCCGCGCGTTCATAGTTGTATCATACAACCATACATAGTTGCATTTACCAACTGTTTGGAGATCTGCCCCGATGACTCGCACCCAGTTCCGGCACGTCGCCGGACACCTGCTGACGCCGCTGCTGATGTGCCTCGGCATGGCTCTGGCCTACCTCGGCGCGTTCCATCAGCCCGAGCCGAACAATCTCGCGCTCGCCGTGGTGGGCGATTCCCCGCAGACGATGGTGCTGGCACAGACGATGAAGGACAAGGGCGGCGCCGGGCTCGACATGGTCACCGTGCCCGATCGCGACGCGGCCATCGACGCACTGCGCAATCGCGAGCTCGTCGGCGCCTATGTGCCCGACGCCGCCAAGCCGGAACTGCTGGTCGCCACCGCGAGCTCCGACACCAGCGCGATGGCCGCGGAAGTGGCCTTCCGGTCGGTATCGGATCACCAGGGCGTGCCGCTGGTGATCACCGATGTCACGACCAAGGCGGGCGGTGACCCGACCGGGCAGGGCATCTTCTTCCTGCTGGTCGCGTTGAGCGTGGGCGCGTACGGCAGCGTCGCGGTGATCGGCGCGGCGGGCGCGCTGCTGCGGATGCGGGTGCGCGCCGCGATCGGTGTGGTGACCGCGCTGATCGTCAGCCTCATCGGCGTCGTGGTGGCGGGTCCGGTGTTCGGCGTGATCGACACCGATCTCGCGAGCGTGTTCGCCATCGCCTGGGTCTACACCTCGGGCATCATCCTGATCGGCATCGGCCTGCACACGTTCTTGAAGCGCTGGACCACCCTCGCTCTGATCACCCTGTTCGTGATGCTGAACTTCACCACCTCCGGCGGCGTCTACGGGCCCGAACTCCAGAACGAGTTCTTCGGTGCGCTGCACTCGTTCTGGAACGGCGCCGACTTCGTCGAAGGCCTGCGCAGTCTGCTCTACTTCGACGGTGGCGCCGGGTTCGGCTCCCGCCTGTTCGGGTTGTTCGCGTGGCTGGTCGTGGGTGTGGCGCTGGTCGTGGTGGCCGGTCGGTACGAGGCGCGCCACGCACCCCGGCCGGTCGCACCTGCCTCGGTCGAGGAAGAGATCGGCGAATCGGTGGCCGTCTGAGGCGTCGATTCCACGCCTGATCAGTCAGGTCAGGCCCCGGCGAATCCCGTTGCCCGACATCCGGACACACTGTCGCGGACCAGGTCGACCGGGGTCGCCGGGGCACTGTCGTTTTCAGCGGCCGTCTTGTCGTGAATCGACCACGACTCCACGTAGACACGAGTACGGTGTAGCGCGCAACCGCGGACAGTCTGGCGCCGCGAGGGGGTGTAACAGCGGAAAGGGCGGGTGCCACCGATGAATGATCCCGACGCGCAACGCCCTGGCGACCCACTCCCCCTCGATCAGCGCTACGACGGCGCCGATCCGATCGAATGGTGCGGTGCGGCGGTCTATCCGATGTACACCGAGGCGCTGCCCGCCGGAACGACGGCGGTGCATCTGCGCGCACTGTCGGTGATGGCACCCGAGGACGTGTCGGGCCTCGGTCTCGGTCTCTCCGTCCACGACGGGCACGTGAATCTGAACGGGAAATCGCTGGCGGGCGTCGACATCTGGTACGAAGCCCTCGCCGACGGCATCGACATCTCGGTGACCGCGGACGCACCCGACGCGCTGTTCACCCTCACACCCGTCTGGGTGGCCGAATCGGGCACACACCAATCCTGGACCGGCAACTACGGCATGGTCGTCGACCTGCTCCCCGACGGGGCCTCGACCCTGTGGTGCAGCACCGGTCCCGGCACACCCGATTTCAACGAACTGGTCGTCGAACTCAGCACCGGCCCGGCCGAACCGGCACGCCCCGAACCACCCCTCGATCCGGCCGACCCGGCTACGACACCGCTCGGCCCGGCCCCCTCGGCTCCCCCCGTCGAACCAAGTCCCCCCGCCGCCTCCACCGAACCGGCATCATCGGATCCCGCACCGAAAATCTCGCTCGGCCCGACCGATCCGCCCGAGCCCCCACGAACCAGCCAGGGCGTCGGCGGCGCCCTGCACGACCTGGGAACCGCCATGCACGAACGCGGCGAACACGACTCGGCCCGCGCCCTCTGGACCCAAGCCGCGCAGGCAGGCCACAGCGGCGCCGCCTACGACCTGGGCACCCTGCTCCTCCAGCAAGGCGAACGCGCCGCCGCCGAACAATGGTGGAAGGCCGCCGCCCACGACGACCCACGCGCCGCGGCCTCCCTCTCCGCCCTGTCCGAACAGCCTTAGGACGAGAAAGCCGCCACCCGCGGTGATCCGCGGGTGGCGGCTTCGTGGCCGACCTGTCTAGGGCGCCTGGTCCGCCAGCACCGCACCGGCTTCGGCCGAATTCTCACGCAAGGGCGTGAAATCGCGGGCGGCGATGTGTTGCGGGCGGCGCTGGGGGGCCGCGAAAGGCTCCGCCAGGGCGTTTTCCACGCTGTTGAACACCAGGAAGATGTTCGAGCGCGGGAACGGGGTGATGTTGTTCGACGAACCGTGCATCATGTTGGAGTCGAACAACAGCGCCGAACCGGCCCGCCCGGTGAACTGGGTGATCCCGTAACGGGCGGCCAGGAACGTGACATCGTCCGTCGTCGGAACCCCGATTCGCTGCTCGCGCAACGACTCCCGATAGTGACCGCTCGGCGTTTCGCCCAGGCACGGCACGAAGGTGCGGTGTGAACCGGGCATCAGCATCAAGCTGCCGTTGAACGGATAGTTGTCGGTCAACGCGATCGACAGACTCACCGCCCGCGGGGCCGGCATGCCGTCCTCGGCGTGCCAGGTCTCGAAATCGGAATGCCAGCCGAAACCACTACCACCGAAACCGGGCATGTAGTTCACCCGGGTCTGATGCAGGTACACCGGCGAACCGAGGATCTGCTCGGCCAGGCCCGCGATCCGCGATTCGGCGACCAGCTCCGCGATCGGTTTGCTGAGCTGATGCACCTGGAACACCGAACGGACCTGCCCCGCAACGGGTTCCACGATCACCCGTTCATCGCCGTAGAGCACGGGGTCGGCCGCGAGATGGCCGACCTCGGCGCCGAAGGCGGCCACCTCGTCGGGGGTGAGCAGGTCGGGGATCGTCGCGAAACCGTTCGCGTCGAATCCGATCAGCTCCGGCGAGGTGACCTGGCCCCACACCGTGGGATCGGTGCGTTCGATATGCGGGGCAGGCTCCGACAACCGGGTCGGGTAGCGGTCGAGCTGATCAGACACTGGCGCCATCCTCCTCGATAATCAGCGGATACACCCCGTTCTCATCGTGTACTTCGCGACCGGTGACCGGCGGATTGAAGACGCACAACATCCGCAGCTGGGTGCGGGCGGTGACCTGGTGACGTTCGTGTCCGTCGAGCAGGTACATCGAGCCCGGGCCCAGCTCGTACGTTGTCTGGTTGTCGAGATCGAGCAGGCTGCCCTCACCCTCGACCAGCCACACCGCCTCGACGTGATTCTGGTAGTGGAACCGGTGGACGGTGCCCGCCTCGATCGTGGTCTCGTGGAAGGAGAAACCGACCTTGTCGCCGCCGAGCACGATGCGCTTGCTGCGCCAACCCGGCCCTGCCACATCGCGTTCGGTGCCGGTGATCTCTTCGGTGGTGCGCACGATCATGCGGCACCACCACAGACGGTGTCGATCGAGGAGACCAGCACCGACAGGCCCTGATCGAGTTCGTCGCTGCCCAGCGTCAACGGCGGCAGCAGTTTCACGACCTCGTCCATCGACCCCGAGGTCTCCACCAGCAGACCCTGTTCGAACGCGGTGCGGCACACCTTGCCCGCCTGCGACGGGTCGTCGAAGACGATGCCGTGCACCATGCCGCGTCCACGAGTGGACACTCCGGCGTGCCGCTGCGCGACCGCGTCGAGCGTGCGACCCACGTAGGCGCCGTTCTCGGCGGTGCGCTGGGCGAGTTTGTCATCGGACCAGTACTCGCGCAGAGCGGCCGTCGCGGTGACGAAGGCGGGGTTGTTGCCACGGAAGGTGCCGTTGTGCTCACCGGGCGCCCACTGGTCGTGCTCGGGCTTGAGCAGCACCAGCGCCATCGGCAGCCCGTAGCCACCGATCGACTTGGACAGCGTCACGATGTCGGGGGTGATGCCGGCGATCTCGAAGGAGAAGAACGGGCCGGTGCGCCCGCAACCCATCTGCACGTCGTCGACGATGAGCAGGATGTCGCGCGCGGCGCACAGTCCGGCCAGGTGACGCAGCCATTCGGCGCGGGCCAGGTTGACGCCGCCCTCACCCTGCACGGTCTCCACGATCACCGCGGCGGGGCGATCGAAGCCCGAGGAGCTGTCGTCGAGGACGCGCTGCATCCAGCCGAAGTCCTCGATGGTGTTGTCGAAGTAGCCGTCGTAGGGCATCGGGGTGGAGTGCTCGAGCGGCACCCCGGCACCGGCCCGCTTGGCGGCGTTGCCGGTCACCGACAGCGCACCGAGGGTCATGCCGTGGAAGGCGTTGGTGAAGCTCAGGATGGTCTTGCGGCCGGTGACCTTGCGGGCCAGCTTGAGCGCGGCTTCGACGGCGTTCGCGCCGGTCGGGCCAGGGAACTGGACCTTGTAGTCGAGGCCACGCGGCGAGAGCAGATTGTCGCGGATGGTCTCGAGCAGTTCACGCTTGGCCACGGTCGACATGTCCAGACCGTGGGTGATGCCGTTGCTGCCGATGTATTCCAGCAGCGCCTTTTTCAGAATCGGGTTGTTGTGTCCGTAGTTCAACGCGCCGGCGCCTGCGAAGAAGTCGAGGTATTCGCGGCCCTGCTCGTCGCGCAACCAGGCGCCTTCGGCGGTGCTGAAGATGGCCGGCCAGTCACGGCAGTATCCGCGCACATTCGATTCCATGGCCTCGAAAATGCTGGTGTCGGTGGTCGTGATCATCGTCGTTCCTCCTGGCGCTGAGCCGGTGAAATCACATACAGCAGCTCTGCCTCGTGTGAATCGGGGAAATCGTTTTCTTCGAACAGGTCCTCGGTGCGCAAATCGGCACCGCGTTCCCGGGCCACCGCGGAGAACAGCGCATGCGAGGCGGTGTTTCCGGGTGAGATCGTGGTTTCCAAGGTGGTGATGCCCGCGCCGGCTACCGAATCCAGCAGCGCGTGCAGGATGGCGGCGGCCAGGCCGCGGCCGCGAGCTTGCGCGTCGACGGCGATCTGCCAGACGAACAGCGTGTCCGGAGCTTCCGGGCGCACATATCCGATGACGAATCCGACGGGCTGACCGTCACTTTCGGCAACCAACGAGGTTGCGGCGAAATCGCGACACCACAGCAGGTACGCGTAGCTGGAATTGACGTCGAGTACCTGCGAATCGCGGGCGATCCGCCACAGCTGGGCACCGTCGCCCAGCCGCGGATGACGCAATCTCGGTTCCGAACCAGGGGCCGCCGCGCTGGCGGCCGGCTCGATGGACATGGTGGACGTTGTCATATATCTAACGTGCCCAGCCGACTTTGCGGTCTTTGTGTCGAGCTCTTTGCGGTTGTATGACGAATCGTTTACTACGACTGCACATCGAGGCGATACCCGAGACCGCGCACGGTAACCACGATGCGCGGGTCGGACGGGTCGCGTTCGATCTTGGTACGCAGGCGTCGCACGTGGACGTCGACGATGCGTTCGTCACCGAAAAAGCCCTGATCCCACACTCTTTCGAGCAGCACGGATCGACTCAGCACGCGGCCGGGGGTCTCCGCCAGTTCACACAGCAACCGGAATTCGGTGACCGTGAGGTGGATCTCCTCGGCGCCGCGACGCACCGCGCCCGCGTCGGCCGCCAGCACCAGCGGCGCGTGCGGATCGGCGTCGAGCACGGCCTCGGGGGTCGTGTCGCGATCGGCGGTGATGCGGGCGCGACGGCGGAGCGCGCGCATCCTGGCGGTGATCTCCTTGATTTCGAACGGCTTGCTCACGAAGTCGTCGGCCCCCGCCTCCAGGGCCGCGACCACGTCGTGGGTGTCGTAACGGGTGCTGATCACGATGATCGGCACATCGTGGTCACGACGGATCTCCCGGATGCAGTCGAAGCCGTCGGCTTCGCCGCGCATCAGGTCGACGATCATCAGATCGGGTGGCCCGTCGCTGCGCAGCCGATCGAGGGCGTCGGAAGGCACGCCTGCCTCGGCTACGGCATAGCCTTCGTCTTCCATCGCGCGACGCAGGTCGCCGCGCATCTGGACATCGTCGTCCACGATCATCAGGTTCGCGCTCATGTGTGTGCACATCCTTTGCTGACACGCCGGGCGTGCGCCGGTGCACTGGGGGGTTTCGCGTCCCCAGACCGACACGACTACCCGCCTTCGAGCTTGTTACCGATCTGTTATGTACCCAGACTGGTGCGGACGTAAACCCGTCGTAACAATTCGCCCGCTCAACGGGCGGTTCGAGGGGACGTGGCCGGTGGCATAGTCGGAGGGGTGACCCCGACTTTCGCTGATATCGAAGCCGCCGCAGCGCGCATCGACGGACTGGTTCGCCCGATCACTGTCGCACCGGCCGGACCAGGGCCGGACCCGCTCTGGTTCGCACTGGAGTTCTTGCAGTTCACCGGCACGTTCAAGGCGCGTGGTGCGCAGAATTTCGTGCGCGCGCACGCGGCAGCGGAAACGTTGCCGGACGCGGGTGTGACGATCGCCTCGGGCGGCAATGCCGGGTTGGCGTGCGCATGGGCGGCACGGGAGGCGGGGGTGCCCGCGACGGTGTTTCTGCCCGAGACCGCGCCTGCGGTCAAAATCGGTCGACTTCGTGACTACGGCGCGCGGGTGCGACTGATCGGTCCGGAATACAAGCAGGCGTTGGCCGCTTGCCGGGAATTCGCCGAGACCAGTGGTGCGCTGGCCGCCCATGCCTATGACGATACGCTCGTGGCCGCGGGCGCCGGCACGCTGATGCGCGAGATCCAGGCGCGCATCCCCGACCTGGACACGGTGCTCGTCGCCGTCGGCGGCGGTGGGTTGTTCACCGGAACGGCGGTCGCCGCACAGCATTTCGGGATTCGCACGGTGGCCGTCGAACCCGAGGGCTGTCGATCGCTGAACGCCGCGCTCGAAGCCGGTCACCCGGTGGACGTCACCGTCGACTCGATCGCCGCGGATTCCCTCGGCGCCCCGAATGTGTCGGCGATGGCCTTGGCCGCCGCCCAGCATCCGAGTGTGCGGTCGTTGCTGGTGCCCGACGAGGCGATCCGCGCGGCCAGGCAGCAGCTGTGGACCTCGCATCGCATCGCCGTGGAGAACGGCGCGGCCACCGCGATGGCGGCACTGCTCGACACCGGTTCGGGCCCGGCCTATCGGCCCGAGCCCGGCGAACGGGTGTGCGTGATCCTGTGTGGGGCCAATACCGACCCCAGCGACCTCGTCTAGCGGACCAGGGCGTTCTTGTCGACATAGTTGGTCATCGCGGAGTTCAAACCGCGCATGGCCAAGGTGTAGCCGTAAGGGAAGTACCGCTGACCCCAGTGGGCCAACTGGATGTCGCGGGAGGTGTAGACCCAGTAGCGGTTGCGCTCGACACCCTTGATCACCGACGTGGCCGCCTGCTCCGGGGTGACGGCGTGGCGCATGAACAGCCTGATCGCCTTGTTCAGCGCCGCGTTGTCGCGGTCGACGCCCGCGATGTCGACGCTGTCGACCATCGGGGTGGCCATCGCGCCGGGGCAGACCAGGCTGACGCCGATCTTGTGGCGGCGCAGGTCGAACCGCAGCACCTCCGAGACACCGCGCAGGCCGAACTTGGTGGCGCTGTAGGGCGCGTGCCACGGTAGACCGAAGATGCCCGCCGCCGAGGACACGTTCACCAGGTGACCGCCGCGACCGGCGGTGATCATCGGGCGCACGAACTCCTCGATGATGTGGATGGGGCCCATCAGGTTGATGTCGACGGTGCGGCGCCACTGCTGGGGCGTGAGCTTGTCGACGGTGCCCCAGGTGGCGATGCCCGCCACGTTCATGACGATGTCGACATGGCTCACGGCCTCGAAAGTATGGGCGGCGAGACCGACGACCGCGGAATGGTCGCTGACGTCGGCCGCGTGCGCGAGATGCACCGTCGCCCCGGCCGCGCGCAGTTCCTCGGCGGTGGTGGCGAGCGTGTCGGCCGTGATGTCGGTGAGGACGAGCGAGGCCCCCTTCGCGGCGGCCGCGAACGCCGTGGCGCGGCCGAGGCCGCTGGCGGCACCGGTGATCAGGCAGGTCTTCCCGTCGAACTTCGTCATGGTCCCGACCCTACGTTTGGTGAACAGATGCGTCTACGGTTCCGCGGTGATCGCGATGGTGGTCCAGCCGCCGACATGGATCCGGCTGCCTTCGCGCAGTGCGACCGCCTGCTGCGGTGTGATCGGTGATTCGGCGCCGTCCAGGCTGGTTCCGTTGGTGGAACCGAGGTCGGTGATGGTGAGCGCGCCCCTCTGATCGACCTGGATCATCGCATGTGCGCGGGAGACGCCGATATCCGCCGGGGCGATGCCGAGGTCGATCTCGGGCACGATCCCTTGCGAGGCCGATCGTTTTCCGATCAGGAACTGGTTGCCACGCAAGATGATTCGACGTTCGGGGTAGAAGTCCGGGAATTCGACACGCTCGGCATCGGGTCCCTTGCGGGCTCGGACGCGCGCGTAGAACTCGCGGTCGGCGAAGATCCGCGCGACCCACTCCCCGGATCGGCCACTGTCGGGGGGCGCGCCGGCAGCGATCATGGTGGGGTCGAATCCGGGGTCGGCCGATTCCGCGCGATCACCGGGACGCGAGGACGTCGCTGTCGCCGGTGGCAGGGCGGAATCGTGGCCGCATCCTTCGCAGAAGCGTCCGCTGGTCGGCGCGTGGCAGTTCGGGCACAGGCGCAGAGCCGCCGGGTCCGGCGCGGGCGCCGTGCCCAGAGCCGATCCGCACACATCGCAGTAGTCCGTCGACCGCGACTGGTGTCCGTCCGCGCACATCGGCATGTCAGCCGCCCTCCGGCCGCACCCGGGCGGTCTTGGTGGAGCGGATGTCGAGGGCGAGTTCGTCGGCCGCGGCGACCTGGCCGCGCAGCTTCACGGTGCCGTCGTGCTCGACCTCGACCACACCGCGCAGCAGTTTGGCGGTGGACTCGTGGCCGGAGGCGGCGGCGAGTTCCACCGCGCGACGCAGCTTCGCGGTCGCGGTGGTGACATCGCCGGTGCGGCGCGCCGCCAGACCTTCCTGCACGGCCTGGGCCAGTTCGACCTGGCCGGTGTAGTGGGCGACGCGGGTACTGATGCGGGTCGACAGCGTCGAATCGGTGGTCCAGACCGCGCGCACCAGGCCCTGGCCCAGTACCTCGTCGCCGGCCAGCACACTCAGCCGCGCGGCCAGCTTCTCCCGGCCCGGCGCGGCCGGTTCCAGTTCGATCTGCACGTGGTATTCGCGCTCCTCGGCGGCCCACGACGACAGCGGGTAGTCCCCCACCTGCGCACCCACGTCGATCCGGCGCCCGGTCAGATCCTCGAGCACCGGCGAGACCTGTTTGACCATCCGCACCCGCGCACCGGCCGGAGTCCACACCTTCAGCGTCAGTTCCGGGATCACGCGCGCGGCCGAGGAACGCATCATCGCGGCGAAATCTCGGGCCAGGTCCTTCGGATCGGCGACGATGTTCGCGTCCCCGGACAGTTTCGAGGCGATCTTGCGCACTTCCTCGGCGACCCAGTCGTCGCCGACACCGCGGCAGTCGCAGACGAAAAGCCCTTCGGCACGGTCGAGTTCGGTCGCGAGCTCCTGCGGGGTCTCGTGCTCGTTCTTGCCGTCGGTGAGCAGAATCGCGTGCGCCTGCGCGCCGGGGTGCGCGGCGGCGACCTCGCGGGCCAGCGCCAGCCATGAACCCATCGCGGTGCCGCCGTCGGGCCGCAACCGATCCAGGGCTCGCCGGGCCGAGGCGCGATGTGTGCGGTCGGCGGGGGCGGACAGGGTGTTGTCGCTCGGGTAGATCATCCGGGCCGACTCGGTGCCCTCGATGATGGCGAACGCGGTGCCGTCGGGGATCTCGTCGAGCGCGGTGCGGGTGGCGTTGCGCGCGTTCTCGAATTTGCGCTTGTTACCCATCGATCCGGAGCAGTCGATGATCAGGATCTCGAGCCGCGGCGGCGGTGTCGCGACGGCGGCGAGTTCGGGACCGGTGGTCACCGTCAGCACCGCGTCCACCACGCTCGCGCCTTCGGCGAGGAATTCGTTCTGGTCGACGGCGATCGAGATACCGGCTGTCTCAGGGGAACTCATGACACTCCTGGTTCGGGCGATACGGCAACGGGCACCGGAGCCAGGGCGACGGTGATGTTGTCACTGCCCCCGCTGTTGAGGGCGAAGTCGGCGAGCGCGCGAGCGGCGGCCTGCGGCGACGTCTCGACGGTGAAGCCGGCGAGCGCGACCGCCTCGGGCAGGTAGTTCCACAGGCCGTCGCTGCACAGCAGCAGCGTGCCCGGCTCGGTGGCGAGCATGCGTTGCAGGCAGTTCGCCGACCACGGTGCTTCGCCACCGTCGGCGCCGAGCCAGCGCAGCAGGGTGTGGGCGCGCGGGTCGTTCATCGCCGCGGTCTCGTCGAGGGCGCCCGCGTCGACGAGAGCCTGGGCCCAGGAATCGTCGACGCTGAGCCGGCGTGACGCGGTCGGATCGCCCGCCGCCAGCCAGAATGCCCTGCTGTCACCGACATTGGCGACGGTGATGTCGGTACCCACGCTCGTCTCGCGCACGATCGCGGAGACATAGGTGCACGACGGCGCGTACTCGGGGGTGCGTGACATGCCGCGCACCGCGGCGGTCGCCGCCGCCAGGCCCGCCATCGCGGCATCGGAGTCGGCCCTGCCCTCGGCCAGGGCGGCCAGCGCGGCGTCGACACCGGTGCGGGCGGCATTGCCGGAGGCCGCCTGCGGATCCTGGGAAGTGGAGACGCCGTCGCTGACCACGATCACCCGGATGCCGTCGCCCTCGCGCACCGCGGCCGCGACCGCGTCTTCGTTGCGGGAGTGGCTGATTCCGCGGTCGGTGAGGACATACACCGCGCCGAGGTCTTCCTCGAAACGATCAGGGACAGGCTTGGGGCTGCCGCATTTGACGCAGTAGCCGCCCTCGTAGCGGCGTTCACCGCAGGTCGAGCACTGCGGCACCGCGACCGGATCATGCACGGGCAGTGCGACTTTGCGCACGCCGAGTTCGCGACCGCAGCCTTCACAGAAGCGGTGTCCCGCCCGCGCCGAGCCCGCGCAGTCGGCACAGCCCGGCGCCGTCACAGGGTGGTCCTGGGGCGCACCGAGTTCGCCTGGTCCACCAGGACGAATCGGGTCCACATGTCGTCGGCCTCGCGCGCCAGTGTCCGCAAGCATCGTTCCAATCCCGTCCGCACGCCCTGCTCGGTGAATTCCACGTCCAACAGCTTGCCTGGTGTCCTCGGTTGCTGTCCCGACCGGATCCAGTTCAGGGCCGCCTCGAGGACGACCATCCGCACCTGCGCGGTGCGTTTGCGCGAGTCGAGGCGCAAGTGGTCGACGCGCTCGCCGGTCCGGCGGAGCAGGTCCTCGTCGAGGTCGGCCGGATCCCGGTGCGTCAGTAGCGTTTCGACGGCGGAGAGCCGGGCCTCGGTGAACATCGAGGAGGTGCGGTCGACCTGATCGAGGACCGCCACCGCGCCCGTGCGGTCACCGTCGGCGCGGCGCAGTCGCGCGGCGCCGAAGGCGGCCGACAGATAGGTGTGGTCGGTGCGCCAGACCGTTTCGTAGAGCGCCAGCGCGCGGCCGAGCTCGAAGGCTCCGGTGTCGGGCTGCTCGCCGCGGGCGCCTGCACCGAGCTCCAGGGCGGCCGCCAGCGCGAGTTTGGGAGCGGATTCACCGGGCAGTGCCGCGTAGACGGACTCGAAATCGGCGGCCGCATCGGCATAGTCGCCGGTGAGCAGGGCAGCCTTGGCTCGATACCAGACGGGGCGCCAGTCGAATTCGAGCTCGGCGTCCAAGGCGGCCAGCCGGGTCAGCGCCGCTGCCGCGTCACCCGCTTCGAGCTCGGCGCGCACCAGTCGCAGCGGGATCTCGACCGACTCGCCCGATCCGGTCACCACCGCGCGCAGTCCGGCGGTGAGTGCCCGCTCGAGTTCGGCCGGGGTCGCGGCATCGGTGGTCGCCAGCAGGGCGGCGCCACTGTCGCCGGGGTCGACCAGCGGGGCGGGCAGGCCGGCGATGAGGGCGCCCGGTTCGGGTGTGACGCTGTCGATGCCGAAGACGGCACGGGCGGGACCGAACTGGCTCGACATGCCGGGCCGTGGGATCCCGTCGCCGGTCGCCAGCACCTCGCGCAGCACACCGGTGAGCTGGTCGGCCATTTCGCTCGTCGAGGCGAAACGCGCCAGTGGGTCGGGGTCGGTGGCCCGCCGCAGGAATCGGTACAGCGAATCATGTTCGGCCAGTACCGGTTCGGTCTCGGGACCGGGGATCGGGCCGAGCTTGCCGTCGACGGAGGGCACTCGCATCATCAGCACGGCCAGTGTGCGGCCCGCGGTGTAGATCTCGGTGGCCACCGTCGGCCCGGTTTCGGCGATCTCGGGTGCCTGGTAGCCGAGGGTGCCGTAGATGGGGCTGGTGCGGTCGTCCATCGCGATGACCGCACCGAGGTCGATCAGCTCGAGGCGTTCCTCGGTCTGCATCACATTGTCGGGCTTGAAATCGCAGTAGGCCCAGCCGCGAGCGTGCAGATAGCCGAGGGCGGGCAGCATTTCCAGCACATAGGCGATCGCCTGCGCGGGCGGCAGATAGCGCTGGGTTTCGGCGCGGTGGGCGCGCAGGATCTGCTTGAGCGAGGTGCCGCCGACATAGGCCATGACGATGTAGCCGACGGGTTCGCCGTCGGCGTCGGCGTGTTCGGTGAAGTTGTGGATCTTGACGATGTTGGGGTGGTCGACCTCGGCGAGGAAACGCCGTTCGGCCAGGGCCGCGGCCAGGGCGTCGGCGTCGCCGGTGTCGATGAGCCCTTTGAGGACCACCCAGCGTTTGTTGACGGCGCGGTCGGTGGCCAGATAGATCCAGCCGAGACCACCGTGGGCCAGCGCCCCCGCCACTTCGTACTGGCCGCCGACGAGATCGCCTGCCCGCAGCCGGGGCACGAAGGAGTAGCGGGTGCCACAGTGCGGGCAGAACCCGGCGGTGCGGCCGGGAACACCGGCCTGGCCGCGCCCGACAGGCTTGTCACACTTGCCGCAGAAGCGGTCGGATTCGGGCACCTGGGGGTCGGTGAGCACCGCCGTGGCCGGGTCGACGCGCGGGACCGGCGGCACTTCGACGAGCCCGGCGCCGAGCCTGCCGCGCGCGGCCGAACGCGCCGAGCCCGACCGGGTTCGCACCGAGCGACTCGAGGTGCGCCCGCTCGCGCTGACCGTCGACGCGGACGGGCTGTGCATCGGACCCGTCACCGTAGCCGGTGCGGTACCGCAGGTGTCGCAGTACCCGTCGACGATCGTGCCGTCGCACTCGGGTTCGCCACAGGCGCCGGGAACCGGCACGGGTATCGGTGGCGGCTGCGGGTTCGCCCTGCGCGGCTGCGCTGTCGTGCGCCCCGATCGGCCGTTGCCCACGAGGCCGGCCTGCGGTACCGGTGGCGCGCTCGCGACGGGCGCGGTACCGCACAGTGCGCAGTAGCCGTCCTCGATCGTGCCGCCGCACCCCGGTTCACTACACCTCATGCTGTCCGCCCCGCTTTCTCCCCGATGATCGAACGATAGTCCGCGACGGCCCGGGTGACCGCGGCCAGATCGCACGGTGTGCGGGTGAGCAGACCGGCCGCGATCCGGTCGGCGGCGAGCACATCCCGGTCCTCGCTCACTCCGAGCCGCGAGGCCTTCGCACGGTAGGCGGTGAGTCTGCCGCGCAGTTCGGCGCGCCGATCGAGCAGACCACGCGCCAATTCCTCACGCCGTGTGGCCTTTTCGGCAGCGTCGCCGGCCCGCACGCGCAGCGCGAGCAGATGTTCCACTGTCGGCCGATCGGGTGTACCGCCGAGAGTGTCGAGTTCGGCGCGCAATCTCGTGGCCGGTTCGCCGCCGTCGGGTAGCTCGCCGGTCGCGACCTTGTGCTGAGCCTGGGTGACGGTGCCGTCGGCGCGATCTTGCCGTTCGCCGAGATCGGCCAACTGTGCGCGCAGGGCGGCGACAGCGCCGGGCAGATCGGCGGCAACGGCGAGATGGTCGCTGTGGCGGGCGGATTCGGTATCGATCAGCGCCGTGAGCGAGGCGAGGGCGGTGGCGATCTCACCCGGCCCGAAACCGAGCGGATCGGTGCCCGCGCGACCCAAGAGCGTGGACAGTGGTTCGGTGGCCGCGTCCAGTGCGCCACGCGCTTGCTCGACGCGCTGTTGCAGCGGGGCGAGTGCGCCGAGCACCTGTTCATCGACCGCCGCGACCTCGTCGGCGAACGGGGCGACGAAGGCGAACGCGGCGCGCATCCGGTCCAGGCAATCGGCGATGCCGACTGTCACGACGGTCTCACTGGGACCGGTCAGGCCGCGCTGTGCCAAGGGGATCGGGATCCGCGCCACCTCGTGTGGGCGACCGCGCAGCAGCTCGGTGAGCCGCCCCCGCGATCGGTCGTCGACCCTGCCGCGACCGGCCCGCACCGCCTGCGCCTCGCCGAGGATGGCGCGCACCCGCCCCAGGTCCTCCCAGAGTTCGCCCAGTGCCTTCTCCACCGGCGCCCACCGACGCGCGGTCTCCCCCGTCGGCGGATAGCGGCGGACCAGGGCCAGGCCGGGGTGGCGGTCCAGTTCCAGCAGGGTCGTGGTCACCGTCGCCAATTCCGCTGTGCGCCCCGCCAGTTCACGATCGATCTCGAGCACGCCGAGCATCGGCCAGCTCATCCGACGTACCGGGGTACCGGCGGCCCCTGCGAGGGGCCCAGAGTCGACAGGTGCTGGGCGTAGATCCGCTGCCAGGTGCCGTCGGTACGGGCGCGGTCGAGTACGCCGTTGACGAAACGCACCAGCTCGTCGCTGCCGCGCGGCACCCCGACGGCGTAAGCGCCCGCGCCGATCGGGTCGCCGACGACCTCGAGATTGTGGTCCTGGGCGACCAGCCCCGCCAGGATCGGCTCGTCCCCGCTGATCGCGTCGACGGTGCCCTGCTGCAGGGCCACCAGGCAGTCGGTCCAGTTGGTCACGCCGAGCACGGTGGGTGGGGTCGGCAGCGTGAACAGCGGCGCGGCGGCGGTGGTGCCCTTCGCGACGCAGACCCGCTTGCCCGCGAGCCCGGCGCCGTTGGTGATGCCCGCGCCGTGCGGGGCCGCGATGCGCTGCGCCGCACGGTAGTACACGCTCGAGAAATCGACCTCACGGCGGCGTTCGCAGGTCGCCGAGAAGGTGCGCACGATCATGTCGACCTTCTTCTCCTGCAACAGCGGGATCCGGTCGGCCGCGGTGACGGAACGCAGTTCGATCTTGTCCGGGTCACCGAACAGATCGCGCGCGATCTCCCTGGCCAGGTCGATGTCGAAACCCTCGAGCTTGCCGGTCGACGGGTTGCGGAAGCCGAACATGTAGGTGTTCTGATCGACGCCGACCCGCAGCCTGCCGTTGGCGATGATGGCGGCCATCGCCGACCCCGCGGGCATCGCACCCGGTCGCGGTTGGGTCGTCGGCGCCAATGTCGCTTCGGTATCGCAGGTTCCGGTGCCCTCGGCGGTCGGCGCCGAGGTGATCGCCTCGGCGCCGGGCAGCGGTGGGGCGACGGCGGTGGCGGCGATGGTCGACGGTTCGGGGGCGTCGGCACAGCCCGCGACCAGCGCGACGGCCGCGGCGAGCGCGACCAGCAGTGGACGCCTCACAAGAACTCCTTGAGTCGTGGCCAGAGTCCGGAGATCACCGCGCCGGCCGCGGCCAGCAGCAGGAGCAGGGTGCCGAAGGGGCTGAGGGTCAACGATGTTGCGGCGGCGGCGACACCGTCGCGCAGGTCGTCGCGGGCCTGGGCGAGGTCGTCGCGCAGTTCCTGGTCGAGGCGGGCGAAGCTGGTGGCCGAGCTGTCGGGGCCGGTGCCGATCGCCTGGGTGACCGCGCCGGGATAGTCGGCCTTCTCGTAGGCGGTGCGCTGGGCATTGTGCCCCGCGTTCCAATTCGTCAGCGCGCGTTCGGCATCGGAGTCGCCGCCACCGGCCGCGGTGAGGCGCCCGCGCAGGTCGCCGCTGTGGGTTTGGAAGGCCTTCTCCGTGGCGGTGATGTCGCCGCGGGTGATCAGGGCCAGGGTTTCGTCGGTGCGGGCCTGCTGGGCCAGGATGCGGGCCCCTGCCAGGTTCTCCACGCGCGCTCCGGCGCCGGAACTTCCGTCCTCGAGCAATTGCGCGGCGGTCGAGGTGGCACCCGCGGTCCACAGCAGCGCCACCAGCGCGGCCAGCGCGGCCAGCGCCAGGCCGGTGTTCACCAGGCGGTTCGTCCGGCGCAGCAACACGATCGACCCGACCAGGCACACCGCGAGGACCAGCAGCAGGAGCACGATGCTCGTCCACGGCAGCGCGCCGATGCGCTGCTGGTCCTCCCGCACCGCGGCGAAGCGGGCCTTACTGAGTTGTTCGGCATTGGGCAGCAGCGATGTCTGCATCAGATCCGAGGCCTGGCGCAGATACGCCGAACCCACCGGGAAGCCCTGACGATTGTTGGCGCGCGCGGTCTCCACCAAGCCCGTGTAGGTCGGCAGGTCGGCGGCGATGCGGGCGACGATCGCCCTGGTCTGCGCGTCGGTGGCACCGGCGGTCGCCTCCGCCAGGGCGGCGGCGGCCTCGGCGAGCGCCTGCTCGTAGGTGTCTCGCACCTGTGGCGATTCGATGCCGCCGGACAGGAAGGCCGTCGCGGCGCCCGCGTCGGCGGCCGAGAGCGATACATACAGACTCTGCGCGGCGAAGGCCAGCGGCTCGGTCCGATCCAGCACCTGTTCGGTGCGCACGATCTTGGCGTCGAGCTGTCGTCCCGCGGTCGATCCGGCAACCAGGCAGGCCACCGTGGTCACGACGAGGACCACCCCGATCGCACCTGGTGTCGTCGCGGCGAATCGCCGCAGCCACGTCCCCGCGTCACGGATGGTCGCCGGTAGGCGAGATCCCACACCGTCCTCCTTCATCTCCCCGGGCGGTGTCTTCGATCGCGATAGTACGGGAGCCGCTGAAAGTTCGCCCGGGTGAAGGAAATCGGCCGAAACGCGACAGCGAGCAGGCCCGCCACACGGCCCAGCGACCCGGTGCGGACACGCAAGAATCCACTGCGGCCGATTCCTGACCGCGACAGCCCCCGAATTCGTGGCACAAGATCGTCGACAGTGACCCTCAACGGGTAGGACTACACTCTTTTCCTACGGTGACCCTCGGGTAGATCGGAGTCGACATGTCGAAGTTGATGAACTCCTTGTCCGAAGACGAGTACGTCCTGATCCGCGGCACAAAGAAAGCGCAGATGGCCGACCTCGACGAAGAGGCGCTGATCCGGCTGCATACCCGCGTGCGGCGGGCGCGCAACAAATTCGTCAAGGTGTATCGCCGATCCGGCGCGGCCAAGGTAGAAGCCAAGGGAGCGCGCGCCGCCGGAAAATCGGCGAACACCCACAACGCCGGCAAAGCGGAAGTCTTCGAAAGTGCGCTCAGCCGGGTGAGCCGCCAGCTGGCCACGGCCTCGAAACGCAATGCCCGCAAGTTGAAGGCCGAGAGGCTCGCCCGCGCCCGCAAGGACGCGCCGTCGTTCAGCGATATCGGCGACAGTGACGGGAAGGTGCGCTCCGCGGGGAAAGCGCGCACCGACGCCACCCGCGAGTCCTCCGGTCGAAAGAAGTTCGAGGCCTCCAGCATCGCCGCGGGGGCACGGCGCCAAGCCGCGAAGGACGGGCGCTAGCTCCGAGGAGAGCTAGCGCTGCCACCGGCGATCGTCAGTAGCGCGCCTAGGCGCCGATGCTCTCCGCGCCCGGCTCCACGCTGGTGCCGGTCTTGCTGAACTGGAGCACGCCGTCCTCGATCGGCGCCTTGTGCATCAGGGTGCGGTCCCGGTAGTAGTTGTTGACCAGTTTCCAGGCACCGCGCGCGCCCTGGCGGGGCATGGCGTCGTTGCCCCGCTGGATGTAGCCCGAGGTGAGGGCGCCACCCATGAGCGACTCGTCGGCGATGTCGTCGGGGTTGGCGTGCACCTCGAAGGTGGTGTAGCCGCGGTCGCGCATGATGTTGAGCACGCGGCACAGGTACGCGGCGGCGAGGTCGGCCTTCAGGGTCCAGGAGGCGTTGGTGTAGCCGATGATCATCAGGAAGTTCGGGATGTCGGAGTACAGGACGCTCTTGTAGGCGACCGTCTCGTTGAACTTCACCGGAGCGCCGTCGATGGTGAGCGTGATGCCGCCGAGCATCTGCACGTTCAGGCCGGTGGCGGTGACGATGATGTCGGCCTCGAGCTCCTGGCCCGACTCGGTCAAGATGCCCTTCTCGGTGAACTTCGCGATGCGGTCGGTGACGATGTCGGCCTTACCGCTCTTGAGCACCTTGAACAGGTCACCGTTGGGCACCACGCACAGGCGCTGATCCCACGGGTTGTAGCTGGGGGTGAAGTGGCGCAGGTCGACCTTCTTGCCGAGCTGCAGGCGCACCTGCGCCAGCATGAGCTTCTTGGCCAGCTCGGGGTTGGTGCGCGAGAGCTGGAAGCTGGCGCGCTGCAGGGCGATGTTGCGGGCGCGACCGATCTTGTAGGCGACGGCGTCGGGCACGCGCGACTTCTTGAAACCGATCGCGACCGGGTCGTCCGACGGCAGCGCCTGGATCCAGGTGGGCGAGCGCTGCAGCATGGTGACGTGCGCGGCGGTGTCGGCCATCGACGGGATCAGCGTGATCGCGGTGGCGCCGGAACCGATGACGACGACCTTCTTGCCTGCGTAATCCAGATCCTCCGGCCAGTGCTGCGGGTGCACGATCTGACCCTTGAAGTCGTCCTGACCGGGGAATTCGGGCTGGTAGCCCTTGTCGTAGTTGTAGTAGCCGCTGGCGCCGACGACGAAGTTCGCGGTCCAGGTCTCGGTCTCGCCGGTCGCCTCGATCACGGCCTGCACGGTCCACAGCGCGGTGCCACGATCGAAATCGGCGGTGACGACCTTGCGGCCGAACGTGATGTGGTCGGTGACGCCGTATTCCTTGGCGGTGTCCTCGACGTACTGCCGGATGCTGGCGCCGTCGGCGAGCACCTTGGTGCCGATCCAGGGGCGGAAGCCGAAACCGAAGGTGAGCATGTCCGAGTCCGAGCGGATGCCGGGGTACTTGAACAGGTCCCAGGTACCACCGATGTTCTCGCGGCGCTCGAGGATCGCGTAGGTGCGTCCGGTCTGCTCGCGAGTCAGGTGACAGGCCGTACCGATTCCGGAGAGGCCAGCGCCGATGATCAGTACGTCGACATGCCGCGTCATTGAGGAAACTCGTTTCGTAGGGTCGCCGGCCCGAGCACCGTCGCCCGAGCTTTTCACGAGGTTACGTGTTTCGCTTAGTTACGTCTAGTTCGGCATGCCCGCGCTGCGGCGTGTCGGGGGTTGCGCGCACGGTGATCGGAATCCGTGACGGGGGCGAGCGCACCGGTCAGCATCGAGGGATGACCGATCACCGACTGTCGTTTCACTGGTTCCTGCCCACCTACGGCGACTCACGCGGCCTGATGGCGGGCGGACACGGGAGCTTCATGTCCGGTGATCGCCCCGCGACGCTGCGCTATCTCAACCAGCTCACCGCCGCGGCCGAGGACAACGGCTTCGAGGGTGTCCTGACCCCGACCGGCGCCTGGTGCGAGGACGCGTGGCTGACCACCGCCATGCTCGTGCAGACCAGCGAGACGCTGAAGTTCCTGGTCGCGCTGCGTCCCGGTCTGACCAGCCCCACCTTGGCCGCCCAGATGGCGGCGACCTTCCAGCGCCATTCCGCCGGGCGTCTGCTGCTCAATGTCGTCACCGGTGGCGAGCAGCGCGAGCAGGAGGCCTACGGCGACTTCCTGGACAAGGCCGAGCGCTACGCGCGCACCGGCGAGTTCTTGCACATCGTGCGCGAGCTGTGGTCGTCGACCGAGCCGTTCAGCTTCACCGGCGAGCACCTGCGGGTGAAGGACGCGATCCTCAGCGCCCGTCCCGATCCGGTTCCGCCGGTGTTCTTCGGCGGTTCGTCAGGGCCTGCCGGGCCGATCGCCGCCCGCTACGCCGACACCTACCTCACCTGGGGCGAACCGGTGGACGCGGTCGCGAAGAAACTGGACTGGATCCGCGGACTGGCCGCGATCGAGGGCCGCACCGTCGACTTCGGCCTGCGCATCCACGTGATCAGCCGCGACACCGCCGCCGAGGCGTGGACCGAGGCCGAACGGCTCCTCGACGGCATCTCACCCGGTGAGATCGAACGGGTGCAGGCGAACCTGGCCAAGAGCGACTCCGAGGGGCAGCGCCGGATGGCGCGTCTGCACAACGGGCGCACCGACGGGCTCGAGATCGCCCCGAATCTGTGGGCGGGCGTCGGCCTGGTGCGCGGTGGCGCGGGCACGGCGCTGGTCGGGTCGCACGCCGAGGTGGCCGATCGACTGCTCGAATACGCCGCCATCGGGATCGACCACTTCATCCTGTCCGGGTATCCGCATCTGGAGGAGGCGTACTGGTTCGGCGAGGGCGTGCTGCCGATCCTGGAGCGCAAAGGCGTGTGGACCCATCCCTCACGGCCGGTGTCGGTGCCCACCGTCGCACCGTTCACCGCGGCCGCCAGTAGCTGACGACTCCGGGCGCGCCCCCGGTTCAGGGTCGCGCCCCGGGGTTCGAAACCCTGGAACGGCAGTCACTGCACCATTGCCCTTACTGCCGTTTGCCGGGTGGCACGCTGTCCCAACATCTTTCGATGGGCGTGTGACCTGCGGGTTATCCGGTTACCCAGCGGTAGGACTCAAATGCCATGACGCACAGCGTGCTTGGCTGCACCGCACTCCCCCAACCGATTTCGGCATCGAGTGCAGCGGGGGTTCCACGTGAATCAGTGCAGTTCGAGACAGGTCCGGGCAGCGACCCACAGGGCCGGTGGCCCCTCGGCGATAGGCTCGACAACGTGACTCTCACCGTCGGCTTCGACCTGGACATGACGCTCATCGATTCACGTCCGGGCGTCGCCCTGGCGATCGACACCCTCGCGCGCGAGTTCGATCTCCCGATGGACGGCTCACACTTCGCCGAGCACCTCGGCCCGCCACTGGCCACGCTGCTCGGCGACGCGGGCGCGCCCGACGATCTGATCCCCCATCTGGTCACCCGCTACCGCGAGCTGTACCCGGACGTCATCGGCCACATCGGCGCCCTCCCCGGCGCCGACGACGCGCTGGCCGCCGTGCGGGCCGGCGGTGGGCGGACGTTGGTCGTCACCGGCAAATTCGAGCCGCACGCGCGCCTGCACGTCGACCATCTCGGCTGGCGGGTCGATCGCCTCGCCGGTGACCTGTGGGCGACCGGAAAGGCCGACGTGTTGCGCGAGGAGTCGGCCCACGTCTTCGTCGGCGACCACGCGGGCGACATGCGCGGCGCCAAGGCGGCGGGCGTGGTGGCCGTCGGCGTCACGACCGGACCCTACGACGCCGACGGATTGTGGACCGCGGGCGCCGATGTGGTCCTGGACGATCTCACCCGGTTCGGCGAATGGCTGTCCGAGCACACATCCGGGCGATAGTCCTCGAAACAGCTTGTGACGCACACCAGTTCCGGAACCCATCCGCGGCCCGGCGCGTTCACCGGTCATGCCGACCGACCCCTACTGGAACCACAACACGCACTACCACCCCTGGGTACTCGATCAGGTGCCCGACACTGCCCGCACGGCATTGGACATCGGCTGCGGTGACGGGTTACTCGCCCGCAAATTAGCGACCCGCTGTGACGCGGTGCTCGGCGTGGACATCGATGACCGGGTCATCGCCAACGCGCCCGCCGCCCCCAACGTCCACCTCGAACACGCCGACTTCCGCGACCTCGACCAAACCTTCGACGTGGTCACCGCCGTCGCCACCTTGCACCATGTCCCGGTACGTGAGGGCGTCACCGCCCTGCGCCATCTCGTCGCCCCCGGCGGCACCCTCGCGGTGGTCGGCCTCTGGAAGATGCACCCGGTCAGCGACTTCCACTACCTCCCCCTCCTCCCCGCGATCTGGGGCCTGGATCGGTGGCGGCGCCGGTCGCACGGCGGCCCCGATGTCACGCTGGCCGACCCACGCGAAACCCTCGCCGAAATCCGTTCCGCCGCCGCCGAACACCTGCCCGGTGCCGAGATCCACCGCCGCCTGATGTGGCGCTACACGCTGCGCTGGCAGCGCCCACGCTGAGTTGTCACCGCGGGTACGCGGCGACCAGTCCGCCGTCGACGATGATGTCCTGACCGTTGATGTAGGACGCCTCGGCGGAGCCGAGAAAGGCGACGAGGGCGGCGATCTCGTCGGTGTTGCCGAATCGTCCGCTCACGACGCGGGACGCGGCCATGGTGGCGAACTCCTCGGTCATCGCCCCGGCGGACATGGGGGTATCGATATAGCCGGGGCTGATGGAGTTGACCCGGATGCCGCGGGGGCCGAGTTCGGTGGCGAGGGTGCGGGCGAGATTGTGGACCGCGGCCTTGGTGGCGGCGTAGAGGGTCAGGGCGCTGTCGGCGCGGTGCAGGGTCCACGACGCGTTGAGGACCACGGCCGCGCCGGGGGTGAGCAGCGGCAACGTCTTCTGGACGGTGAAGAACACGCCCTTGAGGTTGACGTCGACGGTGTGGTCGAAGTCGGCCTCGGTGATGTCGGAGAACGCGGCGAAGGCGCCGGTGCCCGCGTTGGCGAAGACCAGATCGAGGCGGCCGAATCGCGCGGTGACGGCGGCGACCATCGTGTCGATGGCGTTCAGGTCGGCGGTGTCGGCGGCGAGACCGGTGGCGCGCGGGCCGAGCTGCGCGGCGGCGGCCCGGACGCGTTCGCCGGTGCGCCCGGTGATGACGACGTGGGCGCCTTCGTCGATCAACCGCTGTGCGGTGGCCAGGCCCATTCCGCTGGTGCCGCCGGTGACGAGCGCGATCTTGTCGGTGTAACGGTTCATGAGATTCCTTCGGTGAGGTGGTCGGCGACGGTGGGCAGCCAGGCCGGCCGGTTGTTCCCGACGAGGTGGTCGCCGCCGGGGATGCGCAGGTAGTGGGCACGCGGTGCGGTGCGCGCCAGCAGTGCACCGTCGGTGACCCCGGGGATGGCGTCGTCCGCGCCGTCGACCACCAGCAGTGGGCAGTGCAGGGCCGGGGCGAGGGGTGTCAGATCGACTGTGGAGGCGAAGGCTTCGGCGGCTTCGCGGGACCCTGCTCGGCGGGTGATGAGGTCACCGACGGGGTCGGGCAGTGCCGGCCAGTCGAGTCGGAACGGTCCACTCACCGTGGCGGCCACGGTGATTCGCGGGTCGAGTGCCGCGGCGGCTGCCGCGTAGTACCCGCCGAGGCTGAGCCCGACGATGCCCACCTCCGCGACACCGAGCGCGTCGATCACCCCGCCGATCACGACGGGATAGGCGGTGGTCACGGTCGAGGTCGCGGCGAGCGCGCCCTGCCCGGGTCCGTCCATGGCGAACACGGCCGCGCCTCGACGGACGAGTGCGTCGGCGAGCACATGGAACTCGTCCTTGCTCGAGTCCAGTCCCGGCACCACGATCACAGTGCGTGCCGCGTCAGCGGGGCCGCGCCGGATGCCGGTGAAATCGCGACCGGTGATCCGCCGCGAATCCGGTTCCAGGAGCGAGAAGCCCGCTTCGGCGGCGGAGTCGGCCGCCGCCGCGTGCACGTGGTGATCGCTGTCGGGGATGAGCGTGGCCAAGTGCGCCCATCGCGCCGCCATCAGGAGATTCTCGCCTCGGGTGACCGACGACGGCGGCGCTGTTGGATATCGCGCGGCCGCCGACCCACGGTCCGCCCGGTCAGGCCCGGGGTGCGGTTGCGTAACCCCCCGGTGCTGCTCGGCCGCGACCCGGAACCGCAGGGCCGCGGCCGCGCACGCGGGCGCCCAGTCGGCGGGAGTCGCGACAGCGGCACAGGCCCGGCGATAGGCGTGTGGGTCGATTCCCGCGCCCGTGGCGCGACTGAACATCGACTCGACCAGTTCGGCGTTCATCGCGCCGCACCCGTGGTCAGGACGGCCTTGCCTCGAATGCGCCGATCCCGCAGATCTACCAGCACTTCAGCGGTCTCGGACCAGTCGGCGACCCGGCCGATCTCCGGATGCAGCCTGTTCTCGGCGACGAGCCGCACGAGCGTGGCGAGGTCGCGATCGTAGGGCGCGCCCGCGTAGTGGAAGTGCCGGAGCGTCGCGTTCTCCGGGCCGGTGAAGAAGTCGAAGAAATCGAGCGTCGCCGGTGTTCGGCTCGCCTGCCCGAACCAGACCGCCGTGCCACCGGGAACGAGCTTTGCCAGGCACAGTGCCAGTGCGGGGCCGCCGGTCGACTCGAGGACGAGGTCGAAGGGCCCGGAGGCCGCGTCGAGGTCGTGCACCACCTGGGTGGCGCCCAGGGCCGAGAGCCGCTGTCCGCGTTCGGGCGACGCCGTGACGGCGGTGACCGAGGCGCCGGCTGCCGCCGCGAGTTCGGTCACGTAGTGCCCGACGCCGCCCGATGCCCCGGTGAGCAGGATCCGAGTCCCCGCTACCGGCCCCGCCACCCGCATCAATCGCAGGGCGGTGATGCCGGCCAGCGGAAGGGCGGCCGCACGGACCGCGTCCACCCCGTCGGGCAGGGGAACCAGTGCGTTTGTCGGCACCGCCGCGTATTCCGCCCAGCCACCCAGCGGCGGATGACCGACGACCCGGGTCCCGACCGATGGGCCGGATCCGTCGGCCGCGGCCTGCACGACCAGTCCGGCGATGTCTTTGCCCGGCAACAGATCCGGGCGCGGATCCGCCAACAGGAAGGTCTCGCCACGGTTGGGCGCGAAAGCCTCGACGCGGACGAGTGCCTCGTCGGCGCGGGGCACGGGTTCGGCCGCTTCGGTCATGGTGACCGGCCGCTTCGGGTCGCCGGTCGGAATCAAACGTCGCATGCCGTGATGTAACCGCCGTGCCGTCGGCCCGGGCCAACAACTGGGCCGCGATGGTGACAACGCACGGTTGTCGCCGCTGCGTGTCATACCTCGACGCCGACCGCCGACGGTTTCGCCGCAGTCGGTGGAACTCCGTGTCAGGGCGGCCGAGAGGAGCGCTATGGTGCGAACGTGGACCTGGACCTGGCAACCGTACGCGCGTTCGTGCGCACGGCGCACGAACGGCATTTCGGCCGTGCCGCCGCGAACCTCGGGATCACTCAGCAGGCGCTGTCCAAGCGAGTGGCCCGACTGGAATCCAGCCTCGGTGTCCGCCTACTCGACCGCGACCAGCTCGGGGTACGACTCACCGAGGCCGGCGCGCGGTTTCTGCCGGGCGCCGAGGAGACCCTGCGCGCGGGTGATCGGGCGGTGGCCGCCCTCGTCGGCGCGCACGGTCCCCTGCACATCGACGTGTGGGGGCACCTGTTCGCTCCGCTGCGCACGGTCGCCCAGGTCGCGACCGCACCGGGAGCACCGCCACTACGACCGGGCCACGGACGCGACCTGCCCACCGTCGCCGCGGCCGTCGTCCACGGTGAGATCGATGCCGGATTCGGCCGGGTCCACCCGCCCTTACCGGACGGGTTGACCCATCGTCTCGTCCGCCTCGAGCCGGTCGATGTGGTCGTGAGCACCGATCATCGGCTCGCCGGGGCCACCTCACTGCGCCCCGACCAGCTGCGCGACAGCGTCCTGCACGCACCGGCCGATCTCGGCCGCCTGGACTTTCTTGCCCGTTTCGCCGAACGTTTCGGTATCAGCGAGCACCTCACCACGCCGAATCTCGGTCTCGCACCGATGCTTTCGACGCTGGCCGCCGATCCGCGTGGCTTCGCCCTCCTGCCCGCCGACGTCGAGTTCCCCGAGGTGCCAGGGGTCACCGCGATACCGCTGGTGGACCCGACTCCCCTCTACGCCTGGTCGTTGATCTGGCGTACCGGCGCCGAACCGCCACTGCTCGAAGCGCTGGTGACCGCCCTGGTCCGGACGGCAGGCGAGAATCGGTGGCTGGAGTACGACCCGGCCCGCGACTGGTTACCGACGCAGGAACCCACCCTCGCCTGATCACGGGCACAGCGACTCTGTCGGTCCGTATTGTCCGAATCGATGCGGGAGGTCCGCTCACCCGGTGATACAGTCCGGCAGGATTTTTCGATGGGGAGGGTCAGTCATCAACGCAGCACGGACAGTTGGGTGGCGCACCGGGTTCGGGGGGTCGGCTCGATGAATCGCACCAGGTGGATCATCGCGAGCCTGGTGGCGGTGGTCGCGGTCGTCGTGGCGGTGGTCGTCGTCGTGGTGGTCACCCGCGACGAGGATCCGCGTGAATTCGTCGCGGAGAAGTATCGGCGAGCGCAGCAACTCGATCAGGCGAACAACGGCCTCGCGTTCCTCGCCACCGCCGCACCGGCCGTGGTGGCCGCCACGATCGCGAAAGCCACCGACCCGCGCGGCCGGCGCAATACCGGCGACAACCACTACCTACGCTTTGACCACGACCTCCTCGCGGTGTCACCGCATGCCGGTGGCTCCCTGATCCTCGTCGACAGCTACGCCAACGGCACGCGCCGCCATCACGCCCACACCAGCGGTTACGGCTGGACCAGCGGCTCCGCGGCGGGCGACTACCGCGGCGGCGGCAGCGACAACGGCGGCAAGTAGTTCATTCGGGCATCTCGCCCGCACAGCACAGGAGGACACTCATGCTCGCCGACCTGGCGGCGGACGCGGGCGCCGCGCTCGCCTATTCCGCGGTGGGAATCGTGTTGATGGCCGTCGGTTTCGGCGTCGTCGACCTGCTCACCCCGGGCGACCTGCGCGCCCAGATCTGGATCGAACGCAACCGCAATGCCGCGATCCTGCTCGCCTCGAACCTGTTCGGGGTCGGGATCATCGTGGCCGTGGCCATCTGGACCTCGGAAGGCAAGATCGCCGAGGCGCTGCTGTCCAGCGCGATCTACGGAGTGATCGGGCTGGCCGCGATGGCGGTGGCGTTCGTGCTGCTCGACGCGCTCACCCCCGGCGACTTCCGGGCCGTCGTCGCCGACGCCGAACCGCATCCGGCGGTGTGGGTCACGGCGTCGGCGCATGTCGCGGTGGCGCTGGTGGTGGCCGCGGGCCTGACCTGATGCCCCGGCACCGCCTGGCCAGGGCGGCACTGCTGGCGACCGTGTTCGTCTGCGCGGCATGTGGTTTGGTGTACGAGCTGTCGCTGGTCACCCTGGGCAGCTATCTGATCGGTGACACCGCCGCGCAGGCGTCGATCACGTTGAGCGTGATGGTCTGCTCGATGGGTGTCGGCGCGCTGCTGGCGAAACCGCTCCGGTCGCGTGCCGCCGCGGCTTTCGTGGCCGTGGAACTGGCATTGGCCGTCGTCGGCGGGCTCTCCGTGGCTGCCCTGTACGCCAGTTACGCGTGGCTCAATATCTACACCGGCACGCTGGTGCTGGCGGCGGCGGTGATCGGGATGCTCGTCGGTGCGGAGATTCCGTTGCTGATGGAGTTGCTCCAGGACATCCGCGAGCAGGAGGCCAGCAGCGCGGTCGCCGACCTGTTCGCGGCCGACTACGTGGGTGCGCTGCTGGGTGGCCTGGCGTTTCCGTTCCTGCTGCTGCCGGTGTTCGGGCAGATCCGCGGCAGCCTGGTGGTCGGGGTAGTGAACGCGATCGCCGGACTCGCGTTGGCGTTCTTCTTCTTTCGCGACAAGATGACGCGCGGCGCCCGCCACACCCTGATCGCCGCGACCGTCGTGGTGGCCTGCGGGCTGACCGGTAGTTACCTCTACGCCGACCGTTTCGAGGCGACCGCGCAGCAGGCGCTGTTCGCCCACCCGATCGTGTGGCAGACACGCACGCCCTATCAGCAGATCGTGCTCACCGAATCGTTCTCCCCGTTCGCCACCACCGATACCCGGCTCTATCTCAACGGCGGACTCCAGTTCTCCTCGGTCGACGAATACCGCTATCACGAGGCGCTGGTGCACCCGGTGCTGGCGGGCCCGCACCGTTCGGTGCTGGTGCTGGGCGGCGGCGACGGCCTCGCGCTGCGCGAGATCCTGCGCTATCGCGACATCGCCGAGGTGACCCTGGTCGAACTCGATCCGGCGATGATCGAGCTGGCCCGCACCGACGACCGGCTCACCGATCTCAACCGCCGCGCGTTCGACGATCGACGCGTCACCGTGGTCGAGGCCGACGCGTTCACCTGGTTACGCAGTGCCCCAGGGCTTTTCGACGCGGTGATCGTCGATCTGCCGGACCCCGACCAGACCTCGGTGGCCAAGCTGTACTCGCAGGAGTTCTACGCGATGACCGCCAACGTGCTGGCCCCCGGCGCCCGCATGGTCGTCCAATCGGGCTCGCCCTTCTTCGCCCCGCGCTCCTTCTGGACCATCGACGCCACCGTGCGCTCGGCGGGTCTGCACACCACCCCGTATCACGTGGACGTCCCGAGCTTCGGCGACTGGGGCTTCGTGCTGGCGTCGGCGGGCGCGGCGCCGACGCCGTCCCTGCGCAGCCCCGGGCCCCTGCGTTCCCTGGACGAGACCACCCTCACCGCGGCCACCGTCTTCCCACCGGACCGCCGAGCGGTCGACCCCGAGGTCTCGACATTGATGCGTCCGGTGATCCTGGATCTGCAACGCCAAGAATGGCGTTGACGTCAGACCTGACCCGAACAGGCCAGGTGCGTACCGACGACAACGAGCCCGAGGACGGCGACCACCGCCGACAACGCCGG
The DNA here is from genome assembly GCF_042794235.1 of Nocardia sp. NPDC056541. Lineage (NCBI taxonomy): Bacteria > Bacillati > Actinomycetota > Actinomycetes > Mycobacteriales > Nocardiaceae > Nocardia > Nocardia sp. NPDC056541. Next base: position 353,269 of record NZ_JBHTUD010000001.1, read on the forward strand.
GGCCGGTTCTCGCACCAACCGGGACGCGCCGCGCCGCACAGCGACACCTGCCCGCTCCAGCCGGCTCCCGAGGGCCGGACGCCCGGTGGGCTCGCCGTCCGCGCGCCCGCGGAACTTGCGGCGGACGACGCCGAGCAGAGTGAGGACGAGCGCGGTGATCAACATCGTCTTTCCTTCCCGCTCAACGGGTTCCGACAACAGCACGCGATGACTTCGCGGGCCGTCCGGGAGCGGTGACGATGCCGAACGCGATCAGGCTGTCGGCGGTGTCGCGCACGGTGTCCTCGATCGGGCGCATGGTCCAGCCCAGTTCGCGGCGGGCCTTGTCGGCGCTGACGTGTTCGGTGCGGCCCAGCACCGGCACGGTCAGGCGCACACCTTTGTCGAAGACGGCGACCACGCGGATCACCCAGTTCGGCAGGACCCGGGTGGGGACACGGAAGCCCTCGGCGGCGTAGTCGCGGGCCAGCAGGCCGGCCAGCTCCCCCATCCAGAGCGGATCGGCCGCGCAGATGTACCGATTGCCCGCGGCCTCGGGAACTTCCATCGCCAGCCGGTGCGCCACGGCGAGGTCGCGCACGTCGACGGGGGTCCAGCCGGTTTTCACCGAACCGGGGACGGCGCGGGCCAGCAGTCGGCGGACCGGCTCGTGGGAGGTACTGGTCCTGGCTTCGAGCAGCGGGCCCAGGATAATGCCGGGATTGACCACCACCAGTTCCAGATCCGAGGCGGCGGGCAGGGATTCGACGAAGTCCCAGGCCGCGCGCTCGGCGAGGGTCTTGCTCTTCTGATACGCGGGGATGCGCTCGACCACCGACCAGTCGTCCTCGGTTCGTACCTCGTCGGTGTCGTGGCCGTAGGCGACGGCGGCGACCGAGGAGGTCAGCACGACGCGGCGGACACCGGCGGCCGCTGCGGCGCGCAACACGCGCAGGGTGCCCTGCACCGCGGGCTCGATGAGGTCCTGCTCGTCCTCCGGCGGTGCCGCGGGGAACGGCGAGGCGACGTGCAGCACGGTGTCGCAGCCGGTGACCGCCGCGGCCCAGCCCGCGTCGTCGTCGAGGGAGGCGGCGACGAATTCCAGCTCGCCCCCGGTGCGGCGGGCGAGTTCGGTCAGGTGGGCGCGGGTGGCGTGCGCGGCGAGGTCGCGCACGGTGGCGCGGACGGCATAGCCGTGGTCGAGGAGTTCGGCGATGCAGTGGCCGGCGACGAAACCTGTCGCGCCGGTGACGAGTACCCGGGTGGTCATGGTGGTCATCCATTCCGTCGATTCGGTGGAGCGCGCATCTAAGCGATGCTCAATTAATCTAAACACTGCATAGATTTCCTGTCCAGTGCCAATTCCGACAGGGGTCTCGCATACGCTCGGAGGGTGAAGCGCACCAGTTACCACCACGGCGACCTGCGCGCCACGCTGATGGACGCCTGCCTGCGCCTGATCGAGAGCGAGGGCCTGGCCGCGGTGAGCCTGCGCCGGGTCGCCAGGGAGGCCGGGGTCAGCAGCGGCGCGCCCTATCACCATTTCGCCGACCGCGCCGCGCTGCTCTCCGCCCTGTCGATCGACGGCTTCCAGCAGTTGGCGGCCTATCTGACCGCCGCCAGGGCCACGACCACCGACCCGCTGGCTGCCCTCACCGAACTCGGCGATGCCTACGTGCGGTTCTCCCGCGAACACCCGGCCCAGTTCCGGCTCATGTTCCGGCCCGAACTGTCCCAGCCGGAAAAGCACCCCGACGCCCACGCCGCCGGCGACGCCGCCTTCGACGTCCTGGTCCGGACGGTCGCCGACTGTGTCGCCGTCGGGGCGCTGCCCGCCGATCGCGCCGAGACCCTGGCCGTGGCCTGGTGGGGACTGGCACACGGGCTGGCATCGCTGTGGCTCGACGGACATCTCGAGAAGCGCAGTGAACAGATGGGCACGCACGCCCCCGAACTCGTCGACACGATCATGCGCACCTTCACCGCGCTGATCGCGCCGGGATCGGCGACCGCCTGACGCGCCGCCCAAATTCCTCCGACCCGGCACGTGCACTCACCTAGAGTGAGTAACACCGTCTTTGTCCGTGCGTACCCGCTTCGAGCAGGAGGCCCGATGTCCGGCACCGCGAAACTCGATCCCGTGGTCGAAGCGTTCGTCGACGCGCTCAACGCGCAGGACACCGACCAGTTCTACGGTGTGCTCACCGAGGACGCGACGATGTCCGATGACGGTGTCGAACGCAATCTCGCCCAGTGGACCGAGGCCGAGATCTTCAGCAGCAACGGACATCTGGTCGTGGACACGGTCGACTCCGACGACGGCCTCGCCCTCACCGCCGACTACACCAACAGCCGGTGGGGTTCGATGCGCACCACCTGGCAGTTCGTCCTGCGCGACGGGCTGATCAGCCGATTCGAAACAGGACAGGCGTGACCGACGATCTTCTTCTCACCCCACGTTACGGCACAGCCACACTCGCCGATCTCCTCCCGTCGGTACTGAGCTGCCTCGGTGTCCCCGGCGACACCGACCGACTCGGCCTCGATCTCGATGTCGACCGGGTCTGCGTATTACTCGTGGACGGACTCGGCGCACAAGCCCTGGCGGCCGAATCCGCTGCGGCGCCGTTCCTGACGAGCCTGCCCGAGGCGAGCATCGACGCCGGGTTCCCGAGCACCACGGCGACGAGTCTGACCACCCTCGGCACCGGCCTGCCCGCCGGCGAGCACGGCATCGTCGGCTACTGCATGCGCCTGCCCGGCGAGGAACGCCTGTTCAACTCGCTCAGGTGGCAACTCATGGGCGACGGACCGAAGGCCGACGCACGCGCCACGCTCCCACCAGACCGGATCCAGCCGCATCGCACCGTCTTCGAGCGCGCCACCGAGGCGGGCATCGCGGCGGTACAGGTCGCACCGAGCTACCAGGACGGTTCCGGCCTGACCTCGGCCGGCTGGCGCGGCGGCGAATTCCGCACCGCCTACTCGGTCGGCGATCTCGTCGACGGAGTACTCAACGCCCTCACCTCGGCACCGAAAACCCTGGTCTACACCTATCATTCGGAACTCGACACCACCGGCCACGCTCGCGGGCCCGCCAGCCGCGCATGGCGGTTCGAACTCGCCAATGTCGACCGGATCGCCGCCGAGATCGCCGCGCGCCTGCCCGCTCGCTCGGCGCTGATCGTCACCGCCGATCACGGCATGATCGAACTGCGCGAGCGCGTCGACTTCGACACCCACCCGCACCTGTCGGACGATGTCGCGGCACTCGGCGGTGAACCACGCGCCCGCCACGTCTACACCGACAACCCCGCCGCGGTCGCCGACACCTGGCGCGGCGTTCTCGGGAGCGGATTCCTGGTGCGCACCCGAGACGAGGCGATCGAGGCAGGCTGGTTCGGCCCGGTCGTCACCCGCGACGCCGCCGCGCGCATCGGCGATCTCGTCGTGATCGCGAGCGGCGACGGCGGTGTCGTACGGTCGGGCGCCGAACCGCTGCAATCGATGATGATCGGCCACCACGGCTCGCTCACCGCCGCCGAGCTGCGGGTTCCCCTGCGAATCCACCGCGCCTGAGCACCACCGCATAAGCTGGCGTCGACGCGCGACCGCGCGCAGCGAACCATTCCAGGAGGAATCATGCACGCCAACACCCGAACCGGCGCCGTCGCGGTGGGCGTCGCGGTGCTGGCGGCACTGGCCACCGGATGCACCGAGGTCGAGCGAGTGCTCAACCAGGGCGGTGACACGAGCTGTCGCGACTACGTCAACCAGGACGCGAACACCAAGCGGATCACCATCACCAAGGCGATCAAGCAGCAGACCGGCAACGACAACGAACCGGCGGGCACCGTGGTCGACTCGATGATCGTGCAGGTCGATCTGCTGTGCGCGACTCAGCGCAATGTCGACACCCCGATCAAGAACGCCGATATCGCCGGGATCTTCCTGAACAAATAGTCACCGGCGTCAAGGCAACGCGACAGCCCGGCGACCGGTGACCGGTCGTCCTGGGCACAAACGTTCCCACGGCGGTGGCACAGCTGATAGACAGTAAGCGCCACACCCGTTCTCGTCGCTGGAACGGTGCGTCACCGACGAGCAGGGAGTGAACGTGGGCGAGGAACTGGGCAGGGCACCAGGCGCCCACGACGACCCGATCGCCGGACCGCACCGGCCCGAACGACTCTCGGACTACCGGGTCGAACTCGAGAAGCAGTGGAACCGCCTGGCCGCACCCTCGCGCCCGCTGACCCTGCCCCGCGACACCGGGGCCGTGCGCAACGATGTCGCCAAATCCTGGCAGCGCTCCCTGCACACCGTCGACCCCGCCACCGAAGTCGCTCCCGGATTCAACGACATCAGTGACCGCTGGTCGGAATCCCCGCTGCGCAGACCGGTCACCGAACTCGCGGGCCAGCTGCGCGGAATGGCCGAGGAGTCGGGCTATCTCGCCGTCGTCAGTGACGAATCGGGCACCATCTTGTGGACCGCGGGCGATCGCACGCTGCGCCGCCAAGGGGAAGCGGTGAACTTCGCGCCGGGCGGGGTCTGGGACGAAAGCCACATGGGCACCAACGGGTTATCTCTGGCCCTGCACGACGACAGGGCCGTCACCGTGTTCTCCGCCGAGCATCTCGTCGCCGCGCTGCACGGCTGGGTCTGCTACTCCGCGCCGATCCACGGCCCCGACGGCCGCACGGTGGGCGTGCTCGATCTGTCCTCGACGTGGGAACGTTCGCATCCGATGGTGATGACCTCGGTCCGCGCATTGGTCACCGCCGTGGAGACCATGCTGCGCGCCGAGGCGCCCACCCCGGCACCGGGTGTTCGGCTCGAATGCCTCGGCGCCGCACGGCTTTTGCGCGACGGCAGGCCGGTGCCGCTGCCGCCGCGCCAACTCGAGATCCTCGCGCTGCTGGCGCTCGAGCCCGACGGCTACACCCCCGAGCAATTGCACGCCGCGGTCTACGGTGAGCGGCCGGTGTCGCTGAACACGCTCAAAGCCGATGTGTCGCACCTGCGCCGCGCCACCCGCGGCGAGATCACCAACCGGCGCTACATGCTCACCGGCCAGGTGTCCTGCGACGCGGTGGACCTACTGGCCGCCATCGAGGGCGGCGACCTCACCTCGGCGCTGTGGCTGTATCGCGGACCACTGCTGCCCGGATCGGATCTGCCCGGCGTCGAACAGTGGCGCGCCCACCTCGATGTCGGCATTCGCAACGCCGTGCTGGGCAGCGACCGGCCCGAGCACGCGGTCGCGTTCGGGCAGCGCTGCCCCGGCGATGTCGCCGTGCACGAGCACGCCCTGCGGCTACTGCCTCGCGATGATGTCCGCCGCGCCGTCGTGACGGCCCGGCTTTTCACCGCACGCCAGGGCTGACCTGCGCAGACGCCGTCACCAACCTCGTACCAACCTTCGCCGACCATAGTGTGGGGCACCACGCAGAGGTCGCGAGGAGCGAGGCGAATGATCTACGGCAAACCCGGATCGGATACCGGCATAGTCAGCTATGCCGCCCGATACGACAACTTCATCGGAGGTGACTGGTCGCCCCCTGTCGAAGGCCGTTATTTCGACAACACCTCACCGGTCGACGGTGAGATCTTCTGCGCGGTGGCCCGTTCCAGCGCCGCCGACATCGACATGGCGCTCGAGGCGGCACACCGCGCCACCGAGCGATGGGCCGCGACCTCGGTCACCGAGCGGGCCGACATCCTGCTCAAGATCGCCGACCGGATCGAGAACAGTCTCGAACCGCTGGCCGTGGCCGAGACCTGGGACAACGGCAAACCGGTGCGCGAAACCCTGGCGGCGGACCTCCCGCTGGCCATCGATCACTTCCGGTACTTCGCGGGTGTGCTTCGCGCCCAAGAGGGCTCGCTGTCCCAGATCGACGCCGACACGGTCGCCTATCACTTCCACGAACCGCTCGGCGTGGTCGGCCAGATCATTCCGTGGAACTTCCCGATCCTGATGGCCGCCTGGAAACTCGCACCCGCGCTGGCGGCGGGCAACTGCGTGGTCATCAAACCGGCCGAACAGACACCGGCGTCGCTGCTGCTCGTCGTCGAACTCATCGCGGATCTGTTACCCGACGGAGTTCTCAACGTGGTCAACGGTTTCGGTGTCGAGGCGGGCAAACCGCTGGCACAGAGCCCACGGGTGGCCAAGCTCGCCTTCACCGGCGAGACCACCACCGGGCGGTTGATCATGCAGTACGCCAGCGAGAACATCATTCCGGTCACTCTCGAACTCGGCGGCAAGAGCCCCAACATCTTCCTGCCCGATGTGCTGGCCGACGACGACGATTACCTCGACAAGGCCGTCGAGGGGTTCGTCATGTTCGCCCTGAACCAGGGCGAGGTGTGCACGTGCCCGTCGCGGGCGCTGATCCACTCGTCGATCTACGACGAGTTCCTCGCCCGCGCCATCGCCCGCACCGAGGCCATCGTGTCCGGTCATCCGCTCGACACCGAGACGATGATCGGCGCACAGGCCGGCAACGACCAGTACGAGAAGATTCTGTCCTATTTCGACATCGGCAGAGCCGAAGGCGCCCGTGTGCTCACTGGAGGGGAAGCACGCAAGGTCGACGGTCTACCGGGTGGGTACTACATCGAACCCACGGTCTTCTCCGGTGACAATACGATGCGGATCTTCCAGGAGGAGATCTTCGGCCCGGTCGTCGCGGTCACCCGCTTCGATACCGTCGACGAAGCGATCCGCATCGCCAACGACACCCTCTACGGTCTCGGTGCGGGCGTGTGGACCCGCGACATGAACACCGCCCACCGACTCGGCCGCGGCATCAAGGCAGGCCGGGTCTGGACCAACTGCTACCACGCCTACCCCGCCCATGCCGCGTTCGGCGGCTACAAGAAGTCGGGGTTCGGCAGGGAGAACCACGCGATGATGCTCGGGCACTACCAGCAGACCAAGAACCTGCTGGTCAGTTATTCGACGACGAAACTCGGGATGTTCTGATGCAGAATCGAATCCACCGTGTGGAGATCACCGAGCGCGCTCAGACCCTGCTCCGCCGCCTCATCGAGGACAACGGCCCGGTGCTGTTCCGCCAGGCCGGCGAGGGCTGCGACGACGACGCCGCACCGGTGTGCCTGTCGGCCAAGCAGTTCCCGATCGAGAAGGCCGACATCCTGCTCGGCCGGCTCAGCTGGCACACCGAATTCTGGATCAGCGCGGCACAATTCGAATGCTGGAAAGATACCCACCTCACCGTCGATGTGACGCGCGGTGAGGCTGCCGAGGATTCGCTCGAGGCAGGCCAGGGCATGCGATTCGTGTTGCGCGCCAGGCTGCTGACCGAGGCGGAGCACGCGGCACTGGCGGCCGGGCCGCCACCACGCACGGGCGCCGACCGCACACTGTAGCGGCGCCCGCCGAAAACCTGACCTGGCAGCATCTTTCCCGGCGCTGCCAGGTCGCGGCGAGCCCCCGCCGACTGGGCCATCGCGGCTCAGCCGGCGGGGTGAGCTCGCCGTTTTTTCATTTTCACCCCCATATAGCAAATGTGTTCCCGCGCAAACCAAATCGCGTCTCGCTCAGCGAGACACAGGCGACAACAGTGCAACGATTCCGTTACGTTATGGCGATGTTCTTAGCGAGACTCGGTGTGCGCACCCGGATTCTGGCGATTGCTCTCATCCCGAGTTTGACTCTGGTGGTGGTCGGCGTCGGTACGGCGGGCTACCTGGTCGAGCAGAGCAACAAGGCCAAGTCGTGGGCCGTGCAGTTGCAGGATGCCGCCGTACCGGCCCGTGAGCTGATCGAGGCGGTCCAATCCGAGCGCCACCTGACCCTGGCCCACATCGCGGGCGACGAGACCGCCGCACTCGGCCTGGCCGCCGCGCGCACGCGCATGGACGGCGCCTTTCGCGGCCTGATCGCCGCCGGTGAGAACCTGCGCGCGATCGATGACTCCAACATCGGCAACGACAAGGCCGGCTTCGCCACTCTAGGCACGCATCTGGACGGCGTGCGCAAGGGCGCCGACGCCCGGATGCTGCCGATCGCGGACGCCTACCTGTTCTACAACTCGCTGCTCAACGTGATCATCCAGGGCACCAAGGTCGCCGAGCGCGCGGCACCCGACGCGGTCGTCGCGACCGGTGTGTCCGAGGGGCTTCGCTTGCTCGGTGCCGCCGAGGCGATGTCGCGCAGCAACGCGGTCGCCGCCGCGATGGTGGCCTCGGACGGTGCCTCGACCATCCCGCTCGACGAGTTCACCAACCAGAGCGGCCTCTACCACGGCGAAATCGCCAACCTGGCCGCCGGACTCGACGAACCCGAGCGCGGCGCCGTCGTCGCGTTGACGGCCACCGGGCACTGGCAGCGGCTGAGCGCGATGGAATCCGCTCTCGTGCAGCGTTTCGCGGTGTCGGCGGCCGCCCAGGCGAGTACCTCGACCAGCAAGGCTCCCACCCCCGTCGCACTGCCGATGCCGATTCCCGAATGGCAGAACGCCGCGGCCGAGGTCAACCGGAGCCTGCTCGACTCCTACACCAGCTACAACGACCATGTGCAGAAGCTTGCCGAGGATTCCTCGCGCAAGGCCGAGACCAATGCCGCGCTGGCGGGCGGCGGCGTGCTCGCGCTCAGTGCGCTCGTCTTCCTCATCGCGATCGTCCTGGCGAACCGGATCATTCGCCGGCTGCGCCGGCTGCGTACCGCGACACTGCAACTCGCCGACGAGCAGCTGCCCGCCACCATGCGTACCCTGCGCGACGGTGGCGAGGTCGACCCGGCCGACACCGCGCCCACCCTGGACTTCGGGCACGACGAGATCGGTCAGGTCGCCAAGGCCTTCGAACACGCCGCCGCCGCGGCGATCGGTGCCGCGGTCGACGAGGCCCGTACTCGCGAGGGCGTGCGCGCGGTGTTCCTCAACATCGCCCACCGCAGCCAGATCGTGGTGCACCGCCAGCTCGAGATCCTCGACGAAGCCGAACGCCGCCAAGAGGATCCGGCACTGCTCGAGACGCTGTTCCGGCTCGATCACCTGGCCACCCGTGAACGTCGCAACGCCGAGAACCTGATCATTCTCGGCGGCGGCCGCCCGGGACGGCAGTGGCGTCAGCCCGTGCCGGTGATGGACGTGGTGCGCAGCGCCATCGGCGAAACGCTCGACTACGCGCGCGTGCGGGTCACCAAGCTGCCCGAGGTCAGCGTCGTCGGCACCGTCGTGGCCGACCTCGTGCACCTGCTCGCCGAGCTCGTCGACAACGCCACCGCGTTCTCCCCGCCGCAGTCGCGGGTCGAGGCGAGCGGCAATGTCGTCGGCAAGGGCGTGGTCGTCGAGATCACCGATCAGGGCATGGGCATGAGCGCCGACGACCTGGTCCGCTACAACACCATGCTGGCCGATCCGCCGGATTTCGGTGTCGGCACGCTGTCCTCGGACTCGCGCCTGGGCCTGTTCGTGGTCGCCCGGCTGGCCCTCGCGCACGGTGTGTCGGTGCGGCTGAGCGAATCCGATTACGGCGGCATCCGCGCCATCGTGCTGATCCCCCAGCAGTTGCTGGCAGGTGAGGCCGACCTCGCGGGCACGCCGCCCACGATGACCGGCCCGCTGCGTCGTGGGCTGCCCGCACCGCAGGATTCGGGACCGATCGCCGCTCTCGAATCCGCGCCCGCGCCGGTCGCGACCCTGGTCGCCGACCCGCCGACCCCGCGCCCGATGGCACCGGCCCCCGAGGCGCCCCCCGCGCAGACCCCGCGCTACGACACCGGCTCCGACGAACGACCCGCGCTGCCGCGTCGCAGCAGACAGACCAATCTGGCGCCCGAGCTCGCCGAGCCCGCCGCCGAGGCGCCGCGCGCACCCGAGCGCCCCCGCTCCGCAGAACAGGCGCGCGACATCATGTCCGCGATCGAGAACGGCACCCGCCAGGGTCGCAAACAACAGACCACATCGAACCAGGACGAACAGGAAGGCTGAGGTGAACTCTTCCCCCGGTGATCTCAACTGGCTACTCGACGATCTCGTCGACCGGCTGGCAGGGGTCCGCTACGCGGTCGTGCTGTCCACCGACGGACTGCTGCTCGGACGCTCCTCGCAGATGAAGCGTGAAGACGCCGAACACTTCGCCGCCATGTCCTCGACCCTCTACGGTCTCGCCCGCAGCGCGGGCAGCCGGTTCGACGGCGGCGGCGTGCGCCAAGCGGTGATCGAGCTCGATCGGGCCGTGCTCTTCGTGACCTCGGCCGGTGACAACGCTTGTCTGGCACTGCAAGCCAACGAATCGGCCAATCTCGGCATGGTCGCCTACGAAATGAATCTCACCGTGCAGCGGGTCGGCAGCTATCTGTCTACGGAGCCGCGGCACGGGCATGCGCAGCTATAGAAAGTCTCGACAATGACTCGACTCGGCGATCCGTGGTTCGACGACGCGGCCGGACCCCTGGTCAGGCCGTACGCGGTGACCCGCGGCCGCACCATGGGCGCGGCGCACGACCTGGACATGCTCACAGTGGTGGTGGCGGTATACCCCGCCCCCACCCTGCGCAAACCAGAACCCGAGTACGCGACGATCGCACAGTTGTGCAAGCGTCCGCAGTCGGTGGCCGAGGTCTCGGCCGTGCTGAAACTGCCTCTGGCGGTAACCAAGATCCTCGTCGGTGATCTCATCGCCGAGGGCCACCTCATCTTCCGGGCTCCGGTAGCGGCCGAGGCCGGTGCCGGTGACCTCAACATATTGCGAGCGGTTCTGGATGGCATCCGAAAACTTTGACCCGATGTCCGCAGGCGACCAGCACATGGCCGCCTCGGTCAAAATCCTCATCGCCGGCGGCTTCGGCGTCGGCAAGACCACCATGGTCGGCGCGATCAGCGAGATCGCGCCGCTGCGGACCGAAGAGCTGATCACCGAGGTCAGCACCGGTGTCGACGACCTGTCGGGGGTGGAGCAGAAGCACACGACCACCGTCGCGCTGGACTTCGGCCGCATCACCATCGACCGGGATCTGGTGCTGTACCTGTTCGGCACGCCCGGACAGGACCGCTTCTGGTTCCTGTGGGACGAGCTGTGCCGTGGCGCCCTCGGCGCGATCGTGCTGGCCGACACCCGGCGATTGAGCAATTCGTTCGCGGCGGTGGACTTCTTCGAGCGGCGCGGCTTGCCGTTCCTGATCGCGGTGAACTGCTTCGACGGCGCGCCGCGCTACACGGTCGACGAGGTGCGCGATGCCCTGGACCTGGATCCGAACACGCCGGTGATCCTGTGCGACGCGCGCGATCGGCCCTCGGCCAAGGCGGTGCTGACCCACCTGGTCGAGTACTTGATCGATCGCGCCGCACGAACTCCCGTCACCACCTGAGACTATGCCGAGCCCGGCGCGGGGACTGCCCGTTCCGCGGCTCGGCTGGTCTGCTCCCAGGCCGACCAGGTGGCCATCTTGGCGCGCGCGAGGTCGAAGGCCAAGTCGTACACCATGTTTCCGAGCAGCAGGCGCAGCGGCGGTTCCCCGGCGCCGACGAGCGTGAGCAGCGCCTCGGCGGCGAGGGCGGGCTCGCTGTCGACCGATCCCTCGGCCCACTGGGCCTCGAGCTGGGCACGCAGCGGGGCGTAGGCCTGGATCGGGGTGGTGTTCACCATCGCCGAATACAGGTCGGTCCAGTACCCGCCCGGCTGCAGAATACTCACGCGCACACCGAATTCCGCGGCTTCCATCGCCAGGGCCTCGCTCATGCCCTCGAGCGCGAACTTGCTCGCGGCATACATTCCCGACAGCGGGAACCCGGCAAGTCCGCCGATGCTCGACACCTGCACGATGTGCCCGCTGCGCTGCGCGCGCAGATGCGGGAGCACGGCCTGACTCACCCAGAGCGCGCCGAAGAAGTTGACCTCCATCTGCGCGCGAGCCTCGGCGTCGGTGAACTCCTCGATCATGCCCATCGAAAGCGTGCCCGCGTTGTTGACCACGATGTCGAGGCGGCCGAAGTGGGCGACAGCGGCATCGACCGCCGCGTGCACCGCGGCGCGATCGGTGACATCGACGGTCAACGGCAGTACCCGGCCGGGGTGGGCCGCGGCGAGTTCGTCGAGGGCGGATCCGGTGCGCGCGGCGGCGGCGACCCGGTCCCCCGCCGCCAGCGCCGCTTCGGCGAAGGCGCGACCGAGACCGCGGCTTGCTCCGGTGATGAACCAGACGCGGGATGCGGTGGTAGCGGCGGTGGTCATGGCGTTCCTCCTTGACTAGACAAGACGTTGCGTCTCGTCTGATGATCCGAGGATGCCAGCGGTTCACCGCCCTGTCAAGACGCAACGTCTCGTCTCATCGATTGCTAGGATGGCGGCATGAGTCAGCAGAACCCCCGGCCGTCGGCCGACGCGACCCGGCGCAACGAAGGATCCCGGCGCGCCATCCTGTCCGCCGCCTTCGAGCTGGCGGGCGAGATCGGCTACGACAAGCTGACCATCGAGGCGATCGCCGCCAGGGCAGGTGTCGGCAAGCAGACGATCTACCGGTGGTGGCCGTCCAAGGGCGCCGTCCTGCTCGACGCCTTCCTGATGCTCAGCGAGACCGGCGACGACGCGACACCGGGCCTGCCCGACACCGGCGACCTGGAAGCCGACCTGAAACTGGTCCTGCGCGCGACCGTCGCCGAACTCGCCGACCCCCGCTTCGACCTCCCCCTGCGCGGCCTGACCAGCGCCATCATGCACGACACCGCCCTGGCCGCCACCTACGTCGAACGCCTACAGAGCCCCGTGGACGACCTGAAACGTCGCAGACTCGCCGCCGCGCAAACCGCGGGCCAGATCGCCCCCGATATCGACCTCGACGTGGCCATCGCGATGATCTGGGGCCCACTGATGGACCGCTGGCTCCTGCGCACCGGCACCCTCACCACCGAATTCGCCGATCGCGTCGTGGAGACCGCGCTGCGCGGACTACGCGGCTGACTGACCGAAAGCACGTCCTATCAACGACATTCGGCCCGCACCGCGCAATTGTCGTGCCGGCGCCCCCATAACCGGCGCGCGCGACGATGACGCCGGGGCGACTTCACCCGCGTAGCGACTCGGGTAGCGGAGAACGATCACCCGCGCCGGGGCCGTCCATCAGCCTCAGGTCGCGGCCGTGGACTCGCTCGCCGCAGTGCGAGCAGGTGGGTTCGATGGTGGTGAGGTGGGCGCAGGTGCGGTGCAGGACCTCTACCGGGGGCCCGTTCGGGGCGGCCCATTCGTCGCCCCACTGGCGCATCGCGGTGATCACCTGCCACAGGGAGCGGCCCTTGGCGGTCAGGCGGTAGTCGTAGCGGACGGGGTTGTCCTGGTAGGGCTCTCTCGTCATGATCTCGTGTTCGACCAGGCCTTCGAGGCGTTGGGTGAGAACGTTGCGGGCGATGCCGAGGCGGTCGCGGAACTCGTCGAAACGGGTCACGCCGAAGAGGGCGTCACGCACGATCAACAAGGTCCACCAATCCCCGACCACTTCCAGGCACTGGGCCAGGGAGCAGTTCATGTCTTCGAAGCTGGTGCGCCGCATGTCCCGAGTCTAGTCGGTTGCATGAAAGAACTCACCCATCTACGGTGAGTTGCATGATGAAACTCACTGGGCGGTTCGGCGCGCGATTCGCCCTCACCGCCACGGACTCCGGGCGGTGGCATGCCGTCGTCGACGACTCGTGGCGCGGCTGGACCGGCCCACACGGCGGCACGCTCGCCGGGCTCCTGATCGACGTCGCCCAGCAGGCGAGCTCGCGCGAGCACCCCGTGCGCGCCGCCGATGTCCGGTTCCTCGGCCGACCGGCGACCGGCGCGTTCACCCTGCACGCCACCGAACACCCGGTCGGGCGCAGCACGACGATGCTGGACGTGGTCGCCGAACAGGACGGTGCGCGGGTCGCCGCGGCCACCGTCACCCTGGGCGCGCCCGGCGCGACCGCGATCCCTGCCCACAGCGCCAGACCCGCACCCGTCGTCGCGGCCGCACCGGACTGCGCGCTGTTCCGGCTGCCGCCGGAGATCGTGCCCGTCGGCGCGCATTTCGTCATCCGTCCCGCCGCGGGCCCGTTGCCCCTCAGCGGCGCGGACGAGGCGATGATGTGCGCCTGGATCGCACTCGACCCCGCGCTGCCCCTCGACGCGCCGAGCCTGGCCGTCCTCGCCGACGCGCTGCCACCGGGACTGTTCCCACTGCTCACCGCGCCGGTCGCCGTCCCCACCGTCACCCTGTCGCTGCAACTGCACGCCGATCTCACCCACCTCGGCGACACGCCCGTGCTGGTCCGCGCCACGAATGTCAGTTCCGGTGACGGCTGGTCGGTCGACGACACCGATATCTGGGACGGCGACGGCGTGCTGCTCGCCACCGCCCGTCAAACCCGCCGCGTCCTCGGCTGAACGAGAGCTGGAACATGCCATCCACTACCCCACTCCGGGAGACCAATCCCCGGTTGGTGCTCGCCATCGTCTCCATCGGCGTGCTGTTGTCGAGCCTGGACCTGTTCATCGTCAATGTCGCCATGCCCGCCATGGCAGACGACTTCGGCGCCGGCCTGACCGAACTGTCCTGGGTGCTCAACCTCTACGCCATCGTCTTCGCCGCCCTGCTCGTTCCGGCCGGTCGCCTCGGCGACCGCGGCGGCAACCGCGCCACCTTTCTCACCGGCCTGGCGATCTTCGTGATCGGGTCGGCACTGTGCTCGGCGGCCTGGAACGTGGAGTCGCTCATCGCCTTCCGTGTTCTGCAGGCGGTGGGATGCGCCCTGCTCACCCCGTCCTCCCTCGCACTGGTACTCGCCGCGACACCGCCGCAGCGGCGCGCGGGTGCGGTGCGGCTGTGGGTCGCGTTCGGTGGTCTCGGCGCCGCGCTGGGCCCGGTGCTCGGCGGATTGCTGGTCGAAATCGATTGGCGCTGGGTGTTTCTCGTGAACGTGCCGATCGGGTTGGCGGCGTTCGCGATCGGTGTCCGTAAGCTGCCGTGCCCGCCCGCCGCGGGCGGCCCGCTGCCCGATCTGCTGGGTGCGGGCGCGCTGATCGGGGCGGTCGGGTCGCTGATCCTGGCCGTCGTCCAGGGTCCCGACTGGGGCTGGACCTCTACCGGAGTCCTCGCCGCGTTCGGTATCGCGATCGTGCTCGGGGTCATCTTCGCCGTGAGCTCGGCTCGTCATCACAGCCCGATCGTCGACCCCGCCCTGCTCCGGGTCCCGAATTTCGTGCTCGCGGGTGCGAATTCGCTGGTGTTCCAGATCGCGTTCGCGGGCATGCTGCTCTCGGTCGCGCTCTGGGCGCAGAACGTGTGGGGGTGGTCGGCCTTGCAGACCGGACTCGCGATCGCGCCCGGCCCCCTGGTCGTGCCGTTCGTCGCCATCGCCGCGGGCAAACTCATCGCGCGAATCGGTGCGGGACCGGTGATCGCGGCAGGCGGACTCGCCTTCGGCGGTGGACTCCTGTGGTGGGCGCGCGCAGCCGAACTGTCACCGGACTATGTCGGTGGCCTGCTCGGCGGCATGCTGCTGACCGGTCTCGGCGTGGGGCTCACCCTGCCGACCGCGTTCGCCGTCGGCGCGGGAACCCTGCCCCCGCAACGTTTCGCGACCGGATCGGGCGTCCTGAGCATGGCCCGCCAACTCGGCCTCGCCCTCGGCGTCGCACTTCTCGTCGCGCTGCTCGGTACGCCCGACACCCCCGCTGCCACGCTCGACGCCTTCCAGCGCGCCTGGTACGTGACCGCCGCGGTCGCGGTCCTCGCCGGACTCATCGGCTTCGCCGTGCGGACCCCAGCGCAGGCCGGACCACCGATCGAATCGCCCGGCCACACTCCGGAGGCGACCGAAAGATCCGGGGGCGCGGCAGTGTCGGCGTGACCCCGAGCGGTCGGCGACCACGATGTCGCCGGCCGCGTCCTCCGGTCCGCTCAGCCCCAGGTCGCCTGATCGGGGACCGAGGAATCGACGATCACGTAGAAGAAGTGACCGGGAGTCAGCTCGTTCATGTCGTGCCAGCGGCCCCAGGGGTCGCGCTGGTAGTAGTTCTCCATCCCGGTGCCGTCGTCGTAGCAGACGATGTTCGACGTCCCGAACGGACTCCAATACACGTCCGTGCCAGGACGTGGCACCTCGAGCGGGGTGCGGAACAGGTGACTGCACGGCGTGATGACGGGGTCGTAATAGCTGGGCTGGGCGGCGGCGGTGGCCTGTCCGGCGATCCCGGCGACGGTGACAGCGGCGACCGCGAGGCCGAGACGAACGGTGAAACGCATCGAATCTGCTCCTGACCTGAGCGGAAATGAAGGCTCTTCGTATCGCGAACGATATTACGCCCGGTCGTCGATCGGCACGAAAATCAGACCTCAGACGGATCTGCCGAGCCGTTCGGTCGCGCTACCGTGGCAGGAGCGGTTCGGCGGAGGGTAGGAAAGCTGTGGACAGCACGACGATTGCCCGGCAGTGCACATTGTGTGAAGCGCACTGCGGGATTCTGGTCACGGTCGAGGATTCGCGGGTCACCCGCGTCGAAGGCAACCCGGACGACGTGCTGTCGAAGGGCTACATCTGCCCGAAGGCGACAGCCATGGGCGGTCTGCACCACGACCCCGACCGGCTGCGGACACCGATGCGCCGCGTCGGCGACAGTTTCGAACCGGTCGGCTGGGACGAGGCCTTCCGCGAGATCGGTCAGCGTTTGCGCGCGGTGCGGTCCGCGCACGGTCCCAGCGCCATCGGGATGTACATCGGCAACCCGGCCGCGCACAGCTCCTCGGTGATGTACGCAGCGCTGCTGCGGGCCGTCCTGCTGACCCGGAACTTCTTCTCCGCGTCCTCGATCGATCAGTTCCCGCAGGAGTTCGTCGCGTGGCGGATGTTCGGCTCGAACGTTCTCATGCCGATCACCGATATCGATCGCACCGATCGGCTGGTGGTGCTCGGCGCCAATCCGGCGGTGTCCAACGGATCGATCACCACCATGCCCGGCGCCAAATCGCGCATCAAAGCGGTCCGCGCCCGGGGCGGCACCGTCGTCGTGATCGACCCGCGCCGCACCGAAACCGCCCGGCTGGCAGACGAACACGTGGCGGTCCGTCCCGGCGGCGATGTGTACCTGCTGCTCGCGATGCTGCATGTGCTGGTCGCCGAGGAACTGTGCGACGAACGGGCGGTCCGCGCGCTGTGCACCGGCTGGGACGAGCTGGCCGCACTGGTCGCCGACACCACCGTGGAACGCATGGCGCCACTGGCAGGCGTCGACGCGGACACCATCAAACGGCTGGCCCGTGACCACGCGGCGGCACCCTCGGCAGTGTTGTACGCGCGAATCGGGGTGTGCCAGCAGGTGACAGGCACGCTCACCCACTGGCTGGTCAACACCATCAACGCGGTCACCGGCAATCTCGATCGCGCGGGCGGTCAGATGTTCGCGACGCCCGTCGTCGACGCCGCCCGCTACGCGAAGTACCTGCCCGTGGGACACGGCGCGTGGACCGACCGCTCCGGCACGCACAAGTCGTTCCGCAGCGAACTGCCGGTCGCGGTCCTCGCCGAGGAGATCCGCACCGAAGGACCGGGCCAGATCAAAGCGATGATCACCTACGCGGGCAATCCGGTGCTCTCGACCCCGCAGGCGGACAAGCTCGATGCCGCGCTGGAATCTTTGGATTGCTATGTGGCCGTCGACATGTACATCACCGAGACGACCCGGCACGCCGACTTCATCCTGCCACCCGTCTCCGCGCTGGAACGCGAGGAACTGAGCCTGCTGTTCCCGATCTTCAGCGTTCGCAACAACGCCCGCTACGACGCCAGGGTGTTCGAGCCGCCGGCCGACGGATTGGACGACTGGCAGATCCTGGCACGGCTGGTGACCGAAATGGTCCCGCTGCCGGCCCGACGGCTCACCGCACGCGTGCTCAATGCCGCGTTCGAACAGTTCAGCCCCTTGCGACTGTCCGCGGCGGCCGTCGCGACGGGCCCCTACGGAATCCTGCGTCGTGGACGGAACGGGTTGACGCTGAAGAAGATTCGGGACACGGCGGGCGGTGTCGACCTCGGACCGCTGCGACCACGGCTGCCCGAACTGATCGGCACCGGCGACCGCAAGACGCACTTGGCACCCGCGGATTTCCTGGCGGCGGTGCGCACGGTCCTCGACGACGCGACCGGGACGGCCGAGCCGGGCTACGACCTCCAGCTCATCGGACGGCGGCACCTGCGCAGCAACAACTCCTGGCTGCACAACATCCCGTCGATGGTGAAGGGCCGCGACCGCTGCACCGTGCTCATCCATCCCGACGACGCCGCCGCCCGTGGTCTCGCCGACGGTGATCCGGCCACGATCGAATCCCCCGTCGGCTCGATCGTGGTTCCGGTGGAGATCAGTGGCGATATTCGCGCCGGGGTGGTGGCGATCCCCCACGGATGGGGCCATCGCGAACCCGGGGTCGGCTGGTCGGTCGCGGCGGGCCTGCCGGGCGCCAATGTCAACCTGCTGCACGACCCGGCCCGCACCGACCTGCTCTCCGGCACATCAGCGGTCAACAGCACGTGGGTGCGGGTGAACCCGGTGGCGTCCGAAACCCCGGACGCCACACCACGATCCGAGGTCGTGGCCGCGCCGCGGTGAACCCGGCTACGAGGTCGGGTCCACCGCGCCGGGGTCAGCGAAAGCGCAGGTTCGCGGTGGCGAGACCGAAGATCTTGCGACCGCCGGACTTGGCGACGATGGCGATCACCGCGCTGCGGGTCTCCGGGTCGAGGGACTTCACGCGACCGGTGTACTCGACCTGGCCGCCCTCCCGGCCGACGATGGTGTAGGTCGACAGGCGAACGCCGTAGCGGGTGACGGCGCCGGGGTCGCCGGACCACGTGGACAGGAAGCCCGCACCCAGACCCATGGTGAGCATGCCGTGGGCGATGATGTCGGGCAGGCCCGCCAGCTCGGCGATCTTCTCGTCCCAGTGGATGGGGTTGACGTCGCCGGAGACGCCGGCGTAGTTGACGAGATCACCGCGCGAGACGCGCGCGTCGCGGAGCGGGAGTTCGTCGCCGACGGTGAGTTCGTCGAACGACAGCGTGGTGCTGGGGACGCGGGCGGCGCCCTCGACCGACAGCACAACCTCGCCCTCGGGACGCAGGGTGGTCTCCACCACGGCGTTCTTGTCGGCGCTGTAGATGCTCACGCCGTGCACCATGATGTTCTCCACCGCGGCGGTGATCGCGGGATCCACGCCGTCGTCCCCGGTGATACCGACGACCGTGGTGTGCATGATGTGCACGGTCTCGCCGAGCTCGTCGACGAAGGTGTTGGTGACAGTGATCAGGTCCTTGCCCGCGATCGTGCGCACCGAGGTCAGCTCGACATCGACCACGAGCCGGTCACCGGCCACGATCGGCTTGTGCTGTTCGAAGACCTGCTCGGTCTGCACGAACATGTCGTAGCCGACGACCACCGACTCGAACAACAATTTGTTCGCCGCCATAGCCGGGATGGAGACGAACGTCAGCGGCGCGACCAGACCCGGGTAGCCGAGCGCGGCGGCGGCCTCGTCCTCCCAGTGGGCAGGATGGAAGTCCTGGACGGCGCGCGCGTATTCGCGGATCTTCTCGCGACCGACCTCGTAGACGCCCTCGACCCGGTAGTAGTGCCCTACCTTCGACGCGGTGTCAGGGCCATCGATGGGCGGGGCATCGACTACGGAAGTCACTATGAATCACCTTCGTTCGGGGAACGGACACCCGGCAGGCTAGTCGACGCGCAGGCGGACCGGGCATTCCTTGGCACAGTTCACAGTTCTGCGCTCTTCCACCGCGGTCAGAACGAGGGTACGTCGCTGGTGCTGGCGTTGCCACCGATCGAAGGCTGCAGCGTGATCTCCCAATCGGAGTCACCGTCGAACGGGTCGTCGAACTTCTGGAACTCACGCTCGCGGGTGAAGGCCAGCGTCGCCTCGTCCCAATCCTTGCCGGTCTTCAGATAGACGTAGTACGTGCCGTCGATCCCGGTGAGGGTGGCGTTGGAATTGCCCTGCACGTAGATGGTGGCCTGCGGCTTCTTGGGATCACCGTTGGTCACCACGACCGCGAAGTCGTCGCTGTTGCCGTTGACGATGTCGAGCTTGCCCGCACCGACCAGCCCGTCCTGCTGGACCACCGCTCCGTTCTCGCCACGACGGTTCAGCACCGGCGCCGCGGGAGTGGTCGCGCGCACGGTCGTGGTCGCCTTCGACGAACTGCTCGCCGGCGCGGCATCGACGGACTGTCCCGACTCGCATCCCGCTACCAGAAGGGCCACCGCGATCGCGGACACGGCATACCACTGACGATTCGACATCGTTCCCACCCCATGCTCATGGACCGGACTCCCCGATCCGGTCTTCCTCGCCAGTATTGCGCGAATTGCCCGGTATGTCATCACAACTCATCCTGGAAACCCGCCCCCACATCATCTGGAATGAGTCATGATCTGGAATGTGTCCACCACATCGGACTTCGAACAGATGCTGCGCGCAGCCTCCCTGCGCGTCACCGCGCCACGCCTGGCGGTGCTCACCGCAGTGCACCAGCATCCGCATGCCGATACGGACACCATTCTGAGCCGAGTCAGAGCCACCCTCGGGGCCGTCAGCCAGCAGGCCGTCTACGACGTACTGCGGGCACTCACCAGCGCCGGACTGCTCCGGCGGATCCAGCCGATGGGCACCGTCGCGCGCTATGAGACCCGCGTCGGTGACAACCATCATCACCTGGTGTGCCGATCCTGTGGGGTGATCGTCGATGTCGAGTGCGCCGTCGGCGACGCACCCTGTCTGACTCCCCTCGACGACCGCGGTTTCGTCGTCGACGAGGCAGAAGTCATCTACTGGGGCAGGTGCCCCGACTGCACGACATCACCATCACTCTCCTGAAAGGATTCACCGTGCCCGAGGAACACCCACCTATCGCGGAAGCCAACACGGAAGCCGGTGACAGTGGTTGCCCCGTCATGCATCGTCCGTTCGCCTCCACCGACGCGCGCGGAGCGAACGCCGAGTGGTGGCCGAACCAGCTCAATCTCACACTGCTGCAGAAGAATCCGCCCTCGGTGAACCCGATGGGCGAAGACTTCGACTACGCGGCCGAATTCGCCACCCTCGACCTGGCCGCGGTGAAGGCCGACATCGAGCAGGTCATGACGACCTCGCAGTCCTGGTGGCCCGCCGACTTCGGCCACTACGGCCCGTTCTTCATCCGGATGGCCTGGCACTCCGCGGGCACCTACCGGGTCGGCGACGGCCGCGGCGGCGCGGGCGCGGGCCTGCAGCGCTTCGCCCCGCTCAACAGCTGGCCCGACAACGCCAGCCTCGACAAGGCGCGCCGGCTGCTGTGGCCGGTGAAGAAGAAGTACGGCCGCAAGCTGTCGTGGGCCGACCTCATCGTCTACACCGGCAACGTCGCGCTCGAGTCGATGGGCTTCGAGACGTTCGGTTTCGGTGGCGGCCGCGTCGACGCGTGGGAGCCCGAGGAAGACGTGTTCTGGGGCCCCGAGCGCACCTGGCTCGGCGACGAACGCTACACCGGTGACCGTAACCTCGAGCGTCCGCTCGCCGCGGTCCAGATGGGCCTGATCTACGTCAATCCCGAAGGCCCCAACGGCAATCCGGATCCCATCGCCGCCGCCGTGGACATCCGCGAGACCTTCGCGCGGATGGCGATGAACGACGAGGAGACCGCCGCGTTGATCGCCGGCGGCCACACCTTCGGCAAGACCCACGGTGCGGGCGACGCCGATCTGGTCGGCGTCGAACCGGAAGCCGCACCGCTGGAACAGCAAGGGCTGGGCTGGAAGAGCAGCTTCGGCACCGGAGTCGGCGAGGACGCGATCACCAGCGGCCTGGAAGGCATCTGGAACAGCACCCCCATCACCTGGGACAACAACTTCCTCGAAACCCTCTACGGGTACGAATGGGAGCTGACCAAGAGTCCGGCGGGCGCGCACCAGTGGATTCCGAAGGACGGCGCGGGCGCCGACACTGTGCCCGACCCGTTCATCACCGGCAAGAAGCGCGCACCGATCATGCTCACCACCGACCTGTCGCTGCGGTTCGACCCGATCTACGGCCCGATCACCCGCCGCTGGCTGGAGAACCCCGCGGAGTTCGCCGACGCGTTCGCCCGCGCCTGGTACAAGCTCACCCACCGCGACATGGGTCCGATCGCCCGCTACCTGGGCCCGCTGGTTCCGTCCGAGGAACTGCTGTGGCAGGACCCGGTGCCCGCCCAGAACGGCCCCGTGATCGGTGATTCCGAGATCGCCGCGCTCAAGGGTCAGATCCAGGCCGCCGGCCTGTCCATCGCCCAGCTGGTGACGACGGCGTGGGCGGCGGCCTCGTCGTTCCGCGGCAGCGACAAGCGCGGCGGCGCCAACGGCGGCCGGATCCGGCTGCAGCCGCAGGCGGGCTGGGCGGTCAACCAGCCCGACGAGCTCGCCCAGGTGGTGCGCGTCTACGAGGGCATCCAGGACACGTTCAACGCCGGCGGCGGCACGCAGGTGTCGTTCGCCGACCTGGTCGTCCTCGGCGGCGCGGTCGGTGTGGAACAGGCCGCCCAGGCTGCCGGTTTCCCGGTGACGGTGCCGTTCACGCCGGGTCGTACCGACGCGACCCAGGCCCAGACCGACGTCGAGTCGTTCGACGCGCTCGAGACCCCGGCCGACGGGTTCCGTAACTACGTGTCCAAGGACGCGCAGATCCCCGCGGAGTTCCTGCTGATCGACAAGGCGAACCTGCTCACGCTCAGTGCGCCGGAGATGACCGTGCTGATCGGCGGTCTGCGCGTGCTCGGCGCGAACTACCAGTCCTCGCCGCTGGGCGTGTTCACCGACACCCCGGGTGCGCTGACGAACGATTTCTTCGTCAACCTCCTCGACATGGGTACCGAGTGGGCGCCCTCGGCCGCCGACGAGAACAGCTACGAAGGCCGTGACCGCTCCTCCGGTGCGGTCACGTGGACCGGCAGCCGCGTCGACCTGGTGTTCGGCTCCAACTCGCAGCTGCGGGCCGTGGCCGAGGCCTACGCGACCGACGACGCGAAGGAGAAGTTCGTGCACGACTTCGTCGCCGCGTGGACCAAGGTCAGCAACCTGGACCGGTTCGACGTCACCGCCTGATCCGAACAGCGGAACACCCTGCGGCTCAGCTCGAGTCGCAGGGTGTTCCGTTGGTGGCTAGGACTCGGCGAGGGCGGCCAGCCGGTCCACCGATGCCTGCAGCTTGTCGGCGGTGGTGGCCTTGGCCCGCACCTGACGCAACTCGTCGTGCAGTTCGGTCCAGTCGTAGGTGTGGGTCACCCGGGTGTGGGTGTCGTCGATCGGCTCGAGCTCCCAGCGCCACAGGTGTCCCGGCGGGGTCTTGTCCCGTTCCGACGGGTTCCACGCGATACGGCGACCCTCCTCGAACTCGACGATGTGGTTGTCGCGGTCGGCGCCGTTGGTCAGCGTCGTGGTGAACACGTCACCGACCGCGCGGACCCGCTGGCCTTCGACGGCCTGCGCGAGGTTGTCGTTGCCGTCCCAGCGCGGCTGCTGCGCGGGATCGGCGATCAGGTCGAAGATCGCGGCGGGGGTCGCCGCGATGTCGCGGGAGGCGTGGACGATGCGTGGCACGTCGATGGTTTCGGTCACCGGGCGATAGAACCAGCAGCTCACCCACCCCGGCAACCATTCCGCTCGAGCACGCGACTAACTCGTTCGATACACCGCGAACACCGGGATCTCCCGATCGGTCTTGTCGCGGTACTCGGCGAAGCCCGGCAGCCGCTCGACCATCCGGTCGTAGAGGGCGGTGCGCTCGGGATCGGCGACGAGTTCCGCCTTGCCCCGGTATGTTTCGGTCCCGACCTCCATGGTGAGTTCCGGGTCGGCGAGGAGGTTGTGATACCAGGCCGGGTGTTTGTCGGCGCCACCGTTGGAGGCGATCAGCACGATCCGGTCGCCGTCGGGCAGGAACACCAGCGGATTGGTGATCGCGCGCCCGGACTTCGCGCCGGTGGTGGTGATGATCACCATGGCGTCGTTGCCTTCGAACATGCCACCGACGCGGCCGCCGTTGGCGCGGAACTCGGCGATCACCTGGTCGTTGAAAGCATTCATCGTGGTCCTTTCGTCGGGTAACTCCCCCTGCCCCAACGATCCAGGCGCGCCCCGCATTCCGGCGCTGTCCACGGCATATGCGCCGAAGTAGTGACTTACTCTAACGTTGCGGGGTGCTAGGACATTCTCATGCGACCAGTGGGGCGCTGGCCTGGGCCGGTACGGCCGCCGCGTTACCGCTCACAGTCGCCGCTTTCCCCCTGTTCGACAGCGACACAACGCGATTCGGCATCGCCGAACTCATCATGGGCACGCTGCTCACCGCGGGTGCGGCGCTGCTGCCGGACGCGGATCATCCCAGCGGCACCATCTCCCACGTCCTCGGGCCGGTGTCACATCACCTGTGCCGGTTGATCTCCTGGGCGTCGGGCGGACATCGTCACGGCACGCATTCACTGCTGTTCGTCGTCGCCGCGGTCGCGGCCACCTGGGCCGGGGAGCACTACCTCGGCCGACCGTTCACCCTCGGCCTCGTGTTCTTCCTGCTCGCCCTCGCGGTGCGATCGCTGCACCTGTGCCCGCCGGGAAAGAGCGTCCGGACCTACGGAACGGTGATCGTGCTCGCGACGGCGGGCACCTTCGCGGTCGACCAGTGGATCGTCGATCGACCGGCGTGGCTGCCGATCTGCGTGGGTCTCGGCTGTCTGGCCCACCTGCTCGGCGACTGCCTCACCGATCGGGGCTGCCGGTTGCTGTGGCCGTTTCCGTTGCGCACCCGGGTGCCGCTGATCGAGCGGACCGGGAACCGGGTCGAGACCTGGGTCATCTCTCCCCTGTTCGTGCTCGGCACGATGGGCGCGCTCTGGTACGCGATCGTCCACCGGCCGTGATCGCTGGGACGGCGGGGCTCCCGCCGTCCCGAGCCGACCGGCGTAGCCGGTTCTTCGCTGATTGCCCCGATCGGATCACATGTTTAGATGCGCATATCGCAGTATCAGAATGATTTTTTGTGAGGCCTCCCAACTCTGACACTCAGGGCATCGTCGCAAATCTCGAAGCCGCCCCAACCCCACCATCATTCAGTGCACAGTTGTACTCTCAACTCTGTGACGGAGCAGCTCCCCCAAGCCCAGGCCGAAGTACAGGCGCTCACACGGCTCGCCGGTGACGAGTTCGCCGGGGCGGTCGATGGGATCGCGGCCATCCACCGAGCCCTCTCCGACCGGGTATTCGCGGCGGTGCGACTGGGCGTCGGTCCCGCGGCGGCGCCGGTGAAAATCGTCCACGACGCCATCACCGATGGCGTGTACGCCGCCGTCAGCGGCACCGGCTTCGTCGTCGGCGAGGTCGCGAGCGCGGTCCAGCTGCCCGGTGTCACCGCTCCCTCGCGCACCGTGTGGGGTGCGGGCATTCTCGCCGCGATCCAGGGGCTGATCGGTGACACGCTCGAGGACGAGACCCCGATCCTCTCCTCCCCCATGACCTTTCGCGTCGACGGCGTCCCCGTCCCACCCGAGGAGTTCGCCGCCCACGTCCCGGTGCCGACGACCCGGCTGGTCGTACTCCTGCACGGACTCGTGGAGACCGAACACTCCTGGCGGCTCGGCAATCGTCCCACCTACGGCGAGCGCCTCGACGACGATCTCGGCTACACCCCGCTCTTCGTCCGCTTCAATACCGGTCTGCACATCTCCGAGAACGCCGCCCAGCTCAGCGCCCTGCTGACCCGCCTGGTCGACAGCTGGCCGATGCCGGTGCACGAGATCTGCCTGATCGGGCACTCGATGGGCGGACTGGTCATGCGCAGCGCCTGCCATCAGGCCGAGGAGTCGGGCCAGCAGTGGGTGCGATCGGTGCGCCAGGTGGTGTGCCTGGGTTCACCACACCTCGGTGCGCCGCTCGAACAGCTCGTGCACTACGCGTCGGCCGCGCTCGATCTGCTGCCCGAGACCCGGCCGCTGAGCACACTGCTGCGCAGGCGCAGCGCGGGCATCCGCGACCTACGGCAGGGCTCGCTGGTCGACGAGGACTGGCGCGACCTCGACGTGGACACCCTGCGCGCGCGAGCGGTGAAGGAAGTGCCGCTGCTGCCCGGCGTCGATCACTACTTCGTCACCACCACCATCACCCACAGCCCGAAACATCCGCTCGGCGTGATCATCGGCGACGGCATGGTTCTCACCGGCAGCGGGTCGGGGCGCGGCCGGACCCGGCGCCTCGATTTCGACGCGGTCAACAGCCTGCACATCCCCGCGGCGAACCATTTCAGCCTGCTCAATCACGACGCTGTCTATGAAGCGCTGCACGGCTGGTTGACGAGCGCACCCCGCCGCGCGCGTCAGGTGGATACGCTGTGGCCATGACTCTCGACCACGGCGACCCGGGCGACGCACCTGCCATTCCGCTGCCGACCGCCCCCCTGGCCAACGAGGCCCGCCCCTCGCCGGCCGAAGAAGCCAGAACGATCGCGGCGGGCACCAATACCGGCACACTGGCCAGCCTCACCGCCGACGGCGCGCCGTGGGCGTCGTTCATCACCTACGGATTGCTCGACGGTGCACCGGTACTGAGCGTGTCGCGCCTGGCCGAACACGGCCGCAACCTGGCCGCCGACCCGCGCGCCAGCATCGCGATCGTCACCCCCGACATCCCGGCCGACCCGCTGGCGGGCACCCGGATCACCCTCGCCGGTTTCGTGGAACGCCCGACCGACGCCGAGGCGGAAGCGGCCCGCGCGGCCCACCTGGCGGCGATCCCGGCGGCCAAGTACTACATCGACTACAGCGATTTCACGCTGTGGGTGCTGCGCGTCGAGCGGGTGCGCTGGGTCGGCGGCTACGGCCGGATGGATTCGGCCTCGGCCGCGGAATACCTTGCCGCACAGCCGGACCCGATCGTCGCACACGCCGCGCCCGGTGTCGCACACCTCAACGCCGACCATGCCGAAGCGCTGCTGGCGATGGCCCAGCAGCTGGGCGGATTCCCCGACGCCATCGCTGCCACCTGCGAGAAGGCCGACCGCTACGGCCTCGACCTGCGGGTGGAATCACCACGCGGCGTGGCGCTCACCCGAGTCGGCTACGCCAGCCCCCTGTCCGAGATCAGCGAATTGCGCGCGGCGACAGTGGAACTCGCGCGCCGGGCCCGCGCGACGCCCTGATCACGCCTCGTACAGCTCGAGCGGCAGGTCGTCCGGATCGAAGAAGAAGGCCATCTGCTTGCCGGTGTGCTCATCGGTGCGCAGTTCCTCGGTCCGGACGCCCCGTGCCCGCAGCTCATCGAGGGCGGCGGGCACGCTCGCGACCGCCAGAGCCAGATGCCGCAACCCCGCCGTTTCCGGTCTGCTCGGGCGTGCGGGCGGGTCGGGAAACGAGAACAGTTCGATGCGAACCCCGCCGGGCAACTCGATGTCGAGCTTCCACGAATCGCGATCGGCCCGGTAGTTCTCGTCGAGGACGGTCCCCCCGAGAGTCTCGATATAGAAACTCTTGGAGCGGGCGTAGTCCGTCGCGATGATCGCGATGTGGTGGATGCCGAGAAATTGCACGCCGCAACGCTAGCGGATGCCCGCCGGCGGATCCCGCACGGACGCGACCGGCGCGACCTTCCTCAGTATCGGGCGCGCACTCAGCTCCAGAGCACCGCGACCAGCACGTTCACGATCGCGAGCCCACCGGCGGCGTCGGTCATCCAGTCGATCTGCTTGCCGCGCTTCGCGTCACCGCGGCCCATTTCGGCGAACGCCGCCACCGCGACCGCGACAACCAGCTTCACCGCCAGCTTCGTCGTATCCGGATCCTTGTCGAGCGAGTCGACCGCCGAAGCCAGCCCCGCCAGGATCACCCCGGTGATCAGCTGGGCGCGCGCGCCCCACACCATCAGCTCGGACACCACCGGACGCGAGGCGACGTACCCACCGACCACCGCGGCCATGCCGAGCAGGTGGGTGACAACCACCAGGTCATAAACGAATTCCATGGGTGCGAAGCGTAGTTCAGACGGCAGCGTGGTTCAGACGAAAGCGGCCGGTGCCCGAAGGCACCGGCCGGTTCAGACGAACTATTCCGTGGCCAGGATCAGCCCAGCTGCTCGTCCAGCAGATGCGCGTCCTTGCGGATGCCGAAGGCGGTGATGACTTCCATGACACCGATGACGATCAAGAAGATGCCGACGACCCAGACCAGCGTGGTGAGGGAGCTGATCGGCCACACGATCAGGACGACACCGGCCAGCGCGCTGATGATGCCGTAGAAGATCTGCCAGCCCCGGCCGGGCACGCCCGACTCCGAGATGGCGGCGAACAGGACGGCGACGCCACGGAACAGCCAGCTGATGCCGATGAACAAGCCGAGCAACACAATCGAGGTGAGGTCGTCGCGGAAGCAGAACACACCGATGATCAGCGACAGCACACCACTGATGAACGACAGCACCCGAAAGCTGGTGCTCGGCAGGTGGGTGAAGGCGGCGATCAGCTGGAAGATACCGCTGACAACCATGTAGATACCGAACAGAATGCCCGCCACGAGCAGCGACGGACCGGGCCACACCAGCACGATGATGCCGAGGACCACCGCGAGGAGGCCGGTGACCAGAACTGTTTGCCAGGTTTTCTTGGCAAGAGCCGTGAACGGGCTCCCAATCACGGTATTTGTCGTCATGACGAGATGTTATGCCCGCTCGCTCTGGTTTTCCGGAAATTAGCTGGAGCTGTCATCGTGTCGCGATCGCGCGCGGCGCCGTGAGCGGGCCCACAGGCGAGCCGTCACATCGTTGCCCTCGCGAAAGTTTGGTCGCCGACAGTCTCGGGTAGATGAAGAATGTGTCGGTTGTACTCGTGCTGCAAGCTCGGGGCCTCGGTGAGCTTCTCTCCGCGGTCCCGGCTCTGCGTGCCCTGCGCCGGGCCGAACCACAGAGCCGGATCGTCCTGGCGGCGCCGCATCGGTTGGAACAGATCGTCGACCTGATCTCCTCGGTCGATGAACTCGTCGCCACCGCCGACCCGGCCGCCCTGATCTGGGATGGACCCGCGCCCGAATTAGCGGTGAACCTGCACGGCCCCGACGGCGCCAGCGCCCGAGCACTGGCCGATACCGGCGCCGCGCGGATCATCGGTCATCGCACGCCCGCGCTGCCCAAGCTCGCCGGTCCGCGCTGGGATCCCGACGCGCATGTCGTCGACCGGTGGTGCCGCCTGCTCGAGGGCGAGGGCATCGACGCGGATCGGCGAAACCTCGGATTGGTGCCGCCGGTGGCCTCGATCAGCCGGCGCGATTGCATCGTCGTCCATATCGGCGCGGGCGCGCCCGCCCGGCGGTGGCCGCCGGAGCGGTTCGCCGCGGTGGTGCGCCACCTGCTGGTACTGGGCCGCGACGTGGTGCTCACCGGCGACCCGTTCGAGCACGACATCGCTCGACAGGTGGCCGCGCAGGCCGGCTTGCCCGACGACCGGGTCCTCGCCGGTCGGCAGAACCTCACCGACCTCGCGGCGACGGTGGCCGAGGCCGCCCTCGTGATCAGCGGCGATACCGGTGTCGCACACCTGGCGACAGCGTTCGGCACCCGCACGGTCCTGTTGTTCGGTCCCACGCCACCGCGCCGCGGCGGCCCGCCCGCACATCTGCTGGGCAGGCACGCGGTGCTCTGGGCCGGACAGGTCGGCGATCCGGACGGCCTGAGCACCGACCCCGGTCTGCTGCGGATCGGCGTGCCCGAGGTGATCGCGGCGGTCGATATGCAGCTGGACAAGCAGGCGTGGGCCGAATCCGGCAGGTCACGTTACCGCCGGGTGGGCTGAGCCGGGTCGGCGTCGGCCGCCTCGCGCAGAGCGGCGGCATGGGCGGCGAGCGCGCTGGGCCAGTACTTGTCGAGGTAGTCGCGCGCGTCGTTGAGGCCGCGCGGGTCGAGGGAGTAGAGGTGCCTGTTCCCGTCGCGGCGCATACGGACCAGGTGAGCCTCGCGCAGGACGCGCAGGTGTTGCGACGCGGCTGAACTGGTGATTCCGGTGGCGGCGGCGAGGTCGGCCACCGAGCGGGGACCCTGCGGCAGCAATTCGAAGATCGCGCGCCGGGTGGGGTCGGATAACGCCGTGATGGCACGGACTCCGTTAGCGTCCACTGAATCAGTGTCCCTGGGATGCGGAATTTCGGCAACGATCTTGACCAGGGCAATTTCACCCGGTGAGTAACAGGATGTTGGCCATTCGTTAGAGTATCGTTATAGATCAACTGGGGTTATAGCGCTTCGTGATCGCAGCCACAGGATTGGCCGCGAAGGTTACGGTTTAGCTACGTTCATAACCATGTTCGTGACCAACCCGTTATCTGCTCGAGTCTCTGACGCCTTCGCAGGTCGTTGGGGAGGCGTGGTCGCGGGTGCGGTGGCTCTGTCCGCACTCGTGGGTACCTCCGTCGCCACTTTCAGTGAGCCCGAGAGCCCTGTTCCCACTACCACGATCGCCGCGGACGCCACCGAGGCCATCAACGCCGGCCAGTCGCCGTACCGCTTCACCGCGTACACCCCGGCCGAGGCCCAGGGCCCGCAGGGCGCGACCCCCGCGTCCGCCCCGATCCCGTGGGAGGAGCACCGCGAAGCCGTCGGCCTGGAACTGCCGCCGCTGCCGTTCATCGCTCCCCCGCCGCCGCCGCGCCCGCAGACCGTTCGCCCGGTCAGCGGCAGGCTGACCTCGTACTACGGCGCCCGCTGGGGCACCGCGCACAACGGCATCGACTTCGGTGACCCGATCGGCGCACCGATCTTCGCCGTCACCGACGGTACCGTGATCGAGGCCGGTCCGGCGTCGGGCTTCGGCCTGTGGGTCCGCGTCCAGCAGGATGACGGCACCATCGGTGTGTTCGGCCACGTGAACGACATCCTGGTCGAGGTCGGTCAGCACGTCAACGCCGGTGACACCATCGCCACCGTCGGTAACCGTGGCAACTCCACCGGCCCCCACCTGCACTACGAGGTGCATGTGCCCGACGGCTCGCTCTACGGCGCCCCGATCGACCCGCACCCGTGGCTCGCCGCGCGTGGCGTCGATGCCGGCGTCGCCCAGGACTGATACCGCTCACCCACTGATCGCCGCCCGGCGCGCGATCAGGAATTCCCGAAGCCGCGCGACCGCGAGCGTCGAGTCATGGTCTCCCGAGACCAGGCCGACCTCGCGGTCGCGTTCGCCATCGATGGGTATCACCGCCAGGTCGGGGTTCGCGACCTCGGCGGCGGGCAGTAGCGCGACGCCCTGTCCGAGTGCGACCAGTGCGCGCAGGGTTTCGAACTCGGTGATCTCGAAGACCACTCGTGGGGTGAAACCCGCTGCGGCACACCAGCTGTCGAGCAGGGTGCGCAGCTGGTAGCTGGGCGGGTTCGCGATGAACGCCTCATCGGCCAGTTCGGTGAGGTCGACGCGAGCGCGCCGGGCCAGCGGATGCGTGCGCGACACGTGCAGGTCGATGCGCTGACTGCCGAGATCGACGGTCGGCAGGTCGGCCGGGGGCGGGATCATCACCGCGAGGTCGAGCCTGCCCTCGCGCACCTGCTCGGCCAGCGCCTCGCCGTGCGCCTGCACCAGATGCAACCGGATCCGAGGCGCGCGGGTGTGGAACTGCGCGAGCAACGACGGAATGCTGACCGGGCCGAGCGTGAGCGGGAATCCGAACCGCACCAGCCCGCTGTCGGGGTCGGCGTCGGCGCGCACCTGCCGCACCGCGTCGTCGAGTGCGCGCACCAGTCCCCGGGTGTGTGCGTAGAGATCACGCCCCTGCGGGGTGAGGGTGACCCCGCGCCCGATCGGCTGGAACAACGCCACGCCGAGGAGCTGCTCCATCGTTCTGATCCGGCGGCTGAGCGAGGACTGCGGCACGCCGAGTCGCTGGGCCGCGCGCGTGAAGTGGCCTTCTTCGGCCGCCGCGTCGAAGGCGGTCAGCAGCGGAGCCAGTGCCTGCGCTCCCGCCTCCGCTGAATCATCCATATCCGGATCATATCCTCGGCGATTCCGTATTGGACGGATCGCTGTTTCCGGCGTGAGGATGGCGGTACACAGCTCACGGGAGGTTCGACCATGAACGACACCACACCCACACGGCCCGGCACCGGCAGCGGCGACGACATTCTCGACGCCGTACTCATCGGCGGCGGCATCATGTCGGCCACGCTCGGCGCCCTGCTGAGCACCCTCGCGCCCGACTGGTCGATCGCGCTGTTCGAACGGCTCGGCGAACCGGCGGCCGAGAGCAGCCATCCGTGGAACAACGCGGGCACCGGACACTCCGGGTTGTGCGAGCTCAACTACATGCCCGACGCGGGCGACGGCGCCAAGGCGGCCGGGATCGCCGATCAGTTCGCGCTCTCGCGCCGGTTCTGGTCGGCGCTGGCCCACCGTGGTGAGCTCGCGCCCGACACCTTCCTCACCTCGACACCGCATGTCACGGCGGTCTTCGGCGAGCGAGACATCGCCTACCTGCGCCGGCGGTACGCCACGCTGCGCACGCTGCCCGCGTTCGCGGAGATGGAGTACACCGAGGATCGTGCGGTGATCGCCGGCTGGGCGCCGCTGCTCGTGCGCGGCCGGGCCGACGGCGAGGCGATGGCCGCCACCCGGCACACCGCGGGCACCGATGTCGACTTCGGGGCGCTGACCAGGTCGTTGTTGTCGACGATGAGCGCGGCGGGCAACGCGGTCCGGATGCATCGTGAGATCACCGGGCTCACCCGCAGCGCTGACGGGCTGTGGACCGTGCGCGGCCGCGATCTCGACAGTGGGCGGCGGTTCCAGGTCAGGGCGCGGTTCGTGTTCGTCGGTGCGGGCGGGTACGCGTTGCGGCTGTTGCAGCGGGCCGGTCTCCCCGAGGTGCGTGGATACGGGGTGTTCCCACTGGGCGCGCAGTTCCTGCGCACCGACAACCCCGAGGTCGTCGCCGAGCATCACGCCAAGGTCTACAGTCAGGCCGCGCTGGGCGCACCGCCGATGTCGGTCCCGCATCTGGATCGCCGCGAGGTCGACGGCACCGGCGCGCTGCTGTTCGGCCCCTACGCCACCTTCAGCACCCGCCTGTTGCGCCACGGCAAGCTCACCGATCTGTTCACCACGCTGCGCCCGCACAATATCGTCCCGCTGGTCGCGGTCGGTCTGCGGAATTTCGATCTGGTCCGCTACCTCGTCACCGAGCTACTGGCCTCACCCCGGCGCAAGTTCGCCCAGCTGCAACGCTTCTACCCCACCGCCGACGCCGCTGATTGGACCCTGGTCCAAGCCGGGCAACGCGCCCAGCTGGTCAAACCCGATCGCGAGCGCGGCGGCGTCCTCGAATTCGGCACCGAACTGGTCACCGGCGCGGACGGCACCATCGCCGGCCTTCTCGGCGCCTCCCCCGGTGCCTCCATCGCACCGTCGATCATGAGCGACCTGCTCGAGCGCTGCTTCCCCGAACGCCGATACGAGTGGGCCACACTGCTCGCCGAATTGCTGCCGCCTGCCCGATCGACCACCGACGTCACGTCGTAGAACACCTGTCGGACAAGCACATCCGCACCCCGGCCGGGGTGCGGATTGCGTTCACCGCGGGGCGGTGACGAGTGCGCCGATCAGGCGGTGGCTGCGGGCCGACATCTGGGCGGCGGTCTGGTCGGGATGACGCAACCACCACAGGACCAGCGAGGTCACCGCGCCCATCCAGACGTCGGTCAGCGCCGAGAGGTCGGTGGGGTCGGTGAGCTCGACAGCGCCGATGGCATCGGCGACACCGCGCGCGGCCTGGGCGGCGATGCGGCGGCGGGCGCCGCGGACGGCGTCGGCGGCGGGGCCGTCGTCGGGGTGGGAGCGGTCGAAGAGCACGGTCCAGTCGTGTGGGCGCGGTTCCAGCGCGACGAAGATCGCGTCGAGCGTCCGTTCCGCCTTGCTGAGACCACCGGCCCCGGCGATAGCGGATTCGATCGCGTCGAACAGGACGGTGGCCGCCCGGTCCACACAGGTGATGTAGAGCCCGTCCTTGGACTGGAAGTAGGTGTAGACCAGCGGCTTGGACACGCCCGCGCGCTGCGCGACATCGGCCAGGGACAGCCCCGCGTAACCCACACGACCGATTTCGGCGACGGCGGCGTCGAGGATCTGCTGTTCGCGCTCGGGGCGGGGGACACCTTTGGTACCGGCTGTGCTCACCGTTCCATCCAACCATCGACCTCCGTGCCGGTTGACACCCAATTGGTCCCTTTGTAATTTACCATTAAGTAAATTACCTGTTCGCCCCCGCTGTACGCCTCGACAGGAGTCCCCGTGTTCGCCGAAGTCGCACAATCGGTACTGCTCAACCCGCCCGCACTCCCCCGCGTGCTCGCGCGGCTGGTCCGTGGTGAGCAGCACGAGATCGCCGGGAAGACGGTCGTGCTGACGGGTGCCTCGTCGGGTGTCGGCAAAGCCGCGGCACACGCGCTCGGCCGGGAAGGGGCGCGGGTGGTGCTCGTCGCCAGGAATGCCGAGCCACTGGCCGAGGTGCGCGACGCGGTTCGCGCCGAGGGCGGGGATGCCGAGATGATCACCTGCGACCTCGCCGACGCCGAGCAGACCGACGCGCTGGCGAAGACCCTGCTCGAGCAGTTCGGGACGGTCGACGTGCTGGTGAACAACGCGGGCCGTTCGATCCGCCGCGGCGCCGCCGAAACCACCGACCGGTTCCACGACTACGAACGCACCATGGCGCTGAACTACTTCGGAGCGACCCGGCTCACGATGGGACTGCTGCCGTCGATGCTCGACGCGGGCACCGGCCACGTCGTCAATGTCGCGACCTGGGGTGTGGCCGCGGGATCGATGCCGCTGTTCACCGCTTACCACGCGTCGAAGGCGGCGCTCGGCGCGTTCGGGCGCAGTCTCGGCGCGGAGACCCGGCGCCGTGGCGTGCACGTCACCACCATCGGCTATCCGCTGGTGCGCACCGAGATGATCGCGCCCACCGGCAAGTACGCCGACGCGGCGGCACTGTCGGCCGAGGAAGCCGCCGACTGGATCACCACCGCGATCCGGACCCGCCCGGTCGAGCTGTACCCGACCTACACTCGCGTACTCCAGGCCCTCGCGCTCGTCTCACCCCGCGCGGTCGACGCCGCGATCTGGCGGATGGGAATCTGAGACAACCCCTAGAACTCGCGTAGCCCGACCCGTACCCGGGTATCGGAGCCGAACCGTTCCACAGCGGGACGTGGTGTGGCGCACCGGATTTCTACCTTCGGTACATGGCGACGATCGACCTCACCCACACGCTGTCCCGCATCACGTCCCCCACCGCGCGCGACGGCACCGACCGCGCCCCCTGGCACGGCCCGCTGCTGGTGAATTCCGCGCTCATGACCGCACTGGTGGTGGTGTCGATGGTCGGGATGGTGGTCGACGACCGACTGCTGCTCGGCGAGTCGGTGTGGCTCAAACCGGCCAAGTTCGGGCTCGCCTTCGCCCTCTACGGCGTGACCCTGGCCTGGATACTGCGGCTGCCGCATCGCGGACGGCGTGCCACCTGGTGGCTGGGCACTGTCTTCGCGATCACCGGGGTCGCCGATGTGGGATTCATCGCGGTCCAGGCGGCACGCGGGACGTTCAGCCACTTCAACGACGCCACCGACCCGGTCAACGAGATCGGGCAGCAGGTGTTCGCGTCCGGCGTTCCCGGGTTGTTCCTCGCGAATCTCGTCCTGGCGGTGATCATCTCCTGGCAGAAACTGGCCGACCGGCCGACCAGGATCGCGTTGAAGGCCGGGCTGTGGCTGGCGGTGACCGGGATGGCGCTCGGGTATCTGATGGGGTTCACCGGGCCGCAGCTCGTCCG
Organism: Nocardia sp. NPDC056541; assembly: GCF_042794235.1. Classification (NCBI taxonomy): domain Bacteria; kingdom Bacillati; phylum Actinomycetota; class Actinomycetes; order Mycobacteriales; family Nocardiaceae; genus Nocardia; species Nocardia sp. NPDC056541. The sequence goes on from NZ_JBHTUD010000001.1 coordinate 389,103, forward strand.
CACGGCCGACGGCACCGTCGTGGGGTTGATGGCCGGGCACACAGTGCGGCCCGGCGATACAGCACGTGACGCTGCCGCGGGCATGCCGATCACCCACTGGAGCACCATCGGCGGCGACCTGCGCATCCCGCACTTCGTCGGGCTGCACGGCATCCAGGTGCTGCTGCTGATCGCCTTCGCCCTGGTAGCACTCGCGCCTCGCTACCGCTGGTTGCGCACCGAAACGACCCGTGCGGCGCTGCTCGTGGTCGCAGTCCTCGGCTACTTCGGACTGCTCACGCTGGTGGTCTGGCAGGCGCTGCGCGGACAGTCGCTCACCAGTCCCGACCTCGCGACAGCCGGTGCCGCCGCGGCCCTCGCGCTGTTCGTCGCGGGGGGCATCACCGCCGTGTACCTGCGTGCCCGGGAGTCACTGCCGAGCTAGCGCGGTAGTCGCCCATCGGTGCCGCTGCGTGTACCCCATCGGCTTACGATGGGGTACACGGGTTTTCGCATCGTCAGCGGAGTCGTTCCGCTTCCCGGGCCAGCTGCAGCAACGTCGCGCTCAGCTCTGCCAGCTCCGCCGGAGAAGCTCCCTCCCCCACGGCTGTCGCCACGTCCTCGGCCGCACACCGCGCGGCGAACCACCGATCGGCGAGATCGGCGGCCTCCTGCGCGGTCAGCACCACCGCGTCCTCGGGAATTCCGGTCCCCTTGAGGCTGCTCCGGTGCTCATAGGCACGTTGGCGACACGACTGGCGGCAATAGCGGCGACGCCGACCCGACTCCGAATCCACGATCTCCCGCCCGCACCACAGGCAGGACAGCAGGCGACTGCGCGACATGATCGGAAACCCTATCGGCCCGCGACACACTTCGCCGGTTCAGGTCTCGCTGAGCGGGCACCCTCCCGATACCGACCTACCGTCGACGCCGATTCGGGGGTCGCTCGGCTGATGTGGCCGGGCGACTACAATGGAACAGTTCAGACTTCCCGTGCGTTGAGGTAGTACGAGTTGCGGCACCAGCCGCCGAAATTACAGGAGCACACATGGCAGATCGCGTACTCCGGGGCAGCCGGCTCGGAGCGGTGAGCTACGAGACCGATCGCGACCACGACCTGGCCCCGCGCCGGATCGCCCGCTACCGCACCGACAACGGTGAGGAATTCGACGTCCCGTTCGCCGACGACGCGGAGATCCCGCCCACCTGGCTGTGCCGCAACGGCCAGGAGGGTCAGCTCATGGAGGGCACCTCCGTGGAGACCAAGAAGGTCAAGCCGCCGCGCACCCACTGGGACATGCTGCTGGAACGTCGCAGCAAGGAGGAGCTCGAGGAGCTGCTCAAGGAGCGCCTCGACCTCCTGAAGACCCGTCGCCGCGGATAACACAGAAGATGTGAACGCCGAAGGCCGCCTCCCCCTCGGGATGGCGGCCTTCGGCGTTGTGTGGCCGTACTCAGTGGCTGGCGACCTTGCGGTACTGCAGTAGTGCCGCGGGCATCGCGATGGCGAGGATGACCAGCGAGCAGATGATCGCGTAGAGGATGCAGTTCTCCGCGGCCCAGCCTGTGGCGGGGACGAAGGTCGGGGGCGAGTCGTTCTCGAAGAGCTTGCGACCCGCCGCCGACACCGCGGTGATCGGATTCCATTCGGCGATCGCGCGCAGGGGGCCGGGCAGGGTTTCGGCGGAGATGAACGCCGAGGAGATGAACGTCAGGGGGAACAGCCAGATCAGACCCGCGCTCTGCGCCACCTCCACCGTCGGGGAGACCAGACCGGTCAGGGCGCCGACCCACGACATCGCGAACGCGAACAGCAAGATGATCGCGAACGCGATCACGGCATCGCCGAAGCTGCCGTGGATGCGCCAGCCGACGATGTACCCACAGATCGACATCACACCCAGGCTCACGATGTTGACGACCAGGTCGGACAGCGTGCGCCCCATCAGGACCGCCAGCCGCGACATCGGCAGCGTCCGCATCCGGTCGATGATGCCCTTCTGCAGGTCACCGGCCAGGCCGACGGTGGTGAACGCGGCATTGAACGCCACGGTCTGGGTGAAGATGCCGGCCAGCAGGAACTCCCGGTACTGGTCGCCGCCGAGCGAGGCACCGAAGATGTAGGCGAACAGGAACACGAACATCAGCGGCTGGATGGTGGCGGTGACCAGCAGCGTCGGCACCCGCAGGATGGTCAGCAGGTTGCGGTAGGCCACGATCGCGCTGTCGCGCACGAACCGGGCCTTCGGTTCCATCTCCTCGCCTGCGGGCGGCCGCGGGGTGGCCGGCTGGATGGGCAGATCGCGGGTCTCGTACTCGTCCACCGTGACGTCGGGGGCACTCACGACAGGACCTCCTCTTGCACGTCGTCGGTTTCGGGTTCGGGAACGGTCTCGGCCGGGGTGCCGGTGAGGGAAAGGAACACATCGTCGAGAGTGGGACGCACGACGTTCGCGTCGAGCACGCAGACACCGGCGTCGTCGAGGCGGCGCAGCGCTTCGACCATCGTGCGTGACCCGTTGCCCACCACCACCGACACCTCGTCGCTGCCGGGCTCGTGAACGGGCTCGCCGACCCCCACCTGCTGCAGGACCTGCACCGCGGGCCACGGGCTCTGCCCCGCGGCGAGGGTGACCGTGAGCCGGTCGCCGCCGATGGAGGTCTTGAGCTCGTCGGCCGAACCGCGGGCGATGACCGTGCCCTTGTCGATGACGGTGATCCGGTCGGCGAGCAGGTCGGCCTCCTCGAGGTACTGGGTGGTGAGCAGGACGGTGGTGCCGTCGTCGACGAGATCACCGATCACCTGCCACATGTCCAGGCGACCGCGCGGGTCGAGGCCGGTGGTCGGCTCGTCGAGCACCACCACCGGCGGCCGCGCCACCAGCGCACCGGCCAGGTCGAGGCGACGGGCCATACCACCGGAATAGGTGCCTGCCCGCCGACCCGCCGCGTGGTCGAGTCCGAACGCGGTGAGCAGTTCCTCCACGCGCACGACGGACTGCTTGCGTCCCATGCCGTACAGGCGCGCCACCATGCGCAGGTTCTCGTAACCGGTCAGGTTCGCGTCGACGGCCGCGTACTGGCCGGACAGCCCGATCCTGGTGCGCGCGGTGGCCGGGTCGGCCAGCACGTCGATACCGGCGACCCGCACCGAACCGGCATCGGGTCGCAACAGCGTGGTGACGATCCGCACGGTGGTGGTCTTGCCCGCACCGTTGGGGCCCAGCAGGCCGAGCACGGTCCCCGCCGGGATCTCCAGGTCGATCTCCTTCAGTACGCGCACCTTGCCGTAGCTCTTCGCCAGGCCGCGCACTTCTACCGCGAGACTCACGGTCGCATCTCCTTCTGGCCGCTGCCGCACACGGTGATGTCCGGGACGGCGTCGAGGTGGCGATGCAGCACGGGGCCGATCGCCGCCAGCGATTCCGGTGTGGTCATCGCCGCGTGCCTGCAGGGCAGGTCGTGGTTGTGGATGTTGCCGGTGACGAACGGCTGCCAGGCGTCGGCACAGCGGCTCGGATCGGCGGCGTTGATCTCGTCCGCCGTGGCGGTGAAGAACACGAGGTCGCCGTCGAAGGTGCGCGGCCGGAACCGGTTGGCCATGACGGTGCCGTCGGCGTACCCGGTGTAGAGGCGTTGCAGATGTTCCACCGAGAGCGCGGCGAACGGACCGGCCTGGGCCCGCAGCAGATCCGCCGCTTCGTTCAGGTCGAGGTCGGCGGGCAACGGTTCGCCGTCGACCAGGTCGGCGCCGAACTCGCCGAGGATGTCGGCGACACTGGGCATCGAGGTGTCGAGCCAGCGGTCACCGAGCTGGTAGCTGTCCATCATCGCCAGCAGCGCGACGTCCTCGCCCGCGTCCTGCAGCTGCACGGCGATCTCCTGCGCGATCAGGCCGCCGAGCGACCAGCCGAGTAGGTGATAGGGACCGTGTGGCTGGATCGACTTGATATGGGCGACATAGTGTCCGGCGGCTTCGGGGATCGAGATGAAGCTGTCGTCACCGGACACGTGCGGGGCCTGCAGGCCGTACACCGGGCGCTGCGGGGCGAGATGAGCGAGCAGTCCCGCGTAGCACCAGGCCAGCCCGATCGCCGGGTGCACGCAGAACAGCGGGGTGTCGTGCGGGCTGGTGGACGGGCGGATGGCCAGCACCGGGCTGGTGGCCGCCTCGATCACCGCGTCCGGGTCGAGGTCGTCGAGCTTGGCCGCGATTCCCGCGGGGGTGGCGTCGCCGAACATCATCTGGACAGGCATGTCGTAGCCCTGCTCACGCAGTGCCGCGACAACTTTGGTGGCCAGCAGGGAGTTGCCGCCGAGTTCGAAGAACCCGTCGTCCACGCCGACCCGCTCGACCCCGAGGACCTCGGTGAACACCGCGCACAGCGCCATCTCGGCGACGGTCGCCGGCGCGCGGTACCCGCCGGACGCGGTGAACACCGGCTCGGGCAGCCGGGCTCGATCGAGCTTGCCGACCGGACTCAGCGGCACCTCGTCGAGCAGCATGATCGCCTGCGGGACCATGTAGTTCGGCACGTGACCCGCGACGTGCTCGAGCAGTTCGGGCACGCTCGGCGCGCTCCCGTTGCGTGCCTTCACATACGAGACCAGCGCGGTGACCCCGGCCTGCGTGGTGTGACCGATGGTGAGCGCGAGCTCGACATCGGCGTGCCGGGCGAACGCGACATCGATCTCGCCGAGTTCGATCCGGAATCCGCGGACCTTCACCTGATGGTCGGTGCGGCCTACGTACTCCACGTCCAGCGCCGACTTGGCGCCGTCACGCCAGCGCACCAGGTCGCCGGTCCGGTACATCCGTTCGCCCGGCGCGCCGTAGGGATCGGCCACGAACCGCTGGGCCGTGAGTCCCGGCCGGTTGAGGTAGCCGCGCGCCAGGGCCGAGCCCGCCAGCTGCAGCTCGCCGGTGACACCGATCGGGGTCGGGTGCAGTCGCCGGTCGAGCACGGTGGCCGCGACGCCGCGGATCGGCCCACCGATGGTGATCGGGCCCCGCGGGCTCATCGGCTGCGGCATCAACGTGACGATGGTCGTCTCGGTGGGGCCGTACACGTTGTAGAAGTTGCGCCCCGGCGCCCAGCGGGCGAGCAGTTCCGGCGGCAGCGCCTCACCACCGGTGAGCACGTGGGCCAGCGAGTTCACGCCCGCCGGGTCGACGGTGCCCAGCGCGGCGGTGGTGATGAACGCGTGGGTGATCCGTTCCCGGATGAACACCTGCCGCAGGTCCTCGCCGCCGACCACCCCGGCCGGGGAGATCACCAGCGTCGCCGCGCCACCGAGCGCGAACAGGATGTCGAGCATGGCGGCGTCGAAGCTCGGAGTCGCGAAGTGCAGCACCCGGCTGCCGGGACGCACATCGAACCGGTCGGCGGTCTCGGCGGCGAAGTTCGACAGACCGCCGTGGGTGACCACGACGCCCTTCGGGGTCCCGGTGGAGCCCGACGTGTAGATCACGTACGCCGGATTGTGCAGGCGCAGGGGGCGAATCCGTTCGGCGTCGGTAACCGGCGAGTCGTCGGTCCCCAGCACGGTGGCCCTGGTCTGCGGGTCGTCCAGGACCAGCCAGCGGGTATCGGCGGGCAGTCGATCGCGGTGCTCGAGCAGCGTCAGACCCAGGGCCGCAGCGGAATCGGTGAGCATGTGACTGATCCGCTGCGGCGGGTAGTTCGGGTCGACCGGCACGAACGCGGCGCCCGCCTTCGCGACGGCGAGCATGGTCGCCACCGACTCCACCGAACGCGGAATACCCAGGGCCACGAGGGTTTCCGGCCCCACACCCTGTCCGATCAGGACACGGGCGAGCCGGTTGGTCCACCGGTCGAGCGCGTCGTAGGTGACCACGGTGTCTCCGGCGCACAGCGCGACGCCCTCGCGGGAACGAGCCACGGCGGCACCGAAGACCGCGGGCAGCGTCACCGCCTGCTCGGCGCGGGCGCCGTGCACCGGTGCCAGCGCGGTCCACTCGACCGCGTCGAGCAGGGCCAGGTCGCCGACCGCGGTGTTCGGGTCGGCGGCCACGGCGGTGAGCAGCCGGACCAGGCGGTCGCCGAGCCTGCGCGCGGTGACCTCGTCGAACAGGTCCGCCGCGAAGTTCACCGACAGGCTGATGCCGTCGCCCACCCGGTCGGCGGTCTGGGTCTCGGTGAAGGTGAACTGCAGGTCGAACTTGGCGATACCGGCGTCGGCGTCGACGGCTTCGATCCGCAGACCGGGCAGTTCCAGCATCCGTACCGGGGTGTTGCGCACCGACAGCATCACCTGGAACAGCGGGTGGTGTGCCTGGGAGCGCGCCGGGTTGACGACCTCGACGAGCCGTTCGAAGGGCAGGTCGGCGTTCGCGAACGCGTCGAGGTCCCCGTCGCGGACGGTGCGCAGCAGGTCGACGAACGCGCGCTCGTCGGAAACCTCGGTGCGCAGCACCAGGGTGTTGACGAACATGCCGATCATCGCGTCGAGTGCTGGATGTCCACGGCCCGCGCTGGCGGTGCCGACGGCGATGTCCTCGGTGCCGGTGACCCGGTGCAGCAGGACCGCCAGCGCCGCGTGCAACACCATGAACATGCTGACGTTGTTCGCCGTGGCGATGCCGCGCAGCGCCCGGTGGGTCGCCGCGTCGACCGCGCAGTCGATGGTGCCGCCCTGGTAGGAGGGCACCGGCGGGCGCGAGCGGTCGGCCGGCACGGTGAGCAGCTCCGGCAGGCCGTCGAGCACACCGCGCCAGTGGTCGAGCTGCTTGCTGATCAGCGAGTCCGGGTCGTCCTCGGTACCGAGGAGTTCCTGCTGCCACAGGGTGTAATCGGCGTACTGGACCGGCGGGATCTGTTCGCCGAACGGTTCACCGATCTGGATGCCACGGTAGGCGGCGGCCACTTCGGCGGCGAGCGGTTCCAGCGACCAGCCGTCCATCGCGATGTGGTGCACGACCAGCACCAGCACATGCTCGGTCGAGCGCGCGACCGCGAACTTGGCCTTGGCCGGTGCCGACTGCCCGGTGTGGTCGACGCTGATCAGCGCCGCCCGCATGGGCACCGAGGCCGACAGGTCGAATCCCGGGGTGACGAAACGGGTCACGGCGGTGTCGACCTCGCTCGCGGTGGCCGTCGCGTGGAACAGCGTGACGGCGGCGATCGCCGGGTCGAGCACCAACTGCTCTGGCTCGCCGGCGGTCTCCGGGAACACCGTGCGCAGCGTCTCGTGCCGACGTTGCACCGTGTGCAAAGCGGCAATGAGCGCATCGAGGTCGACCGTGCCGTGCAGGCGCAGTACGACCGGGACGTTGTAGGCGCCCGAGGACTGACTGTCGCCGCCGGCACCCGCGTTGAAGCGGTTGAGGAACCACAGCCTGCGCTGCGCCGCCGACAGCGGAATCCGCTCCGGGCGTGGCTGGGGCACCAGGTCCGGCCGGTGTTCGTCGCCGGACGGTCCGGATTCGATGAGCGCGGCGAGTTCGGCGACGGTCGGCGCCGCGAACACGGTGCGCACTTCCAGGCGCACATTGCTGGCCGCGGCCAGCCGGGCCACCAGCTGGGTGGCCAGCAGCGAGTTGCCGCCGATGTCGAAGAAGCTGTCGGTGGCGCGGACCTCGCTCGCCCCGACCAGCTCCTCGAACACTCGCGCGACCGTCCGCTCGGCATCGGTCTGTGGTGCCCGGCCCGCGGCGGCGGTGAACTGCGGTTCCGGCAACGCCGTGCGATCGAGCTTGCCGACCGGGGTGAGCGGCACTTGGTCGATCAGGTTCAGCGACGCGGGCACCATGTGCCCGGCCAGCCGGACCATCGCGTGCCGCTTCACCCCGGCCACCTCGGCCGGGTCGACACCCTCGTTCAGCTGGATCCAGGCGACGATCCGGTCGTCGCCCGCGATCCGGCGGACCTCGGTGTGTGCGAAGCGGACCTCGGGATGACTGCCGAGGACGGCGCTGATCTCGCCGAGTTCGATCCGGAAACCGCGCACCTTCACCTGATGGTCGCTGCGACCCAGGTAGTCGATCTCACCGTTCGCCGTCCAGCGCACCACGTCGCCGGTGCGGTACATCCGGCTGCCCGCCGGGCCGAACGGGTCGGCGATGAAGCGTCCCGCGGTCAGGCCGTAGCGCTCGTGATAGCCCTGGGCGATGCCGGCGCCGCCGATGTAGAGCTCGCCCGGCACCCTGCCGACGACCGGTCGCAGCCGCTCGTCGAGCACGAGGGCCCGTGAGCCGCGCACCGGCGTGCCGATGGCGACCGGAACACCCACCCGCAGCTCCGACATCGCGGCGATGACGGTGAACTCGGTGGGCCCGTAGGCGTTGACGAACCGCCTGCCCGGCGCCCAGTTCTCCACCAGGTCCGGCGGCACCGCCTCGCCACCGGCCATCAGACCGCGCAGCATCGGCAGCGGGTGGCGGGTGGGGTCGATCGAGCCCAGCACCGCGGGCGTCAGGAAGGTGTGGGTGATCTGCTCGCGTTCCAGCAGGGTCCCGAGTTCGTCACCGCCGTAGATGTCGATCGGGCCGATCACCATCTCGGCGCCCGAGTAGACGGCGAGGAGCATGTCGAGCACCGAGACGTCGAAACTGGGTGTGGAGAAGAAGAACGTGCGGGAGAACCGGTCGAGGCCCATCCGTTCACGCAGGTCGAGCGCGAGACTCGTGAGACCGCCGTGGGTGACGGTGACGCCCTTGGGCAGGCCGGTCGAACCGGACGTGTAGATCTGATAGGCCAGGTCGGCGGTGCGCACCGGGCGGACCCGCTCGGCGTTGCTGATCCGGACCCCGTCGTAGCCGGCCAGTTCGGCGTTCAGCTCGTCGCCGTCCATCAGCAACCACTGGGTGTCGATCGGGCCCGCGGCCTCGCGCAACGAGTCCGCGTCGGCGCGCGCGGTGAGTACCGCGCTGGCACCGGAGTCGGTGAGCATGTGCCGCACCCGGTCGGCCGGGTAGCGCGGGTCGACGGGCACGAACGCGGCGCCGCTGGCTGCGACGCCGAAGATGGCGAGGGCGCAGTCCAGTGAGCGAGTGAGCCCGACGGCCACCCGGTCGCCGGTGCCGATGCCGCGCGCGATCAGCGCCCGGCCCAGCCGGTGCGCCCGGCTCGCGACCTCGGCGTAGTCGAGCTCGCCCACTTCCCCGGCGACGCTGCCGTCGGCGAACCAGCGCAGCGCCGGCCGCTGCGGATACTTCGTGGCGGCACCGTCGAGGATGTCGGCCAGGATGACCGGCGTGACCGCGGCGGGTCCCTGTGCGGGGACGTGCTCACGGTGCTCGAGCACGGTGAGCGGGTCCAGATCGCACACCAATTGCCGTGGGTCGGCGGTCACCTGGGTGAGGATCTGCACGAACCGGTCGGCGAGGGTCTGAATGGTGGCGGCGTCGAACAGTTCGGTGGCGTAGACGAAGTCGAACCGCAACCCGCTGTCCTCGGCGGGCGCGACCCGCAGTTCCAGGTCGAACTTGGCCAGGGCGATGTCGAGCTCTTCCGCGGCCAGCCGCAGTCCGGGCAGTTCCAGCGCGGGTGTGCGGTTGTCCTGCATGCTCAGCGCGACCTGGAACAGCGGGTGGCGGTTGCTCGCCCTGCTCTCGCGGCCCAGCGCGTCGACGACGCGCTCGAACGGCACATCGGCGTGGGCGAGGGCGGCGAGCTCGCCATCGCGATCGGCGTGCAGCAGCTCGGTGAAGCTGCGGCCGGGATCGACGTCGGAGCGCAGGACCAGGGTGTTGACGAACATGCCGACGAGGTCGTCGAGCTGGATGTCGGTGCGCCCGGCGACCGGGGTACCGATGGGGATGTCGCGGCCACCGGTGACGCTGCGCAGCAGCACCGACAGCGCCGAGCGCACGACCATGAACAGGCTGACACCGGTGTGGCCGGCCAGCTCGTCGAGCGCGTGCTGCAGCGGTGCCGAGACCGCGCAGGTCACGGTGCCCGCGGACCCGGTGGGTTCGGCGGGGCGTGGCCGGTCGAACGGCAGCGGCAGCTCGTCGGGCAGTTCGGACAACGTCTCGCGCCAGAACGCGAGCTGGGTGGCGGTGATGCTGTCCGGGTCGTCCTCGCTGCCGAGCACGGCCCGCTGCCACAGGCTGAAGTCGGCGTACTGCACCGGCAGCGGTGCGCGTTCGGGGACAGCGCCCCCGGTGCGAGCCACGTAGGCCAGTGCGAGATCACGCGTCAGCGGGCCGAGCGACCAGCCGTCGGCGGCGATGTGATGGACGACGACGCCGAGCAGGTGTTCGTCGGATGCGGTGCGCAGCAACAACACTCGCAGCGGCGTCTGCCGGGTGAGGTCGAAGCCCTGGCGGGCCAGCGCGGTCAGCGCCGCGTTCGCCCGATCGGGTGCGGTGTCGACGGCGTCGATCACCGGCATCGCCTGCTCGCGCGGCAGGATCACCTGCTGGGCGCCGGAGAGGTCTTCGGGGAAGACCGTGCGCAGTACCTCGTGGCGCTCCACCAGGTCGCCGAGAGCGCCCCGCAACGCCTCGACGTCCAGATCTCCGCCGATTCGCAAGACGAATGCGATGTTGTAGGCGCTCGATTCGGGGGACAATCGGTTCAGGAACCACAGCCGTTGCTGCGGCAACGACAGTGGTATGCGTCCCGGGCGCGGGGTGTGTACCGCCAGCGCCACCCGCTGCGTCCGGGGCGCTTCCGTGATCAGCCGGGCGATGCCCGCCACGGTCGGTGCCTCGAAGATCTGCCGGACCGGCAGGTCCACCTCGAATTCGGCGTGCAGCGCGGCGGCGAGCCGGGTGGCCAGCAGCGAGTTGCCGCCGATGTCGAAGAAGCTGTCCTCCGCGCCGGGGATCGGGCGGCCGAGAATCTCGGTGAACACCGCGGCCACCCGCATCTCGAGGTGCGTGCGTGGCGCACGCGACCCACCACTGACCACGAATTCGGGTGTGGGCAGGGCCTTTCGGTCGAGTTTGCCCGCCGGGGTGACCGGCATCGCGTCGAGCACCGCCAGTGCGGCGGGCACCATGTAGCCGGGCAACCTGCTGCGGGCGGTGTCGAGCACGGCGGCCGGGTCGAGCGGGCCGTCGGCGGTGACGTAGGACGCGAGCCGCTGTTGCCCCTGCTCGTCGACGTGGACGACGGTCAGCGCGGACCGAACGCCCGGGTGTTCGCGCAGCACATGGTCGATTTCGCGCAGTTCGATCCGGAACCCACGGATCTTGATCTGATCGTCGGCGCGGCCGAGGAAACGCAGCAGGCCGGTCATGTCGGCGACGACGAGATCGCCGGTGCGATACATCCTTTCGCCGACGCGGCCGTGTGGGTTGGCGACGAACCGCTGCGCGGTGAGTGCCTGCTTGCCGAGGTACCCGCGGGCCAGGCCGGGCCCCGAGACGTAGAGCTCGCCCGGTGTTCCCGGCGGCACCGGGTTCATCCGGCCGTCGAGCACGAACAGCCGCATGCCGCGCACGGGGGTGCCCAGCGGGACAGGCTCGCCCGGAACCATGGCCGCGCTCGCGGTGACCGCGACAGTGGCCTCGGACGGGCCGTACATGTTGTGCATCCGGTACTTCGTGGCCCAGGCTTCGACGAGTTCGTCCGAGCACGCCTCGCCGCCGACGATCACCGTGTTGAGAGCCGGGAACTCGCCCGCGGGCACCGTGGCCAGCGCGGCCGGGGTGATGAACGCGTGGGTGATGCGTTCCGAGCGCAGGAAACCGGCCAGCTCCGCACCGCCGTACAGGTCGGCGGGGGCCACCACGATCGTGGCACCCGCGGCGAACCCGAGCAGCAGTTCCAGCACCGAGGCGTCGAAGCTGGGTGAGGAGAAGTGCATGGTGCGCGCGTGGTCGGTCACCTTGAACAGCTGGGTCTGCTCGCTGGCCAGCGAGGCGATGCCCGCATGGGTGACCACGACGGCCTTGGGTGTGCCGGTCGAGCCCGAGGTGTAGATGAGGTAGGCGGGCTGCCCGGCTCGCATAGGATGCCTGCGGTCGGCATCGGACAGGGGGCTGCCCGAGCGGACCGCGCAGTCGGCCTCGAAATCGGCTGTTCCGAAGACCATCCACTCCGGTGCCGACCGGTGCTTGCCGGTGGCGGTGGGCAGCGCGGCGAGATGCTCGGGCAGGGTGAGCCCGAGCGTGGCCCCGGAGTCACTGATCATGTGCGCGATGCGATCGGCCGGGTAGGCGGGGTCGACGGGCACGTACGCGGCGCCGGTCTTGGCGACCGCCCAGATGGCGATGATCGACTCGAGGCTGCGCGGCAGCGCCACGGCGACCACCGTTTCGGGTGCGGCGCCGTGCGCGATGAGACTGCGCGCCAACCGGTTCGAGCGTTCGTCGAGTTCGCGGTATGTGGTGTCGAAACCGAGGTAGCGCACCGCCACCGAGTCGGGCAGGTGTTGTGCGGTGTCGCCGAGCAGCCGGGCCAGGGTGCCCGCCGGTTCGGCGGGCGCACCGGCCACGGGGACCAGGCGGGCGATCTCGCGACGGTCGAGCACGTCGAGGTCGCCGATCGCCGTGGTGGGGGTGGCGACAGCGGCGGCCAGCAGCGTGGTGAACCGCCGGGCGATGGCCTGCACCGTGGCGCGATCGAAAACATCCGTGGCGAAACCGAATTCGGCGTGCAGCGGTCCGTCGTCGTGAGTGTCGCGAACCTCGAGCTGCAGGTCGAACTTGGCGACGCCGATCTCGATCGGCACCAGTTCCGCGGTGACACCGGGCAATTCGACCCGCAGTTCCGGGGTGCGGTCGTAGGACAGCATCACCTGGAACAGCGGATGCCGGGTGGTCGAGCGATCGGGATTGACCAGTTCCACCAGCCGTTCGAACGGCACGTCGGGGTTGGCGAAGGCATCCAGGTCGGTCTCGCGGACCAGGTCGAGCATGCGCTCGAAGCCGGCGCCGAGGTCCACTTCGGTGCGCAACACCAGGGTGTTGACGAACATGCCGACCAGTTCGTCCAGCGCCGGATCGGAGCGGCCCGCGATGGGCGTGCCGATGGTGACGTCGGTGCTCGCGCACAGCCGCGCCAGCAGGGTGGCCAGGGCGGCGTGCAGCACCATGAACATGCTCACGCCGCGACCGGTGGCGAGTTCGGCTGCCGCGCGCCGGGTTTCGGCGTCGATGACGAATTCGACGGTGTCCCCGCCGGTGCCACGCTGTTGCGGCCGTGGCCGGTCGAGGGGCAGGTCGAGCTGATCGGGCAGCCCGGCCAGCGCACCGCGCCAGTGCCCGAGCTGGCGCGCGATGGGTGCCTCGGGGTCGGTTTCCTCACCGAGCAGTTCCCGCTGCCACATCGCGAAATCGGCGTACTGCACCGGCAGCGGTGCCCACTGAGGCGCGGCGCCGCCCGCGCGCGCCGACACCGCGACCATCAGATCCCGGGCCAGCGGTGCGACCGACCATCCGTCACCGCTGATGTGGTGCAGCACCACGAGCAGCAGGTGATCCTCGGCGCCCACCCGGTAGAGCGCGACCCGCAGCGGTGTCTCGGTCCGCAGGTCGAAACCGCGCCCCGCCACCTGCGCGGCCAGCGCGGGAATCTCGGCGGCGGCCACCTCGATCGGCGTCAGCTCGGGTTCCACCCCGGCCGCGGCGTGGATGCGCTGGTACGGGCCCTCGGGGCCTTCGGGAAAACTGGTGCGCAGGCTCTCGTGGCGGTCGAGCACGTCGCGCAGACCCGCACGCAACGCCTCCAGGTCGAGATGCCCGGTGAGCCGCAGGGCCAAGGGCATGTTGTAGGCGGCGGCGTGTTCGGCGAACCGGTTGAGGATCCACAGCCGCTGCTGGGCCAGCGACAGCGGCACCCGTTCCGGTCTGCGTGCCGGAACCAGTTTCGGTGTCGAGGTCTCGGGCCGGTGGGTGCTGATGTAGCCGGCCAGCGCGGCGATGGTCGGCGACTCGAACATCTCCCGGATGCTGAGGTTCGCATCGAGGGTGGTGTTGATCCGGGCGACCGCGCGGGCCGCGACCAGGGAATTGCCGCCGAGATCGAAGAAGCTGTCCTCGATCCCGATCGTGGTGCCGTCCAGGGCGAGAACCTCGGTGAAGATCTCCGCGAGCGCGCATTCCAGCTCGGTCTGCGGTGCGGCGGCGCCGGTGGTGACCCGCACACCCACCTCCGGTGCGGGCAGGGCTGTGCGATCGACCTTGCCGTTGGCGCTCAACGGCAGTTCGTCGAGCACCACCAGTGCCGAGGGCACCATGTAGGACGGCAGGCCGCGGCGCAGTGCCGCGAGCAGGACGGTGGGATCGGGCGCCGACGCGCCGGGCGCGGCGACCACGTAGGCGACGAGTTCGTCCTCACCGATGCGGCCGGTGCGGGCCACGCAGACCGCGCGGGCGATATCGTCCTGCGCGAGCAACGCGGATTCGATCTCGCCGAGTTCGATACGCAGTCCGCGAATCTTCACCTGGAAGTCGGTGCGGCCCAGGTATTCCAGGACGCCGCCGGCGATCTGCCAGCGCGCCAGGTCACCGGTGCGATACATCCGCTGCCCCGAGGCGAAGGGGTTGGCGACGAACCGGTCGGCGCTCAGGTCGGGACGGCCCAGGTAGCCACGGGCCAGTTGCGCGCCCGCCAGGTACAGCTCGCCGACGACACCGGGCGGCACCGGGCGCAGATGCGGGTCGAGCACATAGGTCTGGGTGTTCCACACCGGCGAGCCGATCGGCACCGTGGTGGCCTCGGCCGGGCACGGCCAGTAGGTGACGTCGACCGCGGCCTCGGTGGGCCCGTAGAGATTGTGCAGCTCCGGTCCGCCGTCGGGGCCGTGCAGCGCGGCGTGGAAATCGGCGACCGTCGCGCCGGGCAGCGCCTCACCACTGCAGAACACCCGGCGCAGCCCCGCCCCGCCCCGCACGCGCGGGTCGGTGACGAACAGCGACAGCATCGACGGCACGAAATGAGCTGTGGTGATGGACCTTTCGGTGATGACCCGGGCGAGGTAGGCCGGGTCGCGATGCCCTTCGGGAGCGGCGACGACCAGGCGCGCACCGACCTGCAGCGGCCAGAAGAACTCCCAGACCGACACGTCGAAGGTGGCCGGCGTCTTCTGCAGGACCGCGTCGGTGTGGTCGAGCGGGTACTCGGCCTGCATCCAGCGCAACCGGTTCACGATCGCGGCATGCGTGACACCCACGCCCTTGGGTTTACCCGTGGAGCCCGAGGTGAAGATGACGTAGGCGAGATGAACGGGGCGCAGCGGCGCGGTGCGGTCGGCGTCGGTGATCGGCGCGACGTCGTTGCCGCTCACGTCGAGCGTGTCCAGATCGACCCGGACGGCGCCCTCTGGCAGCCGGACCCCGTCGCGATCCGCGGTGAGTACACACACCGGATGTGCCTGTGTCAGCACCGCTTCGATGCGATCGACCGGATGCCCGGGATCCAGCGGCAGGTAGGCCGCGCCGGTCGCGAGTACCGCGTAGATCCCGACGACCAGATCGACACTGCGATGCAGGCACACACCGACGGTGGTCTCCGGGCCCGCGCCGCGGGCGATGAGTTCGCGTGCCAGCTGGTTCACCCGGTCACCGAGTTCGGTGTATCCGAGTGTGCGGTCGCCGAATTCGAGACCGATGGCGTGCGGGCTGCGCGACACCTGGTCCTCGAACAGCGAGACCAGCGTCGCGGCCTGCATCGGCATCTCGGTGGCGTTCCACTCGCGCAGCACCCGCTCGTTCTCGGCGGTGGTGATCGCGGTGAGCGTGTAGGTGGGGGTGGTCGGCTCGGCGGCCAGGAAGCGCGCGAGGAAGTCGAGGTAGCGCGCGTGGTGGGCGGCGTTCTCGGACTCGCCGTAGAGCTTCGGATTGGCCTCGAAGTCGAGCTGGATGCGGCCGCCGTCGCCGTTGTAGATGTTGATCGAGAGGTCTTCGACGGGTCCGGTGGCGAGCACATGGAGCTGACCGGCGATGTCGTCGAACTTCAGCTCGTCGTGGAACAGCATGATGTTGACCATCGGCCCGAAGAAGCCGCGCGCGTCGCGGGAGTACCCGCAGTCTCGCCGGATGTCGTCGGAGCGGTAGCGCTGGTGGCGCAGGGCGCCGGTGATCTGGAGTTCGGTCTGGCGCACGACGTCGGCGACGGTGGTGTGCTCGTCGAACCGCAGGCGCAGCGGCACCACGTTCGACACCACACCCGCCGACCGGCGCAGCGCGACGGTGGTGCGTGCCGAAACCGGAAGGCTCAGTACGACATCCGGGTCACCGGTGACCGAACGGACGTAGGCGGCGAGCGCGGCGACGATCAGCGCGGAGTTGGCCGAACTGTGTGTGGTTATCGCGTCGGTGAGCAGCGTGTCGAGGTCGGCGTCGAGTACCGCGGTGGCACGGTGGCGCCCCGCGTCGTGGGTGTCGCCCGCGGCGGTGACCGATGACAGCGTCATCGGTTCGCCCACGCCGGCGAGCTGTTCCGTCCAGTACTCGCGGTCGGCACGGAACCGGCTGGACTCGCGATAGCGGGATTCGTCGGCGTAGAGGTCGACGAGCGCGGCGGCGCGGGAAACGGACGGCTCACGCTGCTCGCCGACCGCGGTGTAGATCTCGGCGGTGCGCGAGAGCGCGTTCATCGCACCATAACCGTCGATGACGATGTGGTGGCCGCGTTCGTACCAGAACCAATCCCGGTCACCGATCCGCAACACCACATTGATGGTGAGGGGCTCGTGCTCCATGTCGATCGGGGTGCTGGCATGGGCGTTCATCCAGGCCAGCGCGGCGGCCCGGGGGTCGGATTCGCCGCGGAGGTCGATCCGGCCCCAGCCGGGCCGCCACGTGGGGTCCACTCGCTGGTGGGGCACGCCGTCGATCTCGAGTAGGCGGACGTGTCCCACCTGGGATTCCGCGCCGAAGCGCTCGACCGCGTACAGCAACCGGCCGACGTCGAGATCACCGTGCAGTTCGACGTAGTGAGCGATGGTGAGCGGAATATCGGGCCGGATCCGTTGCGCGTACCACAGTGCTGTCTGACCGGGCGAGAGGGCGAACGGTTGGCCCGGGTCCTCGTCGGTGATGCTCGAGCTGACGTGGTCGGTGGCCAAAGAACTCATCAAGCACTCCGTTTCTGCCTTGTGTCACAACTCCCCGAGCAGCGCCCGGGCACACGACGGCCCAGGGCGTGGCTTTTCCACGCCCATGATTCGGAGTACTACGGCAGCCGGATGGCTACGAATGTGAATTTATTTCGAGCTCAACGAATTACGCCCCTGAAGCAGCAACTTTGTGCCGCTTCCCCCCGGTTGAAACAAACCGCTTATTCAGAATTGTCCGAACTTCGCGCAAGATGCGTCGGATTCGCGCGGCGGCGTCGAAGTAATAGCAATCCGACACCGATCGCGGTCAGGATAACGGACGCGAGTTCCGGCCACCCACCGATTCGGGTAGCGACTGTTGTTGTGTCGCGCAACGGTAGCTGGGCCACCAAGGCGGCGGGGACGACTTGCTCGGTGTGCTGTCTGAGCACGCCGTCAGCGGTGATGATCCCGCTGACACCCGTGGTTGCTGAGACCACGAGCGCACGCCCGTGCTCGACCGCGCGTACCCGCGACATCGCCAGTTGCTGGTAGGTCATCTCGCTTTCGCCGAAGGTGGCGTTGTTGGTGGGCACCGTCAGCAATTGGGCGCCCGCGGCGAGGGAATCCCGAAATGCCCGATCGAACGCGACTTCGTAACAGGTCGCCACGCCGACCGGCACACCGGCGGCCGTCACCGTTCCGTCACCGTTACCCGGCACGAAATAGCCCGCACGGTCGGCATAGGAGGAGAACAAACGGAAGAAACCGCGCATCGGCAGGTATTCGCCGAACGGCTGGATGATCTTCTTGTCGTGGCGCTCCCCCGGGCCCGCCGTGCCGTTCCACACGATCACCGAGTTGGTGGTCGTGCGGTCACCGTTCACCAGGACTGCGCCGACCAGGATCGGGGCGCCGATCCGTACCGAGGCTTCGGTGATCTCGGCGGCGGCGTCGGCATTGCGCAGTGGGTCGATATCGGAGGAGTTCTCGGGCCAGATCACGATGTCGGGCCGCGCGGCCTGTCCGCGGGTGACGGCGTCGGCCAACTCCTCGGTGCGCCGGACGTGGTTGTCCAGCACGGCGCGGCGCTGGGCGTTGAAGTCGAGCCCGAGCCGCGGCACACTGCCCTGGATCGCCGCGACCGTGATCGTTCTGATACCTGCGTCCGGGGCGGGCAGTGTCGGCCGCAGGATCACTCCGGCCAGGGGCATGGTAGCCACGGCCACCACCGCGGTGGCAAATCCGGTGCGCACGGCGCGAGTGTTCGGGCGTGGCGCGGGCGTGCGGGCCCAGGTGACGACGCGCAGGGCGAGCGCGGCGAGCGCGGTGCCGGTCAGCGCGACCGCGAAGCCGACCAGCGGCGCACCACCGTAGGCGGCCAGCGGCAGATACCACCCATCGGCTTGACCGAAAGCGACCCGCCCCCACGGGAATCCGCCGAACGGGAAACTCGACCGCACCCATTCGCTCGCGGTCCACGCCAGGGCGAGCCAGATCGGCCAGCCCGGCAGCGCGCTCAACCCTCGAGCGAGCGCACCCCAGAGGCCGAAGTACAACGCGCACACCGTGGACAGCGCCAACCACGGCACCGGACCCACGTAGATCCCGGTCCACGGCAGCAATGGCACGAAGAACGCCAGCCCGCCGAGCAGCCCGTACCCGAAACCGCCGCGCAGCCTGCCCGGCCCGCGCACCGCGAGGGTGAGCAACGCGATGGCCACGGGGGCAAGGAACCAGAACGGGCGGGGCGGAAAGCTGCCGAACAGCAGCAGCCCGCCCACGACGGCCGCGAGCAGCCGCAACACCGCCGGGTGCGAAGCGGCGGCGGATCGGCTCGCACCGGGATCCACCTCGCCCGCTGCTGATGCCGGCTCGGCTGCGGAGTCGGGGTGGTTACCCGTCGCGGGATCGATCATGGTGTGTCGCTCCGTGATTCGTTGCTGGCGGCGGGTCAGGCAGCGTAGATCGTGATGCCGTCGCGCACGGTGCGCAGGCAGGTCGGCAGGTCGACGCCCGGATCGAGGCGCGGGAGGCCGGGTACGCGGGAGCGGGGGTCGGTGGACCAGCGCTGCACGGTGTCGGCGGCCGCCGCGACGACGAGCTCGCCCGCGTCCCACACGGCATAGGAGGCGGGTGCGCCGGGAACCAGCGTGCCCGCCATCCCGTCGCGCACGCCGCCCGCGCGCCAGGCGCCGCGCGTGGCAGCGGCGAAGGCGGCACGCGGGGACAAGCCGTGGCCGGGGGTGCGGTGGTAGACGGCCGCGCGCACCTGTTCCCACGGGTTCATGACGGTGACGGGCGCGTCGGACCCGATGGCGAGGGAGATGCCCGCTGCCGCCATCGCCGAGAACGGGTTGAGGCCCGCGGCGCGCTCGGCGCCGAGGCGGGTCGCGTACATCCCGTCGGGTCCGCCCCACGCGGCGTCGAAGCCGGGCTGCACGGACGCGATCACGCCGAGCTCGGCCAGTTGTGCGATCGCAGCCGCGTCGGTCATCTCCGCGTGTTCCACCCGGTGCCCACGTGAGGCGATCGCCGGACCACCGAGTTCGGCGGCGACACGGGCGAATCCGGCGACGACGGTATCCATGGCGGCGTCGCCGATGGCGTGGAAACCGGCCTGGATCCCGGCCTCGGTGCACGCGCGAATATGCGCGGTGATCGTGTCCTCGTCGAGGAAGCTCTTGCCGCAGCCCGCCGCGTCGGCGTAGGGCGCGCGCAGCAGCGCCGTGTGCGAGCCGAGCGAGCCGTCGACGAACAGGTCGCCACCGAGCGCGTGCACGCCGAGCTCGTCGAGCAGGGCGCGCGCGTGCTCCGCGGTGCGCACGGCCTGACCCCAGTAGGCCCGCACGGCCACACCGTGGTCGAAAGCGAGCAGTTCGCGGATGTCGTCGCGGCCGGAGATCTCCGGGCCCGCGCATTCGTGGACCGCGACGATGCCGTGGGCGGCCGCCGCGTCGAGGGCCGCCCGGCGAGCCGAATCACGCTGGGCACGAGTGAGTTCCGCGAGCGCGATGGTGCGCACCCGGTGGTGGGCGTCGGCGCGCAGCAGTTCGCCACGCTGATACCCCTCGCCGAGGTCACCGGCCGCGTCGAGCAGCGCCGAGGAGGCGACGGCCGAATGGGCGTCGACCCGGGCCAGGTAGACCAGCCTGCCCGAACCGGCGGCCTCGTCGAGTTCGGCGACCGTCGGCGGACGCTGCTCGGGCCAGCCGGTGTCGTCCCAGCCCTCGCCGATGATCACCCCGTCCGGCTGGCTCGCGGCGTGCGCACGCACCGTCTCGAGCAGGTCGGACAGGGATCCGGCGCCACGCACGTCGAGCCCGGTCAGCTGGAGTCCCAGCGCGGTGACGTGGACATGGGGGTCGACGAACGCGGGTGCCACGAACGCACCGTCGAGGTCGATGATCTCCGCGTCGGGGTGCATCGCGCGCCCGGGCGCCTCGGCGCCCAGCCACACCACGGTGCCGTCGGTGACCGCCATCGCGGCCGCGTCCGGGGAGCTCGAACTGTAGAAACGACCGCCGATCAGCAACTGGGTACTCACGATGCCCCAGTCTGCCGTATCGCCGGATCGGCACCTCGGCAGGGACAGGCTCCGGTCGGCGGCGCGAGCGTCAGGTCGGCAGCGACAGTGCGGCGCGCACTTCGGCGTCGCCGAACCCGGCGAGACAATGCCCGCCCGCCTCCACGGCGATCAGTTCCAGCCGCCATGCGGCGGTGGTGAAGTCCGACATCGACTGTCCGGCAGCGGCGCTCGCTCTGCGCACCGCGTCGGCCAGTTCCTCGCTCACCGTGACGGTGATCTGCTCGGTGGCCATGTCGGTACTGTAGACCCTTCGCCGCCGCGCGCGGGCGTGTCGGTCGAGGCCTTGTCGGATCAGGCGGGGCCGAGCGCGCGCGGACCCGCGGTGTGACCATCGTCGTACCACTGCCCGACCACGGTGCCGTCGACCACGTCGCCGTCCGCGTCGACGACCATCCCGCGATACGGCGAGGGCGCGAACGAGGGCAGCGGGCCGAAGCGCCGGGTGCCGAGCTTCTCCAGCGCCGGTCGCAGCAGCGCCCTGGTCGGCGGGAACAGCGCGAGCAGGCCCACGAGTCCGGTGACCAGACCGGGCACGAACAGCAGCACCGAGCCGGTGG
This sequence comes from Nocardia sp. NPDC056541, assembly GCF_042794235.1. Lineage (NCBI taxonomy): Bacteria > Bacillati > Actinomycetota > Actinomycetes > Mycobacteriales > Nocardiaceae > Nocardia > Nocardia sp. NPDC056541. The sequence continues at coordinate 410,187 of NZ_JBHTUD010000001.1, forward strand.
CGACGATCACCCCGTCGGCGACCGCGCTCTCGGCGGTCACCTCACCGCGCGAGGCCCGCCGGAATCGGTCGAACACCCGCCTGCCCTGCCGTCCGAGCAGCACCAATCCCACGCCCGAGACGGCGACGAGCACGATCAGCGCCCAGCCGATGCCGATCAACTGGGCGAGACCGACGAGGGCGGCGATCTCGACGACGAGGTAGAGGACGAACAGCACTGCGGTCATGGCGATCCTTTCGGACGATCTACCCCTTCAACGCACGAGCGCCCGATTTTTCTCCCGAGTGAGCCGGCGAATTCAGCCGCCCGGTCGCACGAGCCCGGTCTCGTAGGCCAGCACCACGGCCTGCACCCGGTCGCGCAGACCGAGTTTGGTGAGCACCCGGCCGACGTGTGTTTTCACCGTCGCCTCCGACAGGAACAGCGCCGCGGCGATCTCGGCGTTGGAGCGGCCGACCGCGATCTGTTCGAGTACCTCGCGTTCGCGCGCGGTGAGGACGTCGAGGATCTTCGGGTCGCGCAGGCTCGTCGGGTCCTCGGCCACGAGCCGGTCCAGCAGCCGCTTGGTGACCTTGGGCGAGACCACCGCGTCACCGGCGGCGACGCTGCGGATGGCCGAGACGAGATCCTCGGGCGGGGTGTCCTTGAGCAGGAATCCGCTGGCGCCGGCACGCAGGGCGCCGAGCGCGTGTTCGTCGAGGTCGAAGGTGGTCATCACGAGCACCCGCACGCCCTCCCCCGCGGCCACGATCTGCGCGGTGGCCGTCACTCCGTCGACAACCGGCATCCGCACATCCATCAGCACCACATCGGGTCGCAGTTCGCTCGCGCGCCGCACGGCTTCGTCGCCGTTGCCCGCTTCACCGATCACGTCGATGTCTGGGTGCGCGCCGAGCACCATTTTCAGGCCCATCCGCATGAGTTCCTGATCGTCCACCACGAGCACGCTGATCGGCATTGCCCCACCCTAATAGTCACCGCCGCGCAGCATTCCCCCATGTTTTCCCGCACGACCGCGGGGTGAGCGGGGTTCAGTCCGTTTCGGTCCGCAGTGGAAGGTCGGCGCGTACCTGCCAGCGGCCGTCGTCGAGTCTGCCCGCGGACAGAGTGCCGCCCAGGACCGCGACCCGTTCGCGCATGCCGACCAGACCCATCCCCGCGCCGGGAATCTCGGCGCCCGGACTCACCTGTGCGGGGACACCGCCGCTGTCGACGACTTCGACGCGGATGTCCTCCTCGCGCCGATACACCCGGACCACCGCCTTCGGCTCCGCTCCCGCGTGGCGCAGGGTGTTGGTGAGCGATTCCTGCACGATGCGGTGCACGCCGAGGCTCACCTCGGGGGCGATGTCGTCGAGTTCGCCGGTCAGCTCGAGGTCGACGGCCAGGCCCGCCTCGCGCATCATCTGGGCCAGCTTCGCGATGCCCGCGCTCCCGTGCTGGGGCAGCAGTTCCGGTGCGTGCTCGGTGCGCAGCAGGGCGACGGTGCGGCGCAGTTCGCGCAGCGCGTCGCGACCGGTACCCGCGATGGTGGCGAGCGCGCGTTCGGCGGTGTCGGGGTCCTGACGCAGGGCGTACTTGGCGCCGTCGGCCTGCACGATGATGACGCTGACGGCGTGCGCGACCACATCGTGGAGTTCGCGGGCGATGCGGGTGCGTTCGGCGGCGACCGCGTCGTGGGCGCGCCGTTCCTTGTCGTAATCGGCGACGGCCAGCCGCGCCGCCACCTCGGAGTCGTACGCGTGCCGGGCACCGTTGAACTCGGCCAGTGTCCAGCACAGCGCGTAGATGAGCGCGACCATCGCCAGATCACCGCCGCGCGGCTCGTCGAGCAGCAGGACCGACGCCACCATGTCGAGCGCGAGGAAGGCGAGGAAGATGAGCCCGTCACGCCGGCCGACGTAGGCGACGAGCGTGTAGAGCATCACCCCGAGCCCGATCAGGGCGACATGGTCGGCTACCTGTCCATCGATCAGGTAGCCGATGAGAGTGTTCAGCAACGACAGCACCAGCATCGCCGCCGCCACCGCCCGCGGATACACCCGCCGCAGGATCAGCGGCAGCGGCACGATCACCGAGAAGATCAGGTAGACGACCTTGTTGTGTTCGTCGCCCACCCCGAGGGCATCGAGGAACAGCAGCAATCCCGCGAGAATCGAGTCGGCGACGATGGGTCGTCCGCGTAGCCACAGGCTGAACCGGCGCACGGGCCCAGCGTAGCCCCGGCTGGCTTTCCGGCCGTGATCTTGATTGCCTGGACGCGTGCAACTCGGAGACTGGACGGTCCTGCTGGTGGCCGCCGCGGCGGCGGGCTGGGTCGACGCCGTGGTCGGCGGCGGCGGGCTGATCATTCTGCCGACCCTGTTCCTCGTCGTTCCCGGCATCGCACCGCAGACCGCGCTGGGCACCAACAAGCTCGCCGCCCTGGCAGGCACCGCGACCGCGGTGGCGACCTTCGCGCGCAAGGTGCCGATGCAGTGGAAGGTACTGCTGCCCGGCGCGGTGATCGCCGCGATCACGGCCGCGTGCGGCGCGGCGGCGGTGTCGCTGATCGACCGCGACCTGTTCATCCCGCTGGTGATGGTGGTGCTCGTCGGGGTGGCGGTGTTCGTGACCGTGCGACCCTCGGTCGGCCTGACGATGGCCACCCATCCGCCGACCCGGCGCAAGGTGATCCTGGTGGTCGGCCTCGCGTCCGGTCTGATCGGCCTCTACGACGGGCTGCTCGGGCCGGGCACCGGCACCTTCCTGATCATCACCTTCGCGACCCTGCTCGGCACCGAGTTCGTGCGGGCGGCCGCGATGGCCAAGGTGATCAACTGCGGGTCGAACGTGGGTGCGCTGCTGTTCCTCGGCTCGACCGGCCACATCCTGTGGGGTCTCGGCGCGGGCATGGCGGTGGCGAACGTTCTCGGCGCGCTGATCGGTTCGCGGATGGCGCTGGCCAGGGGCGCGGGGTTCGTCCGGATCGTGTTGCTCGTCGTCGTGGTGGTGATGGTGATCCGGTTGGGGTGGCAGCAGTTCGGTTAGGGCGGCGATTCGGTCAACGCACCGGTTCGGCGGCCGCGGAGGCGGCGAGCCACGGTTGCAGGACCCGCGAGGTGGTCTCGTGGATCTTGCGGTGGAGGCGTTCACCGTCGTCGATGCCGTGCTGTGGCTGCTGGAACAGCACCGTCAGCGCGCCCGACACCGCGCCGACCACGGCGCCGACCAGCGCCGCGGCGCCGACCTCGTCGAGTTCGTGCGGGAACGCGATGTGCAACTGGTGGGCGATCTCGCGCTGCGCGACCAATTGCGCGTGCGCGGCGCGACCGCTCACCGAGGGGACGGTCCGCGAGACCCGCGCACGCAGGGCGGCCACCCGCGAACCGACGTCGTCGACGAGGTGTTCGCCGGGGTTGTCGCCCGCCGCGCGCAAGGCCCGCAGCAACACCTCCACCGGTCGCTCGCCGGGTCGACGGGTGGCGATGGCGGCGACCGCCGCGCGCACCCGTTCGTCGGGTTCGGGGAAGAGCAGTTCTTCTTTGCTCGCGAAGTAGTTGAAGAAGGTCCGGGTGCCGACCTCGGCCTCGGCCGCGATGTCGGCGACGGTTGTCTCCTCATAGCCTCTGGCCTCGAACAATTCGACGGCGGCCACGAGGATCGCACGTCGGGTTCGTTCCCTTTTTCGATCGCGCAGGGCAGATGGCGGCACGGCGGGCACCCTACGGCATTTTCGGCACCGCTCGCGGGATGACCGGAGTCCGCGCGTCACGGCGGCAACAGACATGACGGTGCGCCGGAAGCGGTTCCGGCGCACATGTGTCGGTGGCACCGGTTAGCGTAGGTGCGGTGAGCGATACCACGACTTCCAGAGATGTGGACGAGGAGTTCCGCGCGCTCGGGCTCGCCACCCTGGCCGAGGCCGCGCTGTCGGCGGCCCGCGCGGCCGGCGCCGAGCATGCCGACCTGCGCGTGCAACGGTTGGTGACCCAGTCGATCCGGTTACGGGATGGTCGCGTCGAAGCGGTCACCGACGCGACCGAGCTGGGATTGGCGGTGCGCGTGATCGTCGACGGCACCTGGGGTTTCGCCTCCCACGCCGCACTCACGCCCGAGATCGCCGCCGAGGTGGCGCGCCGGGCGGTGACCGTGGCAAAGGCGCTGCGCGCGCTGAACCGGGAGCGCGTCGAACTGGCCGACGAACCACGCTATGACGACGTCTCGTGGGTCTCGGCCTACGACCTCGACCCGTTCACGGTGCCGGCAGCCGACAAAGTGGCGCTGCTGCAGGACTATTCGGAACGGCTGTCCGCGGCCGACGGTGTCGACCACGTCACCGCCTCGGTCCTGCAGGTCAAAGAGCAGACGTTCTACGCCGACACCGCGGGTTCGTCGATCACCCAGCAGCGGGTGCGGTTGCACCCCCAGTTGGAGGCTGTCACCGTCGATTCCGCGTCGGGGGTGTTCGAGACGATGCGCACGCTCGCCGCGCCCGCGGGCCGCGGCTGGGAGTACGTCACCGGCGCCGACGGAACATGGGACTGGACGGGCGAACTCGCACAGATCCCCGGCTGGCTGGCCGAGAAGGTGAAGGCGCCCAGCGTGGTCGCGGGCCCCACCGATCTGGTGATCGACCCGACCAACCTGTGGCTGACGATCCACGAATCCATCGGTCACGCCACCGAATACGACCGCGCGATCGGCTACGAATCCGCCTACGCGGGAACCTCGTTCGCGACGCCCGATCAGCTCGGCACGCTGCGGTACGGCACACCGATCATGCACGTCACCGGTGACCGTACCCAGGTCAACGGGTTGAGCACCGTCGGGTACGACGACGAGGGCGTGGCGGGCCAGCGGTGGGACCTGGTGCGCGACGGCATCCTGGTCGGCTATCAGCTCGACCGCGTGTTCGCCCCGCGTCTCGGGCTCGATCGCTCCAACGGATGCTCGTATGCCGATTCGCCGCACCATGTTCCGATCCAGCGGATGGCGAACGTGTCGTTGCAGCCGGATCCCTCGCGTGACACGACCACTGCCGAGCTGATCTCCCGTGTCGAGGACGGCATCTACATCATGGGCGACAAGAGCTGGTCGATCGATATGCAGCGCTACAACTTCCAGTTCACCGGTCAGCGGTTCTTCCGGATTCGCAACGGCGAGCTGGACGGGCAACTGCGCGATGTCGCGTACCAGGCGACGACCACTGATTTCTGGGGGTCGATGGAAGCGGTCGGCGGACCGAGCACCTGGCAGCTCGGCGGCGCCTTCAACTGCGGTAAGGCACAGCCCGGTCAGGTGGCAGCAGTGAGCCACGGCTGCCCGTCGGTGCTGGTGCGCGGGGTCAACATTCTCAATACCCGAACGGAGGGCGGTCAGTGAACGAGGGTCTGTTCCCGGCGGGCACGGTGGTCGAGCGTGCGCTGGCGGCGTCGAAGGCCGACGAGGCGATCGTGATCGTCACCGACGCGCACGAGGCGTCGCTGCGGTGGGCGGGCAACTCGATGACCACCAACGGCTCGTCGATTTCGCGGGAGTGGGCGGTGATCTCGGTGTTCCGTGACGGCCCGAACACCGCGCGGGTCGGTTCCATCAGCTCCACCAGCGTCGATCCCACCGAGATCGAGGCCGTGGTGCGCGCCAGCGAGGAAGCCGCGCGCACGGCCGCCCCGGCCCGCGACGCGATGCCGCTGCTCGAACCCACCGACGACGACACCGCCGCGTGGGATCAGGCGCCCGGCGCCACCGAGATCGACGTGTTCGCCGGGCTGGCGCGCGACCTGTCCACCGGTTTCGACGGCACCGACCGGCTCTACGGTTTCGCCCACCACCAGGTGCACACCACCTGGCTGGGCACCTCGACCGGTGTTCGCCGCCGGTTCAGTCAGCCGACGGGTTCGGTGGAGATCAACGGCAAGCGCGGCGAGGGCAAGGATCTGGCGAGCGCGTGGGTGGGCGTCGGCACCGCCGATTTCACCGACGTCGACACCCCGGGCCTGCTCGCCGAGTTGTCGCGGCGCCTGGGCTGGTCCGCGCGCCGCGTCGAGCTGCCCGCCGGCCGCTACGAGACCCTGTTGCCGCCGTCGTCGGTGGCCGATCTGATGATCTATCTGGCGTGGAGCATGGAGGGCCGTGGCGCGCACGAAGGCCACACCGCGTTCTCCCGCGCCGGTGGCACGCGAATCGGTGAGCGCCTCAGCGACATTCCGCTGACCCTGTACTCCGACCCGAACGCGAGCGGTCTGGAATACCGGCCGTTCGTGGCGACGCCGTCGTCGTCGGAGTCGCTGTCGGTGTTCGACAACGGTCTGTCCGCGCGGCGGGTCGACTGGATCGGCCGCGGCGTCATCGAATCGCTGGTCTATCCGCGCGCGACGGCGGCCGAATTCGCCGCCCCCGCCACGGTTCCCGGCGAGAACCTGCTGCTCACCGGCGGCGGTGAGGCATCGCTGGACGACATGATCGCCCGCACCGAACGCGGTCTGCTCCTCACCTGCCTGTGGTACATCCGCGAGGTCGACCCCGCCACCCTGCTGCTCACCGGTCTCACCCGCGACGGCGTTTACCTGGTCGAGGACGGCAAGGTCACCGGCGCGGTCAACAACTTCCGTTTCAACGAAAGCCCCCTCGATCTGTTGCGGCGGGTGTCGGAAGCGGGTGCCACCGAGATCACTCTGCCCCGCGAATGGAAGGACTGGTTCACCCGAACCGCCATGCCCCCGCTGCGCATCCCCGACTTCCACATGTCGTCGGTGAGCCAGGCCACCTGACCGGGGTGAACCCCCTCCGTTGGACGGCCCCGAGCGTGAAAGCATGATCGGGTGACTGGTATCCGGATGTTCGCCACCGACCTCGACGGCACCTTGCTGCGTTCCGATCGCACGATCTCGCCGCGTACCGCCGAAGCGATGGCCGGCGCGCAAGCCGCGGGCATCGAGGTGGTGTGGGCGACGGCCCGGGCCCGCCATTCGGTCCACGAGCTGGCGCAGTCGTGCGGTTTTCGCGGCAAAGCGGTGTGTGCCAACGGCGCGGTGCTGCTCGACCTGGCCGACGGCACCCCGGAGATCATCGACACGGTCTCGATCGACACCGGCGCGGCGGGTGCGGTGATGGCGCAGATCCGCGATCTGATTCCCGGTGTGGTGTTCGCCAATGTCGGCGCCACCCGGTTCGTCGCCGAGCCCGCCTATGCCGCGCTGTGCACCTTCGCCGATCACCACCGCAACCCGCACGAGATGGAACTGTCCGATATCTTGCCGACGGGCGTCGACGCGATGGTGAAGATCGTCGCCCGTCATCCCGAGTTGCCGGGCGCCCAGCTCTACCGCAAGGCGGTGGCGGTCGGGATCACCGGCGTGGAGCTGACGCACTCCGGCGCCGCGTACATGGAGATGGCCGCGGAAGGTGTGTCGAAGGCCAGCGCGCTGGCCCGATTGTGCGCGCTCGACGGCATCCACCTGTCGGAGGTCGCGGCCGCCGGCGATGCGCTCAACGATGTCGCCATGCTGACCTGGGCGGGTACCGCGCTGGTTCCGGCCAACGCGGCACCCGAGGTCATCGCACTCGCCGACCGGGTGCTCCCGGCCAACGACGAGGACGGTGTCGCCTCCTACCTGGAGGAATTGGCCGGCTCGGCACAGCGCGACTCGGCTAGCTGACCGATGTCGGCGCCCGGCCCACGCTGAGGTGCAGGATCGTATCGGTCACGCTCACGGTGTCCGCGTCCAGCGGGAAGTACCCCTGCTCCTGGGTGACATCGGTGCGGGTGTGTCCGGGTCCGAGTTCTGCCGCCGGGATCAAACCCCAGGTGCCGATGCGGTTCTGCAGCGTGTGTTCGAAGGTGCCCGGCCCGGGTTCGGCGAGTTCGAGGCCGTCACTGCGTCCCAGACTGCCGAGTATCACCCCGTAGTGCTCCCCCAGCAGCGATCCGACGATCGCCCCCGCGCCGGACCAGACGAGCTCCATCGGCCCCATCCGCATGACGCTGGTGTTGCGCCGCAGGTGCAGGTTGTGCGAGTACACCAGGGTCGGACCACGGCGTGCTTCGGTGGACCGGATGTCGAGCAGGTTCTGGGCCATCAGCGCGTCACGGGCGGCGGCCAGGCTGTTCCATCGCACGCCGTCCTCCGTCGGCTGGGCCGCCTGCCGGTGATACCGGAGCAGGCCGAGCCCGGCGGTGAGATGAATTGCCGCCCTTCGCCACTCGGCGAGTGACGTGGCCGCGATCCGTTCCGGTGCGCGGGTGTAGAGCAGGGCGAGCATGTCGTCGGCCATCACCCGCAACCGCTCGGCGTCGGGGGTGGCACCGGGCGAGACGCCGGCGTCCAGGACCGCTTCGGTGCGGCTCCAGCGCTCGTCGCTGCCGGCGGGCCCGCTGATGTCGAAGTCGAGTTCGAGGTAGTCGCGGGCGAATTCGAGGTAGGACCGCGGGCTCGGCGCACTCATCGTCTCCATCGCGGCGTCGAATCCGTGGAAGCGGACCTGATCCTCGACCGGCCTGCCCGCGTTGTAGTCGCGCAGCCAGGCGACCAGGTGCCGGTTGCCGTCGAGTTCGCCGAAGTCGTGCGAGAAGCCGGTCCTCATCACCTCGTCGAAGGCGCCGTGGCCGCCGCGAACGTAATCGTCCACGGCGAGCGCGGCAACCCGATCCGTTTCGAGAGCAATCGACCGGAACCCACTCGCCACCAACTCGGCGAACAGCTCATTGCGGACCGACGCGAAGCCGGGTTCTTTGTGCGTCGGTTCCCCGAGCGCAAGCAGTTCACAGGACGAACGGACGAAGTCGCTGATTATCTGGCTCATACCTATCAACCGTATCGTTGAAAGAACGGTTGAGACTCGAGCAGCGTCGATTCAGGAGATCTGTCGTAAAGTCTCAAAACAGTGAGAACCCTACGACCGTCCGACCTGGCCCGCGAGCACGCGATTTCGACCCAGGCGGTCCGCAACTACGAGCAGGACGGATGCCTTCCGCCGGCCGAACGCACCCCTGCCGGCTACCGGATCTACACCGACCTGCACGCGGCCGCGCTGCGCACCTACCTCACCCTGATCCCCGCCTACGGCCACGCGCAGGCGGGCGACCTCATGCGCGCGCTGCACGCGGACGACCTCGACAGGGCTCTCACGGTCATCGACCGCGGGCACAGCCAGCTCCTGCGAGACCGTGAGACTCTCGCTACGGTCCGCCGGGCCGTCGACCACCTGATCACCGAATCGAGCTCTGCCACACCGGGTTCGGCCACGACAAGAACCATCGGCGAGCTCGCCCATCACCTGCGAGTCACCCCGGCCACCCTGCGGGCGTGGGAAGCGGCCGACATCCTGTCTCCCGATCGGGACCCGGCCACCGGCTACCGCCGCTACGGCCCCACCGACCTCCGCGACGCCGAACTCGCCCACATCCTGCGCCGAGGTCACTACCGCCTCGATCACATCGCCACCGTCATCGAGCAGATTCGCGCCGCGGGCAGCACCGAGGCGCTGGCGAAGGCCCTCACCGACTGGCAGGCCACCATCACCGCCCGTGGCGTCCGCATGCTCGACGCTGCCGCCGCACTGAGCCGATACACCGTGGACATCCGGGCGCACCGTCCCCGCCCCGGTGCGCCCGCCTGACCTCAGACGCGTTCGAGTACCGCCGACGCGCCGATGCCGCCCGCCGCGCAGATCCCCAGCAGCGCGGTCTCTTTCCCGGTCCGGGCCAGCTCGTTGGCCATGGTCGTGACCATGCGGGCGCCGGTGGCGCCGAAGGGATGGCCCAGCGAGATCGAGCCGCCGTGCACGTTCAATCTTTCGATGTCGACGGTGCCCACCGGCTCGTCGCGGTCGAGACGGGCCTTGGCCCACTCGGTGCTCTCCAGCATGCGCAGCACCGACAGTGTTTGCGCGGCGAAGGCTTCGTGGATGTCGACGAGGTCGATATCGGCCAGCGTCATGCCCGCCTTGTCGAGGGCGCGCGGCATCGAGATCGCCGGGCCGATGAGTACCTGGTCGGCAGGGTCGACGCTGACGAAACTCCAGGAACGGAAGGCGGCTTGCGGGGTGAACCCGAGAGCGCGCGCCTTCTCCTCGCTCATCAGCAGCACCGCCGACGCGCCGTCGGTGAGCGGGCTGGCGTTACCCGCGGTGACCGTGCCGTTCTTCTCGAACACCGGTTTCAGGGTGGCGAGTTTCTCGACGCTGGTGTTCGCGCGAACGAGTCCGTCGACGTCGATCAGCGTGCCCGACGGCGTGCTGACCGGCACGACCTCGTCGTCGAAACGTCCCGAGGCGATGGCGGCCGCCGCCCGCTGGTGCGAGCGGGCGGCGAACGCGTCTTGATCGGCGCGCGAGATCCCGTTGATGCGGGCCATCTTCTCCGCGGACTCACCCATCACCTCGCCGGTGGTGCGCTCGGCGATCTTGGGCTGGCGCGGCAGGATGTCGGTGAACGGCGCGAGCTGACGGACCACATCGAGGTAATCCGTCGCCTTGGGCTTGCCCAGCGCGACCGGCGCGACCGCGTGCACAACCTTCTGCGGCAGCTTGATCTCGGCATTACTGGTGGAATCGCTGCCACCGGCGATCATGATGTCGTACTCGCCGCGTTCGATCGCCGCGGCCGCCGAAGTCACCGCCTGCAATCCGGACGCGCACGCGCGGGTGACCGTGTACCCCTCGCACCCGAAGTCCAAGTTCAGGTCGAGGGCGATCTCCCGCGCGATATTGGGCGCGTGACTGGGCAGCACGACGCCGCCCCAGACGATGGACTGGATCTCGCCGGGCGCGATCCCGGTCCGCTCGATCAGCCCGCGCACGGCCGCGCCGGCCAGGGCGATGCTGTCGAGGCGGGTGAAGTCGGTGAACGCGCGTACGAACGGCGTCCGCGCGCCCCCGACGACGACGGCTCGGTTGCGTTTGTCGGCCATGTGAGTCCCTTCGGAAGTGCTGCCGAAGACTCACAGTATCCGATACCGGCGGTTCTACATATCGGATCGACGCAAATCAGGAGGGCGTGATCTCGATGCCGATCGTGCCCGCCTTGCCCCGGCGCAGATTGCTGCCGAGAATCACGAGCGGGCCGGTCAGCCAGTACTTCTTGCGCAGCAACGAACGGAGTTCGTCGGTCTCGGCCGCGTCCACCAGCCGGGCGGTGCCGGTCACGATGTCACCGTGCGCATCCCCGCGCACGTTGCAGGGTTGCACCGTCACCTCGGGGTTGCGCCGGACGCGCTTGACCTTCCAGCTGTCGGTGACCGTCCAGACGAACAGCTTGTCGTCGCGGGCCACCGCCCAGACGGGCGTTCCCACGGGCGTGCCGTCCTTGCGGAAGGTGGTGAGCAGTACGTAATTCGCGGTCGCCAGTTCGCCGAGGCGGTTCGTCATGCCCACAGCCTAGTGGGCGCGGCGATCCGCGGCCGAGCGGCAAAAAGAGTACGGGCGCTTTCGCGAAACTGTTCGTAACCTCTGGGGCGAATCGACTCTCTGGCGAAAGGCCGACGATGACCGATACCGCGGTGCCCCTGCTCTGGAGCGGTGACCTGCCGAGCACCCTCGAGTTCTACCGGGCGCTCGGCTACACCGTCACCCATGAGCAAACCCGCCCCTACGTCTACGGCGCGATCGAACAACACGGCTGCGCCCTGCATTTCGCGCCCGCGCCGCCGGGCATCGAGCTGCCGGTGGAGCATGCGGGCACGTTGCTGATGGTCGACGACGTCGCCGCACGCCATGCCCAGTACACCGCCGCACTGCGCGCGCACTACGGCAAGATCCCGAGCAAGGGCTGTCCGCGGATCACCCGATTCCGTCCGGGCCAGTCCCGGTTCTCCCTGGTCGACCCGGTCGGCAACACCGTCCTGGTGATCCAGCGCGACGAGCCCAGCGAACTCGAGTACGGTGGCTCGCGCGAGCTGGAAGGGCTGGCCCGGGTGCTCGACAATGCCCGTATCCTGCGCGATTTCAAGAATGACGACCGCGCGGCGACCCGCGCGCTCGAGGCAGGCTTGCGCCGTTTCGGGGCCGCCGCGAGCGCCTTCGAGCGGGCCCGCGCCTACGCCGCCCTCGCCGAACTCGCTGTCGTCGCCGCGGACACCGACCGGGCCGCACACTGGAAATCCGAACTCGACTCGGTCGAGTTGACCGCCGAGGAGCGCACGGCGATCACCGCCGGTGCCTCCGATCTCCTCACCGCCTTGCTCACCGCGACCGACTGAACCGGGTCATCGGGGCGATCGGCCAGTAGGCTTCGGCTATGCGAGGTCGATGGCACGAACGCACCACCCGTGGGCGGCTGATCCGTTGTGTGGCAACAGCAGTCACGGTTGCCGCCGCCCTCGGGGTGGGCCCGGCCGGTCCGGCGCAGGCTGGTGCGCCGTCGTGCGCCGACGGTTGGCATGTCGACGTGCTGGCGGCCGATCTGGGTGGCCTGGAGAACCTCGAGTACGACGGCCGCGGCGGCTTCTACGTCAGCGGCATCGTTCGCGGAGAGATCCTGCAGGTCGGCGCCGACGGCCGGGTCACCACGATCCGCACCGGCCTCGACAACCCCGCCGGACTGCGGCTGATCGGCGGCGATCTCTACTTCGTCACCGGTGACGGCACCACACCGAACGGCGGCGGCACCCTGAGCCGACTCGATACGGCCACCGGCGAGGTCACCGTTGTGCTCCCGAACCTGGTGCAGCCCAACGGATTACTGCTGCTCCCCGACGGCGACCTGCTCATCTCCCAGCTCTCCGTCCCCTGGCCGCCGGTGGGCATCAGCCGCTACCGCCCCGCCACCGGCGAATTCGCCCTCGCCTGGTCCCCTGTCCCCCGCCCCAACGGCCTCGCTCTCGCCCCCGACCACCGAGCGGTCATCACCGAGGACGTCCTCACCTCCCAGCTCGTGCGGGTTCCCTTCGACGCCCCCGACCGGCCCACTCCCCTCGCCACCGTGAACGACGGCCTCCTGCCCGGACTGGACGACCTCGATGTCACCGCCGCGGGCCTCGCCTTCGTCACCGGCGACTACTCCGGCAGCGTCTACCAGGTCGACCCGGCCACCGGCGCCTGGTGCACGCTCGCCACCGGCTGGACCACTCCCCGGGGCCCCCTCCCCAGCCCACCGCCGATCGGGCCCACCTCGGCCCGCCTGGCCCCCGACCTCACCACCGGAGCGTGGTCGCTCTATGCCACCAGCATCGACGGCACACTCCGCCGTCTGCGGCCACCACCCGGTATCGACCTCACGCCCTCCTTCCTGCGCTGAGCACGAGCAAGCTCCGAGCGAACGGTCAGCGGGGCCGCTCGGCCCGGAACCGGAACATTCCGAGACCGGTTTCCACGTCGATGCCCGTGAACCCCGCGACCGCCAGCCGGTCGGCGAGCGTGTCCGCCGGGACCGGTACGCATGTGTCACCCACATGCTGGAGCCGGAACAGCGGACTGTCGAGGCCGTCCGAGCCGGCGAACACCCCGCCGGGTCGCAACACCCGCAGCGCTTCGGCGAACAGGTTGTCCTGCTGTGCGGGTGAGGGAACGTGGTGCAGCATCGTGAAGCAGACCACGGAGTCGAACTCCTTGTCCGGCAACGGCATCGCGGTCGCGTCACCGTCGACCACCCGCAGCTCCCGCGCGAACCGGGTGCGCAGACGCGCGGCCAGCACGGGGTCGATTTCCAGGCCGGTGAGCGAGGCCGCCCGGTCCCGCAGTGGCGCCACGTTCGCGCCGAAACCCGGGCCGATCTCCAACGCGGACGCCCCGAGGTCGATGTCGCGCATCACCCACGGCACGATCTTCGTCGCCGTCACCCATTCCCACGCCGTGGACCTGCACAACAGCCTGTGCCAGTAATTCATCGCCATAGCTACGACGGTAGGAGCCGGGGGCCGTGTCCGACAGTCACTACGCTGACAGACTATGTCGCAGAACGGACATGACCTGCTGCTGGCCGCGGACACCGGTCCGACGGCCATGGTGCTCGGCGCGGGAATCCTGCCCGCCGGATACTGGTTCGACGAGCACCGCCACCCCCAGCATCAGATCGCCTGGGCGGGTAGAGGAGTCATCGGGATCGACATCGGCGCCCACCACTGGGTGCTACCGCCGACCAGAGCCTTGTGGATACCCGGCGGCGTCGCGCATCGCACCGGAACGACGGCCGGGGCCGATATGCGCGGCATCTTCGTCGAACCCGACCGGTGCCCGGCACTGTTTCCCGGACCGACGCTGCTGAGCGTCTCCCCGCTGCTGCGAGAACTGTTCGACCACATGACATCACGGCGATTGACAGACGACGGACGGACGCGGGCCGAAGCGATGGTGTTCGATCTGCTCGAGCCGGTCGAGGTCGTTCCGATCGGCGCGCCACTGCCGAGCGACCCCCGTGCACGCGTCGTCGCCGAGGTCCTGCTCGACAATCCCGCCGACGACCGCACCCTCGCCGAACTGGGCAGGCACGCCGCGGCCAGCTCGCGCACCCTGGCTCGCGCGTTTCGCGCCGAGACCGGCCTGACCTTCGCGCAATGGCGGACCCAGATCCGCCTGGCGGCCTCGCTGACCCCACTGGCCGACGGTGTACCGGTGACCCGCATCGCCGCCCGGGTCGGCTATCACAGCCCGAGCGCGTATGTGGCCGCGTTCCGGCGGGCCGTCGGCACGTCGCCGGGACAGTACTTCGCCGGCCACGTAGCCAATCGGTCGTCCTGACCGGTCGGGGTTTCACGCGTGGTGAGGTCAGCGGTGGCGCATCGTCGGTTGCCGTGGTGGACTGGCGGATTCGGCTATCGGGAGGTCAGCGTGCGATCGGCACCGCAGTGGGCACGGCAGGACGGATTCGGGATCCGGGTGGAGTGGGGGCGAACCGGCGCGGCGATACTCGGGCCGGGGGCCGGGTGCCTGGTGGTGATCGACGTGTTGTCGTTCACGACGTCGGTGTCCGTCGCTACCGCCGCCGGCACCGCGGTCTTCCCGTATCGGTGGCGAGACGAGTCGGCCCGGGACTTCGCCGCGGAGAATGCCGCCGAACTGGCCGTCGGACGGCGGGAGGCCGGTCCGTGGTCGCTGTCGCCGGCGGCGATCCGGCGCGCGCCGTTCACGCCACGCCTGGTGCTGCCCTCGCCCAACGGTTCCACCATCGCCGCCGCTGTCGAGGAAACGCCGGTCGTCGCCGCCTGCCTGCGCAATGTCAGCGCGGTCGCCGACTGGCTCGTCGCCCAGCACTGGGGCACTCCCGATCGACCGATCGCGATCATCGCGGCGGGCGAGCACTGGCCGGGCACCGACACCGTGCGGCCCGCGCTCGAGGACTGGCTCGGTGCCGGTGCGCTCGCCGCCGCGCTGATCGATCGCGGCATCACTACTCCGTCCCCCGAAACACACATGGCTGCGGCAGCATTCGAGGCGGCAGCCGACGTGGGCGCGCTGATCACGGAGTGCGCGTCCGGCCGCGAACTCGCCGCGATCGGCTTCGCCGAGGATGTGGCCATCGCGATCGAACGCGACGCCGACGCCACCGTCCCGGTTCTCACCGGCAACGCCTTCGTCGACCGCCGACCCCGCTAGCAAGCGTCGGCACGTCCGGAGCCGATCGATCAGTCGTGGGAGGTGAGGATCCGTGGGCCGTCGGCGGTGACGGCGATGGTGTGCTCGCTGTGCGCGCAGCGGGAGCCGTCGGCCGAGCGGATGGTCCATCCGTCGGCGTCGGTGTAGACCTTCGCCGTGCTCGCCGCGAACCACGGCTCGATGGCCACCGTGAGACCGGGCCGCAGCCGGAACCCGCGCCCGGCCCTGCCGTCGTTGGCGATATGGGGATCCTCGTGCATCGTCCGCCCGAGCCCGTGCCCGCCGAACTCGGTATTGACCGGGTATCCGTACCCGCGAGCGACGTTCGCGATCGCGGCGGAGATATCGCCGATCCGGTTGTCGGGTTGCGCGGCCGCGATCCCGGCGGTCAGGGCCTCTTCCGTGGCCCTGACCAGTCGCTCGTCCGCGGGCGAGGGGGTACCGACGATGAACGAGATCGCCGAGTCGGCGACCCAGCCGTCGATCGACACGGCCAGATCAGCCGTCAGCAGGTCGCCGTCGAGCAAGACGTAGTCGTGCGGAAGCCCGTGCAGCACCGCATCGTTCACGGCCAGACACACCGTGTTGCGGAACGGCCCGCGCCCGAACGACGGCGAGTAGTCCCAGTAGCACGACACCGCCCCACGCTCGCGAATCCGTTCCCGCACATACGCTTCCAGTTCGAGCAGGTTCACCCCGACCGCCGCACGGTCGCGCACCCCGGCCAGCACGTCGGCGACGAACCGGCCGGTCACCCGCATGCGCTCGATCTCCGCGGGTGATTTCAGCTCCACCATCACGCCTCCACTTGGTATTTTCATACCGACACTAGCCGCGCCGGTATAAAAATACCAAAATCAGCGGTTCAGGTTGCCCATGTCCACCGGAATCTGCGCACCGGTGATCTGGCTCGCCTCGTACGAGCACAACCAGGCCACGGTCGCCGCGATCTCCTCGGGCTGACAGATGTGGCTGGGCAGGGCGTTCATGAAGATGGGCGCGAGAGTGGCGCCGTACTCCTCGAACAGCGGGCCCATCTCGTTGATCTGCATGCCGCTCGCCACGCCCGCGGGATGGACGGTGTTCACCCGGATCCGGTGCGCGCCGAGCTCGTTCGCCATCGTCTTGGCCAGACCCGTGATCGCGTGCTTGGTCGCGACATAGTGGCCGGTGAACGGCGTGCCCTTCAGACCCGCCACCGAACTGATGAACACCATCGCGCCACCCTCGCCCTGCGCGATCAAATGGGGCACAGCAGCTTTCGCGGTGTGGAACACGCCCGTCAGGTTGACGTCGATGGTCTCCTGCCACTGCTCGGCGGTGATCTCCCACGACATCGCCGCCGAACAGATGCCCGCGTTGGCCACCACCACATCGAGTCTGCCCAGCTGCTCGATGCCCGCCGCCAGCGCCGCGGACAGCCCGTCGAAATCGCGCACATCGACCTTGCTCGCGACGATCTCGGCGCCCGCCGCTTCGACGAGCTTCACGGTCTCGGCCAGATCCGCCTCGGTCGCGCCCGCGTAGCTGGTGCTGGCGAACTCCGCGCACGCGTCGATCGCGATCACGTCGGCACCCTCCTCGGCGAAGCGCACCGCCTCGGCCCTGCCCTGCCCACGCGCCGCTCCCGTCACGAAAACGACCTTGCCCTCGAACCGTCGTGTCATACCCATACCTTTCGAACTTCGATGTCCTCCCCTGACACCTACCACCGCCACCGCCCGGGCGAGGCGAAAACGGAGATCCCTACTCAGCTTGGCCATCGTGTTCGCGAGGACATACCATCGGTCGCATGGTCCGACTCCCGCTCAGCCCCGCGCAGGTCGAAGCAGGCCGCCGTCTCGGCCGCCGCCTTCGCACCGCTCGCGGCGACCGCGACCTCGCCGAGGTGGCCCTGCGAGCGGGTATTTCCCCGGAAACGCTGCGCAAGATCGAGTCGGGACGGCTGCCCTCACCGGCCTTCGGCACGGTCGTCGGTCTGGCCGAGGCCCTCTCGATTCCCCTGACCGAGCTGGCCGAGTCCTACCGCGACGAACAGGTCGCCGAGTCCGCCTGATCGGCACGCCGCGCACCCTGCCCGATGCTGCGCTCGACCCGCCTACCGGCGGTTCATCGACTCCTCGTTCTCGTATCCCAGCGTCACATCATGGGTGATCTCGCCGCGGGTCACCGATACCTGACTCGCGACGGGCGGGTAGCCGCGGGCGACCACCGTGTACTCCCCCTCCGGCAGGTCAGGTACCAGGTACCGCCCCTTCTCGTCGGTGCGCGCCGTCGCTGCCGGATCGCCGCCCGAGTCCAGGACCGTGATCTGCACATCGGCGACGGGGCGGTCACCGTCCACCCAGGCCGAGCCCAGGAGGATGGCCATCGGT
Organism: Nocardia sp. NPDC056541; assembly: GCF_042794235.1. Lineage (NCBI taxonomy): Bacteria > Bacillati > Actinomycetota > Actinomycetes > Mycobacteriales > Nocardiaceae > Nocardia > Nocardia sp. NPDC056541. The sequence continues at coordinate 428,072 of NZ_JBHTUD010000001.1, forward strand.
TCGAGGTCGATGTCGCGATGCAGCGAGCCCGTCTCCGGCACGGTCAGCGCGACTGCCGCCGGCCGCATGTGATCGGCGACCGCGACCAGGGTGTAGGTACCGCTCACGACGTCGCGGCACACGTAGGTGCCGTCTTCGCCGGTGATCGCCGCGCCCACCACCTCGCCCTCGGGATCGGTCAGCGTGATCGTGGCACCCCAGAGCGGTTCGCCGCGCCGCGCCGATCGCACGATCCCGGTGAGTTCACCCGCGCCGGTGAGCATGAGGTCGACGTGCTGGGCACGCTCCCCGATCGACACGCTCACCGCTTCGGGCTGATGCCCGGCCGCCGCGGCGATGAGTACATAGTTGCCCGGCCGGGGCGCCTCGATCACGTACGCACCGTCGGCGTCGCCGTTGCCACGGGCCACCTGATGCCCGTGCTGATCGATCAGGGTGAGCGTCGCGGCGGGTACCGGACGCGCGTCGTCGCGGCGCAACAGCCCCGCGATCACCCGACCGGTGGCGACGGGGTGCAGTTCGCCCGCCATCTCGTGCGCGTCGTGCAGGCTCACATCGCGCAGCGCGGTGGCATCGGACTGATCGTCCGGCGCCGGATCCTCCTGCAGCGGAATCTCTTTCATGAAGACCAGCACCAGGCAGGCCACCACGGCGAGGTCGGCGGCGAGCAGGAACACGCTGTGCATCGAGTCGGTGAATCCCTCGAGGATCGGGATCCGCAACTCGTCGGGCAGCGTGGCGATGCCGCTGGTATCGCTCAGCAGGCCGTCGAGGCGCGCGCCGTCGAAACCGGGCGGCAGACTGCCACCGAAGGCTTCCAGGATCGACGCGGGCAGCCCGTCGAACAGCACGGTCAGGAACACCGCGACCCCGAGGGTCCCGCCGAGCTGACGGAAGAACGTCGCCGCCGCGGTCGACACACCCATCTCGGTGCGCCCGACCGCGTTCTGCGCGGCGATGACCAGCGTCTGCATGCAGCCACCGAGCCCGAAACCCATGATCGCGCTGAAGGCCAGCGGCTGCCACAGCGGACCGTCATAGGTGATCCTGGCGAACAGCGCGCACCCGATCGCCAGGATCAGCGCACCGAGCACCGGCAGCACCTTGTAGCGGCCGGTGGCTTTCGTGATCAGCCCCGAGATCTGCGCGCCCACCATGATCCCGAGGACCAGCGGCAACATCAGCAGCCCCGCCTCGGTCGGTGAGAAACCACGCACGACCTGCAGATACTGCGGAACCATCGTGATCGCGCCGAACATCGCGACGCCCACGAGGAACCCGCCGAGGATCGCGATGCTGAACGTGGAGCTGCGGAACAGCCGCAGCGGGATCAGCGCCGAGTCCTTCATGAGGAATTCGACCAGGACGAACAGCAGCAGCCCGCCCGCGCAGATGCCGTAGCAGAGCAGCGATTTCGGCGCGGTCCACCCCCAGATCCGCCCCTGCTCGGCCACGATCAGCAGCGGCACCACACCCACGATGAGGGTGATCGCGCCGAACCAGTCGATCCGGCTGCGTTGGCGGGTGTGCCCCACGTTCAGCACCTTCGCGACCACGAGGAACGCCAGCACACCGACGGGCACGTTCACCAGGAACACCCAGCGCCAGCCCTCGATGCCACCGAGGCTCTCGTAATCGGACAGGAAGCCACCGACCACCGGGCCGAGCACTGTCGCGATGCCGAACACCATGAGGAAATATCCCTGGTAGCGGACCCGTTCGCGCGGCGGCACGATGTCACCGACGATGGTGAACGCCAGCGACATCAACCCGCCCGCGCCCAGCCCCTGAAAGGCCCTGCACCCGGCCAGCTGATACATGGTGGTCGCGAAGCAGCAGGCGGCCGAGCCGATCACGAACAGAGCGATCGCCAGCAGATAGAACGGTTTGCGCCCGTAGATGTCGGCGAGCTTGCCGTAGAGCGGCGTGGTGACGGTGGCCGTGATCAGGTATGCCGTTGTCGCCCATGCCTGTTCGTCGAACCCGTCGAGACTGTTCGCGATCCGGACGATGGCGACGCTGACGATGTTCTGATCGAGCGCGGCGAGGAACACCCCCAGTAGCAGCCCGGACAGGATGGTGAGTGTCTGGCGGTGCGTGAGGCGTGATTCGGCAACGACGGTATCGGTCATGGAAAAGCCCTGGTTCTGATCGGCTGGCAAGTGGGGGTCGATCATTCGGCCCACACGAGGGCCGACAACCCCGCTGCGAGGAAAACATTGCGCCGCGGGTGGAACTCTTCATGCACTGGTGCGCAGAGCTTACCCACGTCGGATTCGCCGCCTTCACCGAGGGATCAAGTTACCGTTCGTTTCACCCGGAAACGATAGGCCGCGGGGCTGTGAACTGTCAGTTCGGCGCGCGGGAATTCAGCGGCCGAGTTCGGCCAGCGCGCACAGAGTTTCCGAGCAGCCCGCGTCGATCCGGAGGGTGGCGAGGTCGTCGCCGCGGGTACGTCCACGATTCACGATCACCACTGGCACACCGTTTTTCGCGGCTCTGCGCACGAATCGCAGGCCCGACATCACCGTTAACGAGGAACCGGCCACCAGGATCGCCTGTGCTCGTTCGACCAGGCCGAAAGCGGCTGCCACCCGGTCCGGCGGCACATTCTCACCGAAATACACGATGTCGGGTTTGAGCATTCCGCCGCACGCCAGGCAATCGACCATCCGGAATCGGTCGGTATCGGTCACCACGGCATCGGCGTCGGGTGCCACTTCGATACCGGTGGCGCCCGCCGAAACATTGTCCGCGAAACCGGGATTGGCCGCTTCGAGATGTTGCGCGAGGGTCATTCGGGATATCAGATTCTCGCACCGCAGACAACGCACTCGCGCATACGTTCCGTGCAGATCGATCACCTGACGCGCCCCCGCCTTCATATGCAGCAGGTCCACGTTCTGGGTGATCACTCCCGATACCGCACCCGCCCGCTCCAGCTGGGCGACAGCGCGATGACCGGGGTTGGGCCGGGCAGCGTCCATCCGCCGCCAGCCGATGTGGTTACGCGCCCAATACCGCTGCCGGAACACCGGGTCACCGACGAACTGCTGATAGGTCATCGGCGTGCGCGGCGGCGAGCCGGGACCGCGGTAATCGGGAATCCCGCTGTCGGTGCTCAGCCCGGCGCCGGAGATCACCACGGTGCGGCGCCCGCGCAGCAGCTCGGCCGCGCGCGCCACCGCGTCGGTGGTGTCGTGGTCCACCATGGGTTCCACTCTACGAGCGGGGCGGCGGCGCGTCGTGCGCGGGACGAACACGCCGGGGCCGAGTTGCGTGCGGTGGCCGCGCGGCGACATGATGTTTCATCCGCCCGGCATCGACCGCTGCAGAGGAAAACCTATGTCCGACACCGATGAGCACGGCCGCACCGCGCTCAATGCCGCGGTCGACGGGACCATCGTCGCCGTCCGCCGGATGTTCTATGTCCTGGGCGACGAGATCGACCGCACCGAGGGCCCGATCGAATTCACCTTCCACAACGGTTCGACCCTGCTCTTCGACGCCGGCGTCGACGGTGCGGAACTGCGCATCGGCGGCGCACCGTGGCGCGACCCGTTCGAGCCGCTGGTCGACCCGGTGAACATCGAATACGTCGCCAACTCCGGCAAGTACACCGCCTTCGACGTCACCGACGAGTCACCCTACGACGAGCTCGCGGGCCGCCGCGTCGACGCGGTCTCGGTCGTACCACTGGCCGACGGCCGCCCCCGCGCGGCGACCCTCTACCTGGGCACCGGCATGGTGAAGGCCGAGTCGATCGCCGACGAACTCATCGTGACCCTGATCTCCGCGTAGCTCACGACGCGGCTGCCAGCCATCTGCCGACCAGCTCGGTGACAATGGCCCCACCCTGGTCACTGAGGTGGATGTGGTCCACCAAGAGTTCGAGATGATGACTGTGGGCGACGTCGTCCCACGTTCGGCCGAGTAGGTAGTGCTTCGCCGCGGCGCGGAAGGCGAGCGAAAAGCCGAAATCGAATGTCGTTGTAGCACTGGCAGATCGGCGTAAGCGGTCCGCGAACTGCTCGTTGACGGGAAGATAGCCGATACCGGCCGTGGTCGCGACGTTCTCGATCGCGGCATTGAAGTCGGCGAGACGGTGATTGATCGGGGCATCGAGATCCTCCCCCAGGGGCGGCAACGAGAGCAGTGCGATCCGCGCGGACGTCCGGGATCCGATGCGACCCACAAGTGCGCCGAGATCGGCGCGATACCGATCGACAGACACGTCGGCGCGCACGTCGTTGGTGCCCACCAGCAGAACGACGGCGTCCGGACGGCAGCGCACCACATCGGTGTCGACCCGGCCGAGTAGATCGGCGGCGGTATTGCCGTTCACCCCGGCGTTGACGAACGTGTAGCCGGCGAATTCGGGCCGATCGCGCAGCGCGCCGACCCAATTCGCGCCGAGCGTGCCCTGGGTCATGCTCGCTCCCGCCGCGACCACCACCGGCCCTGAGCCGGACGGCCTTCCCCCATCACAGGCCAGGGACGGCGAGTTCTCTGCCGACCGCAGAAACGTGAGGTAGACAACGGCGCCGACCGCGCCCAGCACGCCGACCAAGACCATGACCGCGGCAACGGCAATCGGCTTCTTCGGAATCTTTCGCGACACGATCGCGTACCTCCAGGTCGAACAGGGTTAGTGATTACTAACCACAGTGTGGGCTAGTATTCACTAACTGTCCAGTGCCGGAAGGATCACGGGTGAGCACACGGGATCGGATCCTCGACGCCGCGGCCGAGATTCTGCGGACGCGCGGTGTCGCGCAGGCGACCACCAAGGAGATCGCGCACGCGAGCGGCGTCTCGGAACCCACGCTGTACAAGTACTTCGGGGACAAAGAGCGCCTGCTATTGGCCGTCCTCCAGGAACGAGTGCCCGGGCCGTCACGCGTGACCATCGCCGCAGGCGCGGGAACGGTCGAAGGCAATCTCACCGAACTCGCCGCCGCGACGCTCACGTTCTACCAGCGATCCATTCCGATGCTGGGCGCACTGTTGGCCGACCCGCAGCGCATGGCAGCGCATCGCGACGCGATGAGCCGCCATGGTGCGGGGCCCGATCGGGCGGTCGAGTCGATCGCCGGATATCTGCGGGCCGAACAGGAACTGGGCCGGATCGCCGCGACGGCCGATCCCCACACCGCTGCGGCACTGTTGAACGGCGCCTGCTTCCACGAGGCGTTCTTGCGCTACTACGCCACCGGCCCCGATGCCGAGCCCGCACCACGTCCGTATGCCGAGGCGCTTGTCCGGTCGGTGTCCACGTCACTGCGGTGACACCCGCCCTCCGCCCACGTTCGCGGCACCGAAAGCGTGAGGCTCGGCTCAGCGGGGCATTGACGGTTGGCCGCGGCGCTGTCGCCGGTTCCCGTCGCCCGGTCGATCACGCAGGGCTACCTGCTCGCCACCACGACGACCGGCACGATCCTGTACGCGACGGCGTTCACCGGACTTGCGGCTGCCCGAGCGCGTCCGCCGCGAACGACTCCGACAGCTCGTCGATGACATCGCCGCGGATCTGCCTGCGTTCGTTGGCCAGCGCGGTCGTCGTGCAGATGCCGAACGCGCCGCGCTCGTCGTAGAGCACCGCCGCGCCCGCCGCGATCCCGTCGTCGCTGAGGTGGCTCTCCGCCTCGAGGCCCATTTCGTCACCGACGGGCATGCGCGAGAACGTGATAGATACATCGGTGTTGATAAAACCGATGCCCTCGGTGCCCCGTTGGTGACCAGACTGGTCTGCTCGCCGGTCATCGCCGCGTAGCAGAACGGCGACGACGGCTCCCCCGCGACGACCGGAATATTGCGCACCCACTTGCGTTTGCGGGCGTCGTTCTGATGTTCGGTCATATTCATCGACCACCCCTGCCCGTCACTGCCGAACAGGTGCATCGTCTGGTCGATGGTGGCCAGCGCACTCGGAGGCGGCAGCGGCCGATCCCGGTCCGGGCGCCACACCTCGCCTGGCGGCTGGGTCGAACGCTTCAGCAGGAGCGCGCTGCCACGGGCGACGATCTCGCCGTCGGCACGCACGACGATGCTCACCGAGCGGACCCGGTTGCCGTCGCGGACCAGTTCGCTGGCGATGGTCAGCGGCACGGCGGGCACCGGACGGTGCAGGTCGACGGTCAGTCGCGCCGGGGCGAACCCGCCGGTGCAGTACCCCGCCTCCACCTCGCGCGCCATCAACCCGCACACCGGCGGCCCGGACAGCGTGCTGGGCGCCCACAGGCTCAGCGAGTACCGCATCGGCGTGTAGACGCCGTCCGCGTGCGTGAAATAGCCAGGGGAGCTACTCATCGTGCCCCTTTCCTCCGCGGGCGCCGGGCGGGATCGCCACGGCGCACCATGCCTCACACTAGAACGTGTTGCAGTTTTGCGGCAAGTGCGGTCACTCCAGCTCACCCTCGGTTTCCAGGTAGACCTGCCGCAGTTTGTCCAGGGTCTCCTGCTCGGGGTGCTCCCACAGCTTGCGCTCGGCGGCCTCCAGGAGCCGTTCGGTGATACCGTGCAGGGCCCACGGGTTGGACTGCTCCATGAACTTGCGGTTCACGTCGTCGAACACATAACTCTCGGAGAGCTTCTCGTACATCCAGTCGGCGACGACGTTGGTGGTGGCGTCGTAGCCGAACAGGTAGTCGACGGTGGCCGCCATTTCGAAGGCGCCCTTGTACCCGTGCCTGCGCATCGCCTCGAGCCAGCGCGGGTTCACCACGCGGGCACGGAACACGCGAGCGGTCTCCTCCGAGAGCGTGCGGGTGCGCACGGCATCGGGGCGGGTCGAGTCGCCGATGTAAGCCTCGGGATTCTTGCCGGTCAGCGCGCGCACGGTCGCGACCATGCCGCCGTGGTACTGGAAGTAGTCGTCGGAGTCGGCGATGTCGTGTTCGCGGGTGTCGGTGTTCTTGGCGGCGACCGCGATGCGCTTGTAGGCGGTGCGCATGTCGTCGGCGGCGGGGGCGCCGTCGAGGTCGCGGCCGTAGGCGTAACCACCCCAGGTGGTGTAGACCTGCGCGAGGTCGTCGTCGGTGCGCCAGCTCTTGGAATCGATGAGCTGGAGCAGGCCCGCGCCGTAGGTGCCGGGCTTGGACCCGAAGATGCGCGTGGTGGCGCGCCGGGTGTCACCGTGCTCGGCGAGGTCCGATTGCGCGTGTGCGCGAATGTAATTCGACTCGGCGGGCTCGTCGAGATCGGCGACGAGGCGGACCGCGTCGTCGAGCAGCGCCAGCACGTGCGGGAAGGCGTCGCGGAAGAACCCGGAGATGCGAACCGTGACGTCGACGCGCGGGCGCCCGAGTTCTTCGAGTTCGATCACCGCGAGCGAGGTGACGCGGCGGCTCGCCTCGTCCCACACCGGCCGGACACCGAGCAGCGCGAACACTTCGGCGATGTCGTCGCCGGAGGTGCGCATGGCCGAGGTGCCCCACACCGACAACCCGACCGACTTCGGGTACTCGCCGTGGTCGGCAAGGTAGCGGGCCAGCAGCGATTCCGCCATCGCCTGACCGGTTTCCCAGGCCAACCGCGACGGGACAGCCTTGGGGTCGACCGAATAGAAGTTGCGACCGGTCGGCAGCACGTTGATCAGACCACGCAGCGGGGAACCGCTGGGGCCCGCCGGAACGAACCCGCCGTTGAGCGCATGCAGCACACGCGGGATCTCGATGCTGGTCTCACGCAGGCGCGGCACGACCTCGGTGGCGGCGAACCGCAAGATGGTGGCGACCTGGTCCAGCCGCTCGGCGTCGGCGACCACCACGGCGAGGTTCGTGCTCGACGCTGCGGCGCGGTGCCCGTCCAGGATCGCGGTCTCGAAGTCCGCGACCAGCTGCTCAACCGCGTCGACCGACCAGTCCGTCGCCTGCAACGCACCGAGCAGTTCGCGAGCACGGGCCTCGACCACATCCACGCGAACGCGGGCCTCGTCGCCGGATTCACTGAGCCCCAGCGCCTCTCGCAGGCCCGGCACATTCTGCTCGCCGCCCCACAGCTGACGGGCACGCAGCATGGCCAGCACCAGGTCGAGTTCCATCTCCCCCTCGGGAGCCTCGCTCAGGATGTGCAGGCCGTCGCGGATCTGGACGTCCTTGATCTCGCACAGCCAGCCGTCGACGTGCAGCAGCATGTCGTCGAAGACGTCCTCTTCGGGGCGTTCGGCGAGGCCGAGGTCGTGGTCCATCTTCGCCGCGCGCATCAGCGTCCAGATCTGCTGACGGATGGCGGGCAGTTTGGCCGGATCCAGGGCGGAGATGTTGGCGTGCTCGTCGAGCAGCTGCTCCAGACGGGAGATGTCGCCATAGGTTTCGGCGCGCGCCATCGGCGGGATCAGATGGTCGACGAGGGTGGCGTGCGCACGACGCTTGGCCTGGGTGCCCTCGCCGGGGTCGTTGACCAGGAACGGGTAGATCAGCGGCAGATCACCCAGCGCCGCGTCGGTACCGCAGGAGGCGGACATGCCGAGGGTCTTGCCGGGCAGCCACTCCAGGTTGCCGTGCTTGCCCAGGTGCACCATCGCGTCGGCGCCGAAACCGTCGGGCGCGGACAGCCAGCGGTAGGCGGCGAGATAGTGGTGACTCGGCGCCAGATCGGGATCGTGGTAGATCGCGACGGGGTTCTCCCCGAACCCGCGAGGCGGCTGCACCATCAGCACCACATTGCCGAAACGCAGTGCGGCGATGACGATCTCGCCCTGGGGATCGGCCGACCGGTCGACGTAGAGTTCGCCGGGCGGCGGCCCCCACGCCTCGACGACGGCCTCGCGCAGGTCCTCGGGCAGCGACTCGAACCAGCGGGTGTAGGTGGCGGCGCCGATGCGAATCGGGTTGCCCTCCAGTTGTTCCGCGCTCAACCACTCCGGGTCCTGACCACCCGCGGCGATCAGGGCGTGGATCAGCGCGTCACCGTCCCGTTCCACCAGGCCGGGGATCTCGTCGATATCGCCGAGATCATAACCGGCGGAACGCAGTTCGGTGAGCAGGCGGATCGCGCTGGCCGGGGTGTCGAGACCGACGGCATTGCCGATGCGGGCGTGCTTGGTCGGATACGCCGAGAGCATGATCGCGATCCGCTTGTCCGCGGCCGGGATGTGACGCAGGCGGGCGTGCCGTACGGCGATCCCCGCCACGCGGGCACACCGTTCGGCGTCGGGAACATAGGCGGACAGACCATCGGCGTCGAACTCCTTGAAGGAGAACGGCACCGTGATGATGCGGCCGTCGAATTCGGGCACCGCGACCTGGGTCGCGACATCGAGCGGCGACAGGCCGTCGTCGTTGGCTTCCCATTGCGCGCGCCCGCTGGTCAGGCACAGGCCCTGCAGGATCGGCACGTCCAGCGCGGCGAGCGCGGCCACATCCCAGGCTTCGTCGTCACCGCCGGCCGAGGCGGTCGCGGGCTTGCTGCCACCCGCCGCGAGGACGGTCACCACGAGGGCGTCGGCGCGACCGAGCAGAGTGAGGAGTTCGGATTCGGCGGTGCGCAGCGAGGCCGCGTAGACCGGGAGCGGGCGAGCGCCCTTGGCCTCGATCGCCTTGCACAGCGCCTCGATGTAGGCGGTGTTGCCCGCGAGATGCTGGGCGCGGTAGTAGACCACGGCGACCGTCGGGGCGTGCGGTTCGAGGATCCGCGAGGACCGGTCGAGCTCGCCCCAGGTGGGCAGCTGCGCGGGCGGTTCGAAACCGTGCCCGGTCAGCAACACCGTGTCGGACAGGAAGTTGTGCAGCTGCAGCAGGTTCTCGGCGCCGCCCGCGGCGAGGTAGTTGTGCGCGTCGGCCGCGACACCGACCGGCACCGTCGAGCATTCCATCAGCTCGGCGTCGGGTGCGATCTCGCCACCCAGCGCCACCATCGGCACGCCGCTCGCCCGGATCGCGTCGAGGCCCTCTTCCCAGGCGCGCTTGCCACCGAGGATTCGCACGATCACCAGATCAGCGCCGTCGAGCAGTTCCGGCAGATCCTCCACGAGCAGCCGCGCGGGATTGCCCCAGCGGTACTCGGCGCCGCTCGCGCGGGCGCTCAGCAGGTCGGTGTCGGAGGTGGACAGCAGCAGGATCACAGGGTGAGACCTTCCTCGGGTTACGCGCCCATCGGGGTATGCGGTGCTCGCCGGGGAGGGTCTGGCTGTTCACAGTGGCGCGACCGCACCGGATTTCCACCGGTTTCCTCGACGCCCGCCGAGCAAGACGATGCTACTGGGCCAGTCCCGCCCGCAACTTTCCAGCCCGCTCCCCGCCGCTGGACAATCGATCAGCAGGCGATGGCGCGAGGACTCCGCGCCACTGCCTGATGATCTCGATCCGCGAGGCGGTGCTCAGCCGGTCGCTGTCGTCAATGGGTGGGCCGCCGGGTGGTGTCTTCGGCCGCGATGGACACGGCGAGCTCGGCGACGACGTCGCGGATCAAAGCGCCGTAGTCGTCGTCCGGGAGGATGTCGAGGCGTTCGCGGGCGGCGTCGAGGTGGCGGGTGGCGGCGGGGAACGCGCCGAGGCGGCGGAAGTTGTCGGCGAGATTGAGGTGCAGCGAGGGGTAGAAGCCGGCGACCCGCAGGCCCGCGTGGTGGTCGTTCAGGCGGGTGTCGGTGAGGGCGTCGGCGGCGTCGAGGGCTCGAACGTCCCAGACCAGGGCTTCGGCCGGGTCGTCGTAGACGTCGGCCAGGTAGTGAGCGAGGGTGCAGCGGTGCAGCGGGTCACCGGCGGGGCCTACCTCGGCCCAGACCTCGAGCAGCGTCGTGCGGGCACATTCGGCGTCGCCGGTGCGGAAGTCGGTGACTCCCTGGGTGATTCGGTTCATGATCGGGTCAGCGGTGGTCATCGGGAGGTCTCCTCGGTGGGTTCGGGTCTGCACGGCATGGCCAGGGTCGACAAGTCGCCGTCGTCGGCGGAGCGGATCAGAACAGGCTGGTCGGGGGCGATGAGGTCGAGCATCACGTCGGGTCCGACGGCGGTGGCGACGGCCGGGTAGAGGGTGGTGACGGCGAAATGGATCGTCATTGCAGGGCCGGTGACTGTCGCCTGTGGGATGTGCCGCGCCGCACCCGGTTCCGCGCACGCGGCGGCCTCGGCGCTCGAACTCTCCTGCTCGACCGGACCGCCCGTCGAGGCGGAGCGTGTCGGTGAGGCGTGCGCCGTCCACGGACCGGCGGCCGTCACGGATACGGAACCGGAGTCGGTCGTGTGCAGGACCACCGTGGGCGAGTCGGCGTGTTCCATGGCGTCGAGCAGCGCCGCACGAGTGAGCACGACGCGGGTCCGCACGGGGGCGAGCGCGGCCAGCATCGCTCGGTAGTCGGGGAAGTCGTGGGTCGATCGGCGGCAGCGGCAGCGGGTGCCATCGGGCTGGGCGGCGTGGCGCGTCGCCGGCTCACCGCCTCCGCCCGTGCGGTCTCGGTCGACTGAATCCGTGGTGGCCATGCGGAATTCGATGCTGTCGCGATGGGGTCGGATCGCGACCACGTGCCGGCGACGCAACCAGGACGCGGCCGCACGGAGGTCGTCGGCGTCCACCGTCGCGTTCCAGACCGCGGCACCGGCGCGGGTGGGGCGGACGGTGCGGGTCGCCAGGCGGTAGCGATCCGTCGCGGTGAGGATCAGCTGGTGCCCGTCGGTCTCGAACAGCATCGTGTCGAGTACCGCCAGATCCGGATCGGCGACCGTGGCCGTCGCGACCTGGTCGATCGCCGCCGCCAGCACCGGTCCGCGCACCCACATGTCGTCGCGCGTTCCCGGCAGACCTCGCTCCGACTCCGGGTTTCGCACGAGCGGCGATCGAGCACTGCCTCGATCACCGGTCGGCACCGAGACTTGGTCGCGATGCCCGCTCCCACCGACTCCGGACGCCGATCCGTGGGTGGCCAGGAGGGCGCCGAGGGCGGCCGCGGCAGCGGCGCGGACCTCGCCCTGGTGCCGGTCCAGGTCGGCGAGGTGCGCGTCGAGGAGGACGAGCGCACGGGCGGGATCGGGTTCGGCGAGCAGGGCGGTCACCGCGGGCAGTGGCATGTCCATCGCGCGCAGGTGACGCAGCAGGCGGGCGGGAGCGGACTGTTCCGGGGCGTAGTAGCGGTAGCCGGTAACCCCGTCGACGACGGCGGGGGCCAGGATGCCGGCGTCCGCGTAGAAGCGCAGGGCACTGGCGCTCAGGCCGCAGGCGCGGGCGAAGGCTCCGATGGTGATCAGCTCGGTGTCGGGCACCGGTTCATGATCGGGGTTCGAGTGAGTCGAAGGTCAAGTCGTCGGTCGGCCGGTGCCCGCGGCGACCATCTCCGGGGAACCCGTGCCGAGATTGCGGTACACGTTCGCGACCACCAGCTGACCGAGAGCGTTGTTGCCCACGCCACCGATCACCGCACCGATTCCCGCCGGAATCAGGGTGCCGAACAGCAGCAGTGTGCGTTTGACCAGGTAGTTGACGATGAACCGTTTGGCCGGGGAATCGGGCATGCTCGCCAGACCGGGGATGTGGTCGGTGACGACCGAGAGCCACTGGCCCGTCTTGTGGCCCGCGGTCTCGTCGAGCACCTTGGTGCCCGCGTCGCCGAGCACGACCTTCGACACCAGGTGCGCTTGCCGCGAGTCGTCGGGTTCGAGGCCGTACGCCGCGGCGGCGCCGACGGACAGCACCGACGACGCCTCGAGGAACACGAGGGTGTCCACTCCGGTCGCGGCCAGACCCAGCACCGTGCCCACCCCGGGCACCGCGGCGGTGAGCCCCACTGTGACGCCGCTGGCGGTGACGACCACCAGGTACTGGCGCGAGAGCCGCTGCACGATCTCCACCGGCGCGTCCTGCGGGTGCCTGCGGCCCAGCCAGTCGACGTAGCGGTGCACCACCGGCGCCTGGGCCTGCGCGACCCTGTCGAGCGCGGGAACGACACGCTTGTCCACGAATTCACGCAGCATGCGGCGACTCTCCTGTCAGTACTCGGCCGGCGAAGGATCCGCCACTCACCCTAGCGACTACCCGCGAATCGCCCCGTCACGCGAGAGGGCCCCGTCACATCCGCCGGACCGCGCGGGCGGGCGACCTCGCCGCTGGGCGGAGCGGGCGGCGGCCCCGCACGGTGCGGTACGGGCCGTAGCGGGTGCGTCGTAGGCTTGAGCATCATGACCAGGAGCGCGCCCGATTCTTGCCCAGGGGTTCTGCGGTTGCATCACGCTGCCGACGGGCCGTTGGCGCGGATCCGCGTGCCGGGCGGGCGGTTGACATCGGCGCAGCTGCAGGCATTGGCCGACGCTGCGCGTGACCTGGGCAACGGGAACCTCGAGCTGACCTCGCGGGGAAATATTCAGCTGCGGCAGGTCCGGGACGCCTCCGAACTCGCGCAACGGCTGGGTGCGGCGGGTCTGCTGCCCAGCGAGACCCACGAGCGGGTGCGCAATATCGTGGCCTCACCGCTGTCCGGGCGAGTCGGCGGGTTCGCGGACGTGCACGGGCTCGCGATCGACCTCGACGCCGGATTGCGCGGCGATCCGCAGCTGGCGCAGCTGCCGGGACGCGTGCTGTTCACCCTCGACGACGGACGCGGTGATGTGAGCACGCTGCGCGGTGACATCGGCGTTCAGGCGGTGGGCGCCGACGAGTTCGCGCTGCTGCTGGCGGGCTCCGACACCGGGCTTCGGGTCACCGCGGGCGACGCGGTCGACGTGATGCTCGACGCGGCGCGCGGCTTTCTCGATCTGCGGGGGACCAGCGAGTCGGGGCAGTGGCGGTTGCACGAGATTGCGGGCGGGGTCGAATCGGTGGTCGAGACGCTCGACCGCTCGCCCGTCGGCGAACCGCTCGAACTCGGTGCGACACACGCTGTTCCGATCGGCTGGCTCGATCAGGAGGACGGCCTCGTCACGCTCGGCGCCGGGGTGCCGCTCGGCACGTTGTCGGCCAGGACGACCGAATTCCTCGCCGCTGTCGAACGGCCCGTCTTCGTCACCCCCTGGCGCAGCCTGGTGATCACCGACCTCGACGAGGGACCGGCTGAAACCGTGGTGCGGGTACTGGCGCCGATGGGCCTGATCTTCGATGCGAATTCGCCGTGGTTGCAGGTCAGCGCGTGTGCCGGACGCCCCGGCTGCGCGAAATCGCGCACCGATGTTCGCGCCGACCTGGCCGCCGCCGTCGAATCCGACCGTGTCCTGCCCGAAGCGGCCGGACTCGACGAGCCGACCGAGCACACCGCCACCTCAACCGATCCCGAGAACGGAACCGCGACTGCGGCTTTAGAGCAGCGCAGGCCCACGATGGAACTCGTCGCGGCCGAATCCGTCACCGTCGCGGGCCGCCAGCACTGGTCGGGGTGCGATCGGCGCTGCGGTCGCCCACGCGGTCCCGTGACCGATGTCGTCGCCACCGATCACGGCTATCGCGTCGACACCGACGACGCGACCACCACGCCCTGACCTCACGGCGGCCGAGCGAAACTCGATCGACGGTCGCGGGATCGTTTCGTACCCTTGCCTTCTCACTACGAGGGGTTCCCATGTCCACACTGCGGGTGACAGCCGAGCGGCTCGTCGTCGTACCACATCCGAATGCCGATCGGCTCGAACTGGCCCAGGTAGGGCTGTACCGGGCCGTGGTCGCCAAGGGTCAGTTCACGACGGGTGATCACGCGATCTACATTCCGGAACAGTCGGTGCTGCCCGGCGAGCTGATCGCCGAGCTGGGCCTGACCGGGAAACTCGCGGGCTCGCTGCGTAATCGGGTGAAGGCGGTGCGGCTGCGCGGCGAGGTGTCGCAGGGCATCGTGTGCACCCCGGCCGCGCTGGACGGAGTGGATCTCGCGGCGGCCGCGCTCGCACGGACCGACTTCGCCGAGTCGCTCGGGATCGTGAAATGGGTTCCGCCGGTACCGGTCTCGATGTCGGGTCAGGTCGAGCCGGCGCCGGATCTGCTGCGGTGGGTCGACGTCGAGAACATCAAGCGGTTTCCCGGCATCTTCGCGCCGGGGGAACCGGTGGTGGCGACCGAGAAGATCCACGGCACCGCCTGCCTGATCACCCATGTGCGTGACGGTGACCGAATTCTGGTGTCGTCCAAGGGGGTCGGTGGCCGGTCGCTGTCGCTGACCGAGGCCGACGGCAACCTGTACTGGCGCGCGATCCGCGCCCACGGGCTCGACGAGACCGCTCGCAAACTCGCCGCCGCGCTCGACGCCGACCGCATCGGCCTGTTCGGCGAGGTGTACGGCGCGGGCGTGCAGGACCTGCACTACGGCGCGTCCGCCGCGCACGACGAGTCGCTCGGCTTCGGGCTGTTCGACATCGCGGTGGACACCGGCGCGGCGCCGGTCCGCTGGCTCGACCATCACGAGATCAGCGCCCTGCTCGACGATCTCGGCCTCACCGTCTCGCGCGTGCCGGTCCTCTACGAGGGCGCCTACGACGCGGAGTTGCTCATGGAGCTGGCCGAGGGCACCGAAACCGTCAGCGGCGCGGGAACCAACATCCGCGAGGGCTTGGTGGTGCGACCTGCCACCGAACGCCAGTCCCCGATTCTCGGTGGCCGGGCGATCGGCAAGATCGTCTCCGCCGCGTACGTGCTGCGCGATGGCGGTACCGAGTACGAGTGAACCACCGCGCTACGCGTGCACTGCCCGTCTCCGATCCGATGTCGCATCGATCACGGGAAAGTGCACGCGTAGCACGGCATTCAGCAGATCCAGGTCGCTACACGGGACGCGCTGAGCGCATTGTCTCCGAGACCACCGCCGCGGCGAGGGTGCCCATCACGCCGAGCACCAACCACACCCCGCCGATGTGCGGCGCCGCCCCACCGAGCGCGAGCGCGACCACCAGGCACGGCACCGGCCACCGCAGCAACCACCGTGCCCCGGCGCTGCGCACCCCACCGAGGCCGCACACCAGGAAGAAGGCGGCGGCACCACCACCGAGCACCCAGCCGAGCCCGGCGGGCAGATGACCCGACGGGTGCGCCGCGACCAGACCCAGCCCCGCGGCGACGGTCGCGATCGCACCACTGATCGCGCAGTGAACCGCCATCACCCGCTGATAGGGCATACCGACAGCGCCCGGCGACTGCCCCATCAGGCGCGGCACGAACCCGTAGCGCAAGGTCAGCGCCCACATCGCGATCAGGCACAGGAACGATCCCGCCCCGATGACGCACACCGCGACGGTCCACTCCTCCGCCGACACCGCCGCGATCACCGAGATCACCCCTTCACCCAGCACGATGATCAGATACTGGCCGAGCCGTTCCCCCAGGTGCGGCGCATCGGCGTGCAGCGCTTGCAGTTTCGGTGGCGTCGTCTCGCGCGAGCGTCGACCCGACCCGCCGCGTGGCGGCCCTCCGTCGCCGCGGCGCAACCGGGCCCGCACCCGCCGTTCGGCATCGACCATCAGCCGTTCCGAGTCGATGGCGAACATGATCCACAGGTCGATCGCGAGCCCCACCGCCCACAGCACGAACTTCCACGGTGCGGGCACCCACAGCGACACCAGCCAGGGCACGGTGCCCGCGCCGATCTGCGCGATCGGCCAGTCCACCACGATCTGGCCACGCTGCCACGCCGACGACGACGCCACCCGCACCAGCACATAGATCGCGGCGAAGACGTTCATGTGCTCGTCGGGGGCACCGTCGACGGCGGCCATCATCACGCACAGACCGAACATGCACCCGAACACCATCGTGGTGCGCGCCTGCTCGCCCGCGACGTTGCTGTACACGGTGACACAGGCCCACACCACCCAGAAGGCCAGATACAGCACCACATACAGCCCGAATTCACCCAGCGAGGGGCCGCGGTGCAACAGGTGGGTGAGCTGGCCGATACCCGCCACGGCGACCAGGTCGAAGAACAGCTCGGTCCAGCTCGCGCGCCGTTCCTCGGTGCTGTGCTCGGGGTGTGCCATCGGCCCAGTATGTGGGCGGTGGCGGTGGGGTCCGGCTAGCCCACGGCCGTGTCGCGGCGGGTGTGCAGCTCGAGCACGCAGCACTTCACGCCGCCGCCGCCCTTGCGCAGTTCGGACAGATCCAGCGCAACGGGGACGAATCCCCGCGCCCGCAGCTGCGCGATGAGACCGGTGGCGCCGGGGTCGAGGAAGACGTGTTCGCCGTCGCTGAGCCCGTTCAAGCCGAAGCAGAGCGCGTCGTTGTCGTCGGCGAGGATCGCGTCGGGGTAGAGGGCGGTCAGCACCTCGCGAGCGGCCGGGCTGAACGCGGCCGGGTAGTAGGCCACGGTGGTGTCATCGAGGACCATCAGCGCGGTGTCGAGGTGATAGAAGCGCGGGTCGACCAGCTCGAGCGACACCACCGGCACGTCGAAGTACCGTTCCACCTCCGCGTGCGCCGACAGCGAACAGCGGAACCCGACACCGGCCAGAATCCGCCGCCCGGCGAACGCGAAATCGCCCTCCCCCTCGTTGGTTTCGGCCGCGGCGGCCAGCTCACGCAGTTCCCGGGCCGCGAACCACCGATGGAAGGCGGGTCCCTCGGCGGCGCGTTCGGGGTGGGCGAACCGGGCCGAGAGCGCGTGTCCACCGATCACGATGCCGCTGTTCGCGGCGAAGACCATATCCGGCAGACCGGGTTCGCCGGGCACCGTTTCCACGGTGTGCCCGTGTGCTTCCAGGGTCGCGCGCAAGATCTCCCACTGGGCGAGCGCGCGGGCCCGGTCGACCGGAGCGGCCGGATCCATCCACGGATTGATCGCGTAGGTGACCTCGAAATGGTCGGGGCGGCACAGCACATAACGGCGCGGGGAGGCGGTCCGCGCGGGTGCTGAGACACGAAGGGGGCTGGCGGCGGTCATCAGGACTCCTGGTGGCAGCGCGGACGGTTTCACCGACCGTAATCGCCGTCCCATTGCGCCCGGAACACCGATTCGTTGTGCATTTCGATGTAAGAATGGGGAATCATTGCGTGCCGACGAAGGAGCGACGTGGACGATATCGATCGGCGCATTCTCGCGGAGCTGCTCGTCCACGCCCGCGCCTCGTTCCAGGAGATCGGTTCGGTGGTCGGGTTGTCCGCGCCCGCGGTGAAGCGGCGGGTGGACAAGATGGTCGCGAGCGGACAGATCACCAGGTTCACCGCGCAGGTCAACCCGGCCGCGCTGGGCTGGAAAACCGAGGCCTACGTCGAGGTCTACTACCGCGACAACATCTCCCCGGCCGAGCTGCGGCGCACCCTCGAACCGATTCCACAGGTCGTCGGAGTGTGGACGATCGCGGGTGAGGCCGACGCGCTCGTGCACGTGATGGCCACCGACATGGCCGAGATCGAGGTGACGGTCGAGCGGATCAGGGAGAACGCGCGCGTCGGGCGCACCCGCAGCTCGCTGGTGATGTCGCGCATTCTCGAACGCCCCCGTACCTGAGCCGCCGGACACCACGTCAGACCCAGGTTCTAGGGTTGTCGCCATGTCCGACGTGCGTGCCAGCTACCTCACCGACGGGGCCGAGATCTATCGGCGCTCGTTCGCGACGATCCGCGCCGAGGCGGATCTCGCCGGTTTTCCCGCCGATGTGGAACGGGTGGCGGTGCGGATGATCCACGGCTGCGGGCAGGTCGACCTGGCCCCCGACATCGCCTTCTCCGCCGGTGTGGTCGCCGCCGCGCGCGCCGCGCTGCACGCAGGAAAGCCGATCATCTGCGATGCCAATATGGTCGCCTCGGGGGTGACCCGCAAGCGACTGCCCGCCGACAACGCGGTGCTGTGCAACCTCACCGACCCGCGCGTGCCCGAACTCGCCGCGCGACTGGGCAATACACGCTCGGTGGCGGCGCTGGAGCTGTTGCGCGACCAGCTCGACGGCGCGGTGGTGGCCATCGGCAACGCACCGACCGCGCTGTTCCACCTGCTCGACATGCTCGACTCCGGTGCGCCGCGACCCGCGGCGATCATCGGCATCCCGGTCGGGTTCATCGGTGCCGCCGAATCCAAGCAGGCGCTGATCGACTTCGGCGGGATCGAGTATCTGACCGTCCGTGGCAGGCGCGGCGGCAGCGCGATCACCGCGTCGGCACTGAATGCGATTGCGAGCGAACAGGAGTGAGTGAGATCAGCATCGGCAAACTGTGGGGTATCGGCCTCGGTCCCGGCGATCCGGAACTGGTGACGGTGAAGGCCGCCCGGCTCATCGCCGAAGCCGATGTGGTCGCGTTCCACAGCGCCAAGCACGGCCGCAGCATCTCCCGCGCCATCGCAGAGCCGTATCTGCGCGCCGGGCAGATCGAGGAGCACCTGGTCTACCCGGTGACCGTGGAGACCACCGACCATCCCGGCGGATACCAGGGCGCGATCGACGAATTCTACGAGCAGGCGGCCGCGCGGCTGGCCACCCATCTGGCCGCGGGGCGTACCGTCGCGTTGCTCGCCGCCGGTGATCCGCTGTTCTACTCCTCCTACATGCACATGCACCGGCGGCTGGCCGATCGATTCGAGGCCGAGATCATCCCCGGCATCACCTCGGTGAGCGCGGCCTCCGCGGCGCTGGGAACTCCGCTGGTGGAGGGTGAGCAAGTGCTGACGGTGCTGCCCGGCACCATGCCCGTCGAGGAGCTGACCGAGCGGCTGCGCGAGACCGACGCCGCCGCGATCATGAAGCTGGGGCGCACGTTTCCCGGAGTACGCCAGGCACTCTCGGATTCCGGCCGGTTGGCCGACGCGTACTACGTCGAACGCGCGAGCAGCACTCGTCAGCGAGTGCTCGCCGCGGCCGACGTCGACGAGGCCGACGTGCCGTACTTCTCGATCACCCTGGTCCCGGGTCCGACGCCGACCACCGTGATCCCCGCGCGCGGCGCTTCCGTCCGTCAGCCCACCGCCGCCGACGACCGCACAGGCACCGCGACTGCGGCGCCTGCCCGTCCGGACATCTCGCCGGATGCATCAGCGGAGGCGCCGGGCGAAGTCGTCGTCGTCGGTCTGGGGCCCGGCGACGCGGACTGGACGACGCCGCAGGTCACTGCCGCGTTGGCGGAGGCGACGGACCTCGTCGGGTACACCACCTACATCAATCGCGTCCCCGAGCGGGCGGGTCAGCGACGGCACGCCAGCGACAACAAGGTCGAATCCGAACGCGCCGCGATGGCACTGGACCTGGCCAAGCGGGGCGCGCGCGTCGCGGTGGTGTCCTCGGGCGATCCCGGCGTTTTCGCGATGGCGGCCGCCGTTCTCGAGGTGTCGGCCGAACCGCAGTTCCAGGATGTCCCGGTGCGGGTGCTGCCCGGCCTGACGGCCGCCAACGCGGTGGCCAGCCGGGTCGGCGCACCGCTCGGGCACGACTACGCGATGATCTCGCTGTCGGATCGGCTCAAGCCGTGGGAGGTCGTCGCACAACGACTTTCGGCGGTCGCGGCGGCCGATATGGCCATCGCGATCTACAACCCGGCCTCGTCGCAGCGCCGCTGGCAGGTCGGCGCCATGCGCGAGGTCCTGCTCGAACACCGCCCGCCGCACACGCCGGTGGTGCTGGGCCGCGATGTCGGCGGGCCCACCGAATCCGTCCGGGTGACCACTCTCGGTGAGCTCGATCCCGACGAGGTCGACATGCGCACCCTGCTGATCATCGGATCATCGACCACCACCATGTTCGACACGCCGGAAGGCACCCGCGTTTTTACTTCGCGTAGGTACGGGTCGGTACCGAGCCGGTAGTCCGCGCCGGACAGTCCACGAACCGCACGGTCGCTACCCCGCGTCACCCGGGCCGAACGGCCGCCGAATCAGCACCGCGGACGACCCCGGCGACCCCGAGACCGACCGAGACTTCCGCGATCCTCGGCAACCCCCGTCGCCCGCGAGGCCCGGCGACACGCCCGTGCGATGGCACACTTGTTCCGCGGGCATGCCCGCATGCACACCAGTCTGACAGCTCGTTTCCTGGTTCGATTCCCCAACGCGTCCCACGAGGACGATGAAAGGATTCACCACGATGAGAGTTCAGCACCACGCACAGAACACGCTCGGTACCCGATTACGGCGCGGTGTGACGGTCGGCCTGATAGCCGCCGCCATGGCGGTTCCGGTCACCGCGGCCGCCCAGGCGCCCGCTCCCCCGGCCCCGCCTGCGCCCTCAGCGCCGGCTGCGCCGGCTCCCGAAGCGCAGACGCAAGCGGACCCCGTCGCACCCGCGGCTCCCGCGGCACCCGCAGCGCCCGGGCTGCCTGCATTGCCCGGCTTGCCCGGAGCGCCTCTCGCCGAGGGTGCCTCCAGCATCACCTTGACGGTCAACGGCTTGGACGGCGAGCCCATCGCGGTCGATATCGACACCACGGCGACCGTCAAGGACCTCAAGGCCCTCATCCAGGAGCAGACCGGCGTTCCGGCGGCCGATCAGCAGCTCATCACCGAGAGCGAGGTCAAGCTCGAGGACGCCAACACTCTGGCGTCCTACGAACTGGCCGACGGTGACATCGTGAACCTCGCGCTGGCCTGAGCCTGACGAGTCGATCACCGCGGCGGTGGTGCTCAGCGCGCGAGCACCACCGCCGCACCCCGGTCCGGCGAACGCGCCGCAACACCGGCACTATTGGTGGACTGCGCACCCAGGCGTAACATTCCACTTAGGAATGTAGTTCGAAGGGAGTTGACCGTTGACCGACACCGCGACTCGACGCCGCCCACTGAACTCCACCGCGGCCTCGCTACTCGGGTTCCTGCACGAGGGCCCGAAGTCGGGCTGGGATCTCGCCACGCAGGCCCAGCAACGCATCGGCGACTTCTGGACCATCACCCAGAGCCAGGTCTATCGCGAACTGTCCACGATGGACGCCGCGGGCCTGGTGACCAAAGGCGAACGCGGCGCCAGAGAGCGCACGCCGTACCGGATCACCGATATCGGGCGCGAGGCCTTCGCCGAGTGGATCGGGCGCGATCCCGGCGCCGAGACCATCCGCGTGCCGCTGCTGCTCACGCTGTCCTTCGGCGAGCACCTGGATCCCGCGCATCGCGATCGGATCATCGCCGCCAACAAGAACATTCATCAAGATCGCCTCGACCGCTACCTCGACGAAGACGAGACCGCCCTGGCTCCCCACCAGCGCGCGACCCTCGAATTCGGCATCGCCTACGAGCGCGCAGTCCTGCACTGGTTCGACCAGCTGCCGACCATCTTCACGCCGCCGAACCCGCGCTGACGGAGTTCGGCCCCGCCGCCCGGTTCAGCGCACCCGGTGCGATGCGGACTCACGCAACCACTCGACCGCGTCGCCGACCTCGGCCACGGTGACGGCGCCCGCGGGCAGCGGTGGCCGGTCGATCATGATCACCGGCAGCCCCGCGGTGCGGGCAGCGAAGATCTTCGCCTCGGTCTGCTCGCCGCCACTGTTCTTCGTGACCAGCACATCGATGCGATGCCGCGACATCAGCACGAGTTCCTCGTCGAACGTGAACGGCCCACGCGCCAGCAACAGTTTGGCGCGCGGCGGCAGCGGGACCTCAGGGGCATCGATGGAGCGGATGACGAAACCGTGGCCCGTGCAGCCGACGAACGCGCCGACGCCCTGGCGGCCGATGGTCAGCAGGACCTGTTCGTCGCGCGCGGTCAGTGCCGCGGCCGCCGCGGCGAGATCGGGCACGCGCGTCCACAGGTCACCGCGCCGCTGCACCCACTCGGGGCGGCGCAGATGCAACGCCGGGATATCCAGCTCGGCCGCGGCGGTGGCGGCGTGCGCGCTCACCTGCGCGGCGAAGGGATGGGTCGCGTCCACGACAGCGTCGATCGCGTTCTCGCGTAGCCAGGTTCGGAGGCCCTCGACACCACCGAACCCACCCACGCGGACCGCACCGACCGGCAGCCGCGGATTGGCGACTCGACCAGCGAGGGAGGACACGATGTCGAGTCCACGCTCACCGGACGCTCTGCGCGCCAACTCCCTGGCTTCGCCGGTGCCACCGAGGATCAAAACTCTCAGGACAGCCCTCCGAAATCATCAGCGCCGGCATCACCATCGAACTTCGAGTACTCCATGTAACTCTCCATCGTGGAAAACGAACCGGGGGGATTACCCGGAACGGCAACGACCCTACCCCCGAGCCGTGGGTTCTACACGTTCGGTCCGAAACTTTTACGGCGCGCGGACCCTGCGGGAACGGATTCACCGTGATCTGCGCGTGATCTGACCGTGATCGGTGCTAAGCGTCCACACTCCGGCGACCAGCGGGTTTTCGGACAATCCACTGAGCGACCGGCAAGTGCGGTCGCCAGGCCGTGAACCCGCCGAGCGGTTCACCCCGATAGATCTGAAATTTGCGCAGGGTTCCGCCGAACCGCGCCGACCAGTCGAGCAGCAGCGCTTCCGATTCCGCGGTGACCGCGTTGGCGACCAGGCGGCCGCCGGGGCGCAACCGCTGCCAGCACTGCTCGAACATGCCGTCCTGGGTGAGACCACCACCGAGAAATACGGCGTCCGGAGCCGAGATATTTTCCTCGGCTAACTCTGAGCGCACCTCACCGCGGATCGTTATTCCCGGCACCCCGAGGGCGGTGATATTGGTCGCGATTTGTTCCCGGCGAGCAGGCAGCCGCTCGAACGTGACGGCGCGGCACAGCGGATGGGTACGGCACCATTCGATGGCGATACTGCCCGACCCGCCGCCGATATCCCACAGCATTTCCCCCGGTGCGGGGGCGAGAGCGGTGACGGTGAGGGCGCGAACCTCGGCTTTGGTGAGCTGGCCGTCACCGGCGAAAGCAGCGTCGGCCAGACCGGGCAATCGGGTGTCGCGCCGCGTATCGGGATCGGCGCGGCAGTCGATGGCGACAATGTTGAGCGGGTGGCCGGGCGGGTGTGACCAGGTAGCCGCGGAGCCGGTGTGGCAGTGTTCGGCAGGGCCGCCGAGTTGCTCGAGAACCGTCAGCGATGAGGCGCCGAATCCCTTGTCGCACAGCATTTCCGCGACTCGGCTCGGCGTCGTCTCGTCTTCGCTGAGGACGAGAATCCGCCGACCTTCGGACAATTCGGGCACGATGGTGGGCAATGGCCGGGCAACCACACTCACCACCGGGGTTTCGGCCAGTGGCCACCCGAGCCGCGCGCACGCCAGCGACGCCGAGGAGGGCTGCGGGAACACCCGCAGCGCCGCCGGGCCGAACCGGCGCGCCAGGGTGACACCGATGCCGTAGAACATCGGATCACCGCTGGCCAGCACGCCGATGCGGCGACCGGCATTGCGCCCGAACAACTCCGGCAGGGCGGGCAGCAGCGGCGTCGGCCACGGCACCCGCTCGATATCGCCGGCCGGGAGCAGCGCCAGTTGACGCGAGGAGCCGAACACCACGTCACAGTCCCCGATTTCCCGGCGGACGTTCTCCCCCAGACCCGCCCAACCGTCGGCCCCGATTCCGGCCACCACGATCGGGTGGCCGGTCCAGTCCGCCGCCGCGTCGCCGGACGCGGTCACCGTGGCATCCGACGCCAGACCGATTGCGGGAGCAGGCGCATCACGAAGAAGGCAATGGCAAGGCGGCCGGGGACCGCGACCCGGGTGGCGCCCTTGCCGAGACTGCGGACCACGGCGTCGGCGACCTGGTCGGGAGTAATGGCCAGGGGCGCGGGTGCCATGCCGGTGGTCATGCGCCCGATCACGAAGCCCGAACGCACCAGCAACAGCTGCACGCCCGTGCCGTGCAGGGCGTCGCCGAGGCCGCTGGCGAAGCCGTCCAGGCCCGCTTTGGCCGAACCGTAGACATAGTTCGCCCGCCGCACGCGCACGCCCGCGATCGAGCTGAAGACGACGATCTGGCCGGATCCCTGCGCACGCATCACGGTCGCCAGGGTCGTGAGGACACTGACCTGGGCGACGAAGTCGGTGTGCACGACCGCCACCGCGTGCGCCGGGTCGTGTTCGGCACGATCCTGATCGCCGAGGACGCCGAAGGCGAGCACCGCTGTCGCGATGCCACCGTGCTCGGCGGCCAGTTTGTCCAGCAGGGGCGCGTGGGTGGCGGTCTCGTCGGCGTCGAATTCCACGGTGTGCACAGCGGTCGCGCCCGCCGCGCGCACCTGCTCGACCTCGGCCGCCAACGCGCCGGCACGGCGAGCGGCCAGGATCACCACCCGTCCGGGTGCCAGCCTGCGCGCCACTTCGAGGCCGATCTCACTGCGCCCGCCCAGGACCAGCACCGGCCCATCGTTCTGCTGCATTCCCATAGCGCCAGTCTGTCATCCGGCCCGTCCGGCCGGTGCCGGCCTGCCTCTGTTGCGTGCACGGCGCGAACCCGCGCAGCGACGCGCCGGTCGGCCCGGCTACCGTTTCCGGCATGCCGACCGCCACCGCACAGCTGTCCCCCGCTGCCCTCGCGTTCGTCACCGAGCGGCATCTGGCCACGCTCACCACGCTGCGCGCCGACGGCACCCCGCACGTGGTCGCCGTGGGCTTCACCTGGGATCCGGAGAGCGGGATCGCTCGCGTGATCACCGACGGCGCGTCGGTGAAGGCACGCAATGCCGGACGAAGCGGCTACGCGGCGGTGAGCCAGGTCGAGGGGCCGCGCTGGCTGACCCTCGAAGGACCGGCGACGGTACTCCACGACAGCGCCGACGTCGCCGAAGCCGTGCGTCGCTACACCGAGCGCTACCGGGTGCCCCGCGAGAACCCGACACGGGTGGTCGTCGCGATCCAGGTGCGCCGGGTGTTGTCGTCGGGCACGTTGAAATAGCCTCCGAAACCCCGCTCAGCGCCCGTGCGGGCGCTTGTCGCTACGGACTCGGCCGCTTACAGCACCGTCAGGCCGTGCGGCCGATTGTTCATCGACTCCACACCGTCGTCTGTGACGACCACGATGTCCTCGATCCGCGCGCCCCATTCGCCGCGGAAGTAGATTCCCGGCTCGATGCTGAACGCCATCCCCGGCTCGAGCACCAGGTCGTTGCCGGCCACGATGTAGGGCTCCTCGTGCACCGACAGGCCGATGCCGTGGCCCGTGCGGTGGATGAAGGCGTCGCCGAGGCCCGCGTCGGCGAGCACGCTGCGGGCGGCGGCGTCGATGGATTCCGCGCTCACCCCCGGCCGCACCGCCGCGACCGCGGCGGCCTGGGCGGCCTCCAGGACCGCTACCTGTTCGACGATCTCCGGGCGCGGGGTGCCGAGAACATAGGTGCGGGTCGAGTCCGAGTAGTAGCCGGGTTCGACGGGGCCACCGATGTCGATGACCACGACATCGCCCTGCTCGATGACGCGATCGGAGACCTCGTGGTGCGGGTCGGCGCCGTGCGGTCCACTGCCCACGATGACGAACGCCGCCTCGGTATGGCCTTCCTCGACGATCGCGGCGGTGATATCGGCGCTCACCTCGGCCTCGGTGCGACCTGCCCGCAGGAACTCGCCCATCCGCGCGTGCACGCGGTCGATGGCCGCGCCCGCCCGGCGCAGCGCGTCGATCTCGGCCTCGTCCTTGATCATTCGCGACTCGCGCAGCACCGGCGTCGCCGAGGCGGGCAGACCGGTGGTCGATTCGGCGAGCGGGATCAGGTGCAGCGCGGGCATGGCATCGGCGACCGCGATGCGGGAACCGGCGTGCAGAATCGAGCGGACCAGCTGGTACGGATCGACGCCGTCGACCCAGTCGAGCACCTGCAGGCCGAGTTCGCCCGCCGCGGAATCGGCGAGCGAGGCCAGCTCGAGTTTCGGGATGATCACCGAGGGCGTGGATCCGTCGGCCGGGATCACCAGGCAGGTGAGCCGCTCGAAGGATTCCGCGGCCGAACCGATCAGGTACCGCAGGTCGGGGCCCGGAGTGATCAGCAGGGCGTCCAGATGCGCCGCGCGCATCAACTCGACCGCCCGCTCCAGCCGCTGACCGTAGACCTTCGCCGCGAACCTGGCATCCGTGTGCGCGCTCATAGGATCCGACGTTACCCGCCCCGCACCGAGGGCAGCCACCGAAGCCCATCGGCACGGCCACGGCCACGGTGTCGGTGGTTCGGGGCACAATCACCGGGTGACCGCTGACGAGAGCACCCGTGGGCCCCTGTTGATCCTCGACGGCGCCAGCCTCTGGTTCCGCGCCTATTACGCGATCCCCGACAAGCTCAGGGGCGCGGACGGCCGCTCGGTGAACGCGCTGCGCGGCTTCACCGACATGGTGGCCTCGCTGGTCACCAAACATCGCCCGAGCAGGCTCGTGGTCGGGCTCGACCTCGACTGGCGGCCCCCGTTCCGGGTGGCCCTGGTGCCCTCCTACAAGGCGCACCGACTCGACGCCAGCACCAGCGCGGCGCCCGGCGCGGAGGAAGTGCCCGACACGCTCACCCCGCAGGTCGAGATGATCCTCGAAGTACTCGAGGCGGCGGGCATCGCCACCGGCGGCGCGGAAGGCCTCGAGGCCGACGATGTGCTCGGCACCCTCGCCAGCCGGGAGCGCACCGACCCGGTTGTCGTCGTGAGCGGCGACCGCGACCTGCTGCAGCTGGTGCGCGACGAGCCCGCCCCACCGGTCCGCGTGCTCTACGTCGGTCGCGGTCTGGCCAAAGCGGAACTGTTCGGCCCTGCGGAACTCTCGGCGAAATACGGTGTGCCCGAACAGAACGCGGGACCGGCCTACGCCGACATGGCGACCCTGCGCGGCGACGCCTCCGACGGCCTGCCCGGTGTGGCGGGCATCGGCGACAAATCCGCCGCCCAGCTGATCACGAGGTTCGGCTCGCTCGACGCGCTCATGGACGCCGTCGCCGCTCCCGATTCCGATATCGCCAAGGGTGTGCGCGCGAAACTCGTTGCCGCACAGGACTATCTGAAGGTCGCCGCTCCGGTCGTGCGGGTGGTCCGCGACGCCGACGTGATCCTGTCGCGTCCGGACGTCCTGCCCACCACCCCCGCGGACCCCGACCGGCTGCTCGCGCTGGCCGCCGAGTACAACGCCGAGAGCCCGATCACCCGCCTGGTCACCGCACTGACCGCGGCACACACCGGCTGATCCGCCGGCGACGAGTTCGCGACGGCGCCACCGCCCATCCGTATCTGCGCCGCCGGAAACGACACCGGGCCGCCCGCGTAGTCGCGGACGGCCCGGAAAACACAGTGCGAGCGCCTAGTTGGGGCGGCCGACCTCGTAGGTGCCGTCTTCCTTGGTGATCTTGACGGTGACCTTCTTCGCCTCGCCACTGACCTTCAGCTCACAGGTGAAGGTCGCGTCGACCTCCACCGCCTGGCCGGAGGGGCAGCTGACATCGGAGACGTCGGCGATGCCGTAGGAGTCCTTCAGCACGCGCGAGACACCGTCCTGCACGGCCGCGTTGTCGAGTTCGTCCGAGGAGAACACGACCAGGATCAGACCGATCACGGCGGCGACCACGAGCACACCCGCGGCGATGAGCCCGATGATCAGGCCCTTGCTCTTACCACCGGAGGACGGCTGCTGGCCCCACTGCTGTTGCGGGGCGGGCTGCTGGCCCCACTGCTGCTGCGGCGCGGGCTGACCCCACTGCTGCTGTGCGTTGGCGGCCTGGTTGTTCCAGTCCTGCGGCGGCGGCTGGGTCTGGCCCCACTGCTGCTGCGGCCCGGTCGGCTGCTGCGGCTGCTGGCCCCATGGCTGCTGCGGCTGCTGGGGCTGTTGTCCCCACTGCTGCTGTGGCTGCTGCGCGTTCGGGTCTTTCCACTGCTGGGTGGGCTGGGCGCCCTGTTGTGGCGGCTGCTGCCCGCCACCCCAGTGCTGGGTGGGACCGGCGCCACCGGCCCCCTGCTGACCCCCCCAGTGCTGGGTGGGATCGTTGTTCCCCTCCCCGGGGTTGTTCGGTCCGTAAGGGCCGCTCATCCACTCGCCTCCACTCGCATCATTAGTCCATACGGTAGCCCCCCGCGCCGGGCCTGCCGCATTCGCACGACATCCGCCTCACGGTCGGTACGCGAAGAAATCAAATCACAGACGTGCCGACTACGCGGCGTCCACCGCGACGACACCCCGCCGTACCGCACGCACCGCCTTGGCGGCGGTGGACGCGATCTCGGGGTCGTCGGCGGTGTTGTGGATCTGATCGAGCAGGTCGATCACCTGCCTGCACCACCGCACGAAATCGCCCGCCGACATCGTCGTACCCTGGTCGCCGCTGGCCAGCAACGCCTCGGCCAACGCATCACCGCGCGCCCACTTGTAGACCCCGGTGACGAACCCCAGATCGGGTTCGCGGGTGGGCGGAAGTTTGTGTCGCACCTCGTCGGAGCGCAGATCCGACCACACTTCGATGGTGGCCGCGACCGCACGGCGGATCGGATCGGTCGGTCCCGCCGGCGTCAGCAGGCCGGTTTCCTGGCGCGATTCGTAGACCAGTGCCGACACCACCGCCGCGAGTTCGGCCGGGCCGAGTCCGCGCCACAGACCCTGGCGCAGGGCCTCGGCGACCACGAGATCGCTCTCGGCATAGATTCGGGCCAGGCGCCTGCCGTCGGCGGTCACCTCACCGTGGGCGACGAAGCCGCGTTCCTCGAGCAGCCCGACGATCCGATCGAACGTGCGCGCCAGCGAATTCGTGGTAGCGGCAACTTTCTGGCGCATCGTCTCGGTCTCACGGGCGAGCCGCGAATACCGCTCGCCGGTGCGGCTCAGCTGCTCCCGATCGGGACGATTGTGCGCGGGATGGGACCGCAGACTGCGCCGCAGCGTCGAGAGCTGACGATCTTCGCCGCCGCGAACACGATCGTTGCGCTTGCCACGGCGCGGAGCCGAGATTCCGGTGCCGCGCAACGCCGAGGCCAGGTCGCGGCGGATGCGCGCGGTCCGATGATCGACCCGGCGCGGCAGATCCATGCGCCCGAGCGCTTCGGCGGGCTCCGGGAAATCGGCCGCGGACACCCGACCGGCCCAGTGGTCCTCGGTCAATACCAGTGGACGCGGATCGCCGGGCGTCTGGTCGGGTTCGAGGATCACCGCGAGCCCGGAACGCTTACCCACGGGAATGGACACCACATCGCCGCGACGCAACCCGATCAGCGCTTTCACCGCGGCACCGCGCCGGTCGGCCCGCCCCTGCTGCTGGATATCGCGTTCACGCTGCTTGATCCGGTCGCGCAGCGAAAGATACTCCATGAAGTCGCCGTCGACGCCGCCGAGCTGACTCTCCAGCTTGCGCAGCGCGCCCTCGTTGCGTTCGATCCCACGGACGAGCCCCACGACCGACCGGTCGGCCTGGAACTGGGCGAACGACCGTTCGAGCAGCGTTCGGGCTTCCTGGGCACCCATCCGGTCGATCAGGTTGATCGACATGTTGTAGCCGGGCCGGAACGAGCTGCGCAGCGGATAGGTGCGGGTGGAGGCGAGGCCTGCCACCGCACTGGTGTCGACCTCGGGCTGCCACAGCACCACCGCGTGACCCTCGACGTCGATACCGCGCCTCCCCGCACGACCAGTGAGCTGGGTGTACTCGCCGGGGGTGAGCTCGGCATGGGTTTCGCCGTTGAACTTCACCAGCCGCTCGAGCACCACCGTGCGGGCGGGCATGTTGATGCCCAGTGCCAGCGTCTCGGTGGCGAACACCGCGCGCACCAGGCCCTTGACGAACAGTTCCTCGACGGTGTGCCGGAACGCGGGCAGCATGCCGGCGTGGTGGGCGGCCAGACCGCGCTGCAGCGCCTCGCGCCACTCCCAGTAGCCGAGGACCTCCAGATCGCCCTTGGGCAGGTCACCGGTGTGCTTCTCGATGATCTCGTCGATCTGCGCGGCCTCGCCGGGACGGCTCAGATCGAGGCGGGCGCGCAGGCACTGGGCCAGCGCGCCGTCGCAGCCCGCGCGGCTGAAGATGAACGTGATCGCGGGCAGCAGGTTTTCCTCGTCGAGGCGCGCCAGGACATCCGGTCGCGGCAACGGGCGGAAATTGCCGCCGCGTCCACCCCGTCCGCGCGGACCGCCGTACCCGTGCATCCGGTCGGCGCTCTCGCGCTGGCGGATGAACCGCACGAGGTCTTCGTCGACCACGACCTTGCGGTCGCTGGACTTGGTGTCGAACAGGTCGAACATCCGCCGGCCGACCATCACGTGCTGCCACAGCGGCACCGGCCTGGTCTCGTCGACCACCACCGCGGTGTCGCCGCGCACCGTTTCCATCCAGGCGCCGAACTCCTCGGCGTTGGACACCGTCGCCGACAGGCTCACCAGCCGCACATCCGGTGGCAGGTGCAGGATCACTTCCTCCCACACCGCGCCCCGGAACCGGTCGGCCAGGTAGTGCACCTCGTCCATCACCACGTAGGACAGACCGTGCAGCGAGTCCGAGGAGGCGTAGAGCATGTTGCGCAGCACCTCGGTGGTCATCACGACCACCGGCGCGCCGGGGTTGATCGACTGGTCACCGGTGAGCAGGCCGACACTGTCGCGGCCGTGGCGGGCGGTGAGATCGGCGAACTTCTGATTCGACAGCGCCTTGATCGGCGTGGTGTAGAAGCACTTTCCGCCCGAGGCCAGCGCCATGTGCACGGCGAACTCACCGACGATCGTCTTGCCCGCTCCGGTCGGGGCGCACACGAGCACGCTGTGCCCGTCTTCCAGCGCCGCGCACGCGGTGCTCTGGAAGGGGTCCAGATCGAACGAGATTTCACCGGCGAATTTCGCCAGTTCGCTGGGCAGCCCCGGAGTGTCGGTCACCCCTCAGAGCGTATCGGAGTAGTCCGACACCGGGCGCGCGGTTTTCTCCGGCTCGCTCACCGGATCGGCGGACGCCACCGGCTCGGGGGTCTCGAGCGGAGAGGCCTGTTCGTCGTCGAGCGTGCCCCAGCCCTCCTTCTCTTCCCGGCGGGCCTTGCGCGCGTCACTGAACCGCGCGAACTGCACGGCGAACTCGAACAGCACGGTCAGCGCGATCGCCAGCGCCAGCATCGAGAACGGGTCCTGCGGTGTGACGATCGCGGCGAAGACGAACAGACCGAAGATCATCCCGCGCCGCCACGCCTTGAGCTTGGTGTAGGGCAGCACGCCGACCAGGTTCAGCCCGATGATGATCAACGGCGTCTCGAAACTGACGCCGAAGATGATCAGCAGCTGGATGATGAAACCGAAGTACTGATTACCGCTGAGCGCGGTGATCTGGACGTTGTCGCCGATGGTCATCAGGAACGACAACGCGTGCGAGACCACCACGTAGGCGAGCACGGCACCCGTCACGAACAGCACCGAACCGGTCACCACGAACCCGACCGCGAGCTTGCGTTCCTTCGCGTACAGCCCCGGGGTGATGAACGCCCACAGCTGGTACAGCCAGAACGGGGTCGCGATCACCACACCGGCGGTGAACCCGACCTTCAACCGGAGCATGAACTGGTCGAAGGGGCCCGTGGCGAGCAGTCGGCAGGCGCCGTCGGGGGTCAGGCTGGCGCGCGCCGATTCGGGCAGCGCACAGTAGGGGCCGCGCAGGATCTCGCCCAGGCTCTCCATCCCGAAGAGGGTGTGCGCGTACCAGAAGAAGCCGATCAGGGTGGTCACCGCGATGGCGGCCAATGCCAGCAGCAGCCGGGTGCGCAGTTCCTGCAGGTGCTCGACCAACGACATGGTGCCGTCGGGATTCGTCCTGCGCTTGGTGCGCCGGGGATCGAACGGAATGCGCATGGTGGGTGGTGGCCTCTAACCCTTGGTTCGGCGGATGCTCGGCGGCAACTTCTGACGAGACAGCACTTCGCCCCGGAGCGATGACGACCGCTCCGGGGTGATGGCCGAGGTCAGAGGGTTTTGTGGCCCTGCTGCGGTTCGACGACCGGTGGCTGTGCCTGCGGCGCCGACGCGGACAGCTGCTGCTGCGGCGCGGGGGTGGCCGGGGTGGCCGCCGGTGCGTCGGATGCCGACGACTCCGCCTGCATCTGCCCGACCTCGCTCTTGAAGATCCGCAGCGAGCGGCCGAGACCGCGTGCCGCGTCGGGAAGCCGCTTCGCGCCGAAGAGCAGAACGAACAGCAACGCGATGATCAGCAGGTGCGTCCAGCTGAACGTGCCCATTATCAGATACCTCCAAAGACTGTGGTGATTACCGATGCTACCTGGGTTCGGAGCGTGGTGGACGCCGAGCCGCAGCGGTGTTCGCCACGCGTTCAACCCGCGACGGCCGCCGCCGCCCCGGTCAGCTCGGCGAACAACCGGCTCCCGGTGAACCGGGCGGTGTCGCCGGACTCGGCGATCCTGATCAGCTCCGTCAACCGCCGGTTGACCGGCGTCGGGTGCCCGACCATGTCGCCGAGGCGCACGATTTCCCCGCACAACCACGCGATTTCGGTCCGCCGACCGAGCGCGAGGTCATCGGCCATCGACGAACGGGCGAGCGGATCGATGGCGAGCACGCGCCCGAACACCCGCCGGAAGACCGCGTCGGGAACGCGCAGCAAATGCACCATCAACTCGGGTGGAACGGGGGTGAGCTGTGCGGGCCGAATTCGCGCAGTGTTCATCACGGCGAGGGCTTCGGACTGGGTCAGCGCGAGGCAGCGGCGGTAGTCACGCTCGGCGAGTTCCTCACGCAGCGGCTTGCCCGACAGCGCGTTGATCGGGTTGTTCAGATTGAGCAGCAGTTTCGCCCATTGCACCGGACGCAGATCGCGGTGGCGGCGCAGCGGCAGTCCGGCCGCCCGGAAACGGTCGGCGAAGCGGTCGACGACCGGGTCGTCCTGGATCGCGAGGTCGCCGTCGCTGGCGCGGTGGAAACACCCGCGACCGCTGTGCACCACATTGAACATCACCATCCCGGCCAGGGCGATGCTGGTCGGCAGAATCTCTCTGATCACACTGGCGTTGCCGATGCCGTTCTGCAGGCTCACGACCGGCGTGCCGGGGCGTAATCGGCCCGCGACGGCACGGACCGCGGCGGCGGTGTCGGCCGATTTCACCGTCACCAGGACCAGGTCGGCCAACTCCGGTTCGTCGGGCTCGAGCGCGAGGCCGAACCGGTCGGGCGTCACCTCGGTCGAACCGCCGTCCAGATCGGTGAGGCGCAGGCCGTGTTCGGCGATGTCGTCGAGGATCCGCTGACGGCCGACGAAGATCACTTCCATGCCCGCGGCGGCCAGGTGACCGCCGATGAAAACCCCGACGCTGCCCGCGCCGAGGACCAGTACTCGCTGACTCACGCGGGTTCGGTCTCCCCCACCAGTCCGGCGGCCGCGTAGGCGGCCAGGGCGGCGTCGGCGCGCAGGCGCACCGCCGCCACCAGTTCAGGTGGCCCGAGCACGGTGACGCCGGTGCCGAAGCCGAGCAGCAGCCGAGCCATCCAATCCGGTGAGGCGAAGCGCATGCCCGCCTCGATGCTGCCGTCGGCGCGCGATTCGATGCGGTGCATGGGGTACTGGTCGAGCACCCAGGCGTAGTCGGCGCGGATCCGGAGCCGGGCCAGCGGCACGTCGGGGTCGTCCTGGAACAGGTCGAGTGCCGCGGCGTCGTTGGCGGCGTGGCTCGGCGCGCGAGCGGGTTCGTCGAGTTCGGTGGCGTCCTCGATCCGATCGAACCGGAACAGGCGAACGCCTTCGGCCTGCCTGCACCAGGCCTGCAGGTAGCTGTTGTTGTCGACCAGCACCACGCGAATCGGGTCGACGATACGTTCGGACACCTCGTCGCGGCTGGCGGAGTAGTAGACCAGGCGCAGGGCCCGCGCGTCGGCGAGCGCGGCGCGCACGGTCGCGACCACCGGCTTCTCGACGGGGACATCGACCGGTTTGCCGGTGACGACGGCGTCGGTGCTGGCGATCGCCGATTCGATCTTGGCGATGGCGGCGTGCGCGGCGGTCGGATCGACCATGCCCGGCATCTCCACGATCGAGCGCAGCGCCACCAGCAGCGCGGTGGCCTCGGTGGAGGTCAGCCGTAGCGGCCGTTCGATCCCGGCCGAGAAGGTGACCTCGATGCTCTCCTCGGAGAACGACAGGTCGATCAGATCGCCGGGACCGTAGCCCGGCAATCCGCACATCCACAGCTGATTGAGGTCGCTCATCAGCTGTTTGGTGGTGACACCCAGTTCGGCGGCGGCCTCGGCCGCGCTGATACCCGGGTGCGCGAGCAGGTACGGCACCATGTTCAGCAGGCGCGAAAGGCGTAGGGACAGACGCGAACTCACGACGTGACCTCCGTGTGGTCGAGTACCGACCGTAGCCGGTTCATCACGTCGGCGCGCAGTTCCGGTGGTTCCAGAACGAGAACATCGGGACCGAGGCCGGTGATCAGCCGGGCCACCCAGTCGCGGGATCGGACCGGCACCGCGAGCACCGAGCCGGGACGTCCGCCCAGGTCACGGGTGTCGACTTCGGTGCCGATGCGGCGCAATTCGCGACCGCGACCCTTGGCGACCCACACGGTGGCCGACCCGGTGACGGGAGCGTCGCCGGTGACCCGGTCGACGATCGCGCGCAGATCGGTGTGCGCGGGCTTGTGGACCGCGTCGACCGGACCGTATGGCCGCACCTGTCCACCGATCCGCGAGAGCCGGAACGTGCGAACGGCATCACGTTCGCGGTCGTGGCCGACCAGATACCAGCGCCCGTGCCGGGTGACCACCCCCCACGGTTCGACATCGCGGGTCACGAACGGATCGGTGACGGCGCTGTGGTGGCCGAATCGCACCGCCTGCCCCGCGTCGATCGCCGCGAGAAGTTCCCGCAACACCGGCTCCGACCCTCGGGTGCGGGCGGGCACCGCGGGCACCGACACCCCGACATTGTCGGTCTCGACGGTGACCCCGGCCGCGCGCAGCTTCAGCAGCGCGCCCTCGGCCGCGCCCGCCAATTCCGGTGAGGCCCACATCTGCACCGCGACGGCGACCGCCGCGGCTTCCTCGCTGGACAGGTCGATATCGGGCAGCTCGTAGGCGTCCCGGTTGATCCGGTATCCCTCGAGTGTCGAGAACCGTCCCACCGGACCGACTTCCAACGGGATGCCCAGATCGCGCAGTTCGTTCTTGTCGCGCTCGAACATCCGGCTGAACGCCTCGTCGGTCGCGGAGTCCTCGTAACCGGCCACGCTGGCGCGAATACGTTCCGCGCTCAGGAACTGCCTGGTCGACAGCAGCGCGATGACCAGATTCATCAGCCGCTCGACCTTGGATATCGCCACTCGATAGAGGGTAATGGTCGCGCCCGCTCCCCCGCGCGTCGGCGCACACTTGGGCCACGGTCCCGCGACCATGGGACCCACCCGCCGAAAGGATCACGATGCTCGTCGCCTTCTCCGTTGCGCCCAGCGGTTCCGCCCACCACGACGGCTCGGTCGGCGAAGCGGTCGCCGCGGCCGTCCGGGTGGTCCGCGCTTCCGGCCTGCCGAACCGCACCGACGCGATGTTCACCACCCTCGAGGGCGAATGGGACGAGGTGATGGCAGTGATCAAAGCCGCCACCGACGCCATCCTGGTCACCGCACCCCGCTGCAGCCTGGTCCTCAAGGCCGATATCCGACCCGGGGTCACCGACGCGCTGCACAGCAAGGTCGACACGGTCGAGCGCTATCTCGCCGACGGGTAGCCGACGCCCACGGGTGCGAGAATGCGAGGGTGAACCTCCGTCCGGCATGCCGTGCCGCGGGCATCGGCGTGGTGTCGATCAGCGAGCACGTCGGCCCCGCTCGGGCACATCGGGCCGTCCCCACCTTGTCGGCTCGACTCGTTGTCGGTCTCGGGGCTCCGCTCGAGGTCGACTACGGCGGACAGACCTTGCGCACGCAGGCTGTCGTGGCCGGCTTGATGCGGCCGGGGCTCGCGACGCCGGTCACCACCCTGCTGCCGCGGCAGCCGACGGCTTACGTCGAGTTGTCGGCGTCGGCCCTGCGCCGCCTGATCGGCATGCCGCTGAGTGAGGTGGACGCGGGCGGCGTGATCGCCGACGCCGTACTGCCGTGGGTGCGTTCGATGTGCGAGGAGTTGGCGGAGCACCCGGCCGCTCGACGCGAGGCTGTTCTGCGCATTCGGCTGCTCGACCAGCTGAACCGGGCCGGGTACGACACCACCGCCGACCACGCCCTGCGCGCGCTGGATCTGATCAGAGCCGGTGGTGGAACGGCGTCGGTCGACGATCTCGCCGACCACGTACACCTGAGCGCCCGGCGTCTGCGCGAGGTGATGCGACGCTCGCTGGGGGTCACCCCGAAATTCGCCTCCCGCGTGGCCCGCCTCGAGTGCGCGGTTCACCGCGCAGGCACGGGCGCAACGTCCTGGGCCCAGGTGGCGGCCGAGTCGGGCTACCACGATCAGAGCCACCTCGTGCGCGAGTTCCGCGACCTCATGAACACCACGCCGACCGACTGGCTCGCGGAAGAGGGCCGAAATCTACAAGGCAGGCAACGCCCTGCTCCACGACCATGGGAAACATGAACAGCCAACTGGTCCCGAAGCTGCTGGTCTCCGACGCGGACGCCGCGATCACCTTCTACACCCAGGCGCTCGGAGCCGAGGTGAGTCTGCGCGTCGCCGAGGACGCGGTAGTTCATCACGCCGAACTCACGCTCGGCTCCGTCGTGTTCGCGCTGGCACACAGTGCCGAGGAGTGGGGGTGGGCCGACCCGGAATCGGTGGGTGGCTCGCCGGTACTGCTCGTGCTCACTGTCGCCGATCCCGACGCGACAGCGCAGCGGATGGCCCAGCACGGAGCCGAGGTCGTGATCCCCGTCGACAACCGTCCCTACGGCAAGCGACAGGGCAGGGTGAAGGACCCCTTCGGGCACCTCTGGGTCCTGAGCGGCGAACTGCGATAGGCCACCGGGCCGCTGTGGCGAGTGCGGGTGCCCTCGCCACAGCCGGATCTCACAGCATGCAGCGGGCGATCGAGTCGGCCACGCATGCTGGGCGGTCGGCGTTTTCGAGCTCGACGGTGACGTGACGGTGGACTTGGACGCCGCCGGTGACCTCGGTGACCTCGGTGAGCGTGAGGTGGGCGCGAATACGGCTGTCGACCGGGACGGGAGTGAGGAAGCGGACTCGGTCGAGGCCGTAGTTGATGCCTGCCTTCGCCGCGCTGACGGTCATGATCTGCTGGGTCATCGGCACGATCAGCGACAGGGTGAGGAAGCCGTGGGCGATGGTGGTGCCGTAGGGGCCCGCGGCGGCGCGCTCAGCGTCGACGTGGATCCACTGGTGATCGTCGGTGGCCTCGGCGAACAGGTCGATGCGACGCTGGTCGACGGTGATCCAGTCGCTGGGGCCGAGTTCGGTGCCGACCGCCGCCCGCAGCGCGTCGACATCAGCGAAATCCGTGGTCATGCCGTTCCTCCGAAACGTTGGCGCAGTGCGCGTTTGAGAACTTTATGGGTGGGGCCGAGGGGTAGCTCGGTCACGAATTCGACGCGGCGCGGGTACTTGTACTTCGCGACCTGCTGCTTGGCGAAGTCGATCACTTCCCGCTCGGTCAGCGCGCCCTCGGGCACGACGACCGCCACGACCTCCTCACCGTAATGGGGGTCGGGCACACCGATCACCGCCACCTGCGCGATCTGCGGGTGCCGCATCAGGGCCGCTTCGACCTCGGTCGGATACACATTGAATCCGCCGCGCAGGATCATCTCCTTGATCCGGTCGACGATGCGCACCCGACCGGTGTCGTCCCTCGTGCCGAGGTCACCGGTCCGGAACCAGCCGTCGACCACGGCCGCGGCGGTAGCTTCCGGCCTGCCGGTGTAGCCGCTGAACACGTTGTGCCCGCGCACCACCACCTCGCCCACGTCGCCGACCGGCAGCAGTTCGATGCGATCGGCGATCGCGGGATCGGCGATCTCCACGTCGACGCCCCACACCGGATGTCCGACGGTGCCGGCCTCGGTACCGAAGCACGGCTGGTTCACCGCGGCGGTCGGCGAGGTCTCCGACAGGCCATAGCCCTCGAGGACCGGCGCGTGGAAGACCCGCTCGAATTCCTCGAGCACGGCGACGGGCAGCGCTGCGCCACCGCTGATACAGAGTTTCAGCTCGGGCAGTACCGGCGCCGAACCCGCCGCTTCGATCAACGACAGATACATGGTGGGCACGCCGTGGAACAGGTTGACCCGCTCGGCCGCCATCAGCGACACCGCCGCGGCCGCGTCGAATCTCGGCATCAGCACCAGGGTGCCGCCCACCCGCCACTGCGAATTCATCGATACCGTCTGCCCGAACACGTGGAACAGCGGCAGCGCGCCGAGGGCGATGTCGTCGCGGTGGATCTCGTTGGCGTCGAAGGTGTTCACCGTCGCGCACATCACCATGTTGAGATGGCTGAGCTCGGCGCCCTTGGGCGTGCCGGTGGTGCCGCTGGTGTAGAAGACGACCGCCGTATCGAGCGGGCCACGCGAGACGAAGTTCGAGATCGCCGTGCCGGCAAGCTCTTCGGGCGCCACCGCATCGATGCCCACGTTCCTCGCCGCTTCGCTCCCGGTCGCCGCGACCATCGGATGACAGATCAGCAGCGAGGCACCGCTGTCACGCAGCACGTATTCCATCTCCGGCGCGGTGAGCAGCAGATGGACGGGCACCACCGTCGCGCCCGCGGCGAGGATGGCGAAATAGGCGCGCGGGAAATCGACGGTATTGGGACACAGCAGCGCTACCCGGTCGCCGGGTTGCACACCGTGCGCGATCAGGGCGCCGGCCTGTTCGCGGGCTTCACGCCACAGATCGGCGAAGGTGATGCGGTGCTCACCCTCGATCAGCGCGAGGTGATGCGGGCGGCGGCGGGCGGGTTCGGCGAGAATGCTCGCCAGGGAAAGTGTGGCGTTCACGGGTGGTTCCTAACGACAACGTTGGCGGAAAGCAGTGGCCACCGCACAAGGCGGGGCTGGATGCGATGGCAACCGGGGGCGAACACCGCACCGGTCACGGATGCTCGTCACGATCGACGACAACCGCGCCACATCGTCGACTGCACCGAAATCCATGCTCGGCAGCCGCTGCACCAGGGCCGTGATCGCTTGTGCGGCAAGGTCATCGGGTTGAACCTCGGCCGGCGCGCCCCCGTACCGGCCGAACGGCGTCCGCACGCCGTCGACCGGATACGCGGTGCCGGTCACAAGCCCATGTCCTTGGCGATGATCATCTTCATCACCTCGCTGGTGCCACCGTAGATCCGGTTGACCCGGTTGTCGGCGTACAGGCGGGCCACCGGGTACTCGTTGATGTAGCCGTAGCCGCCGTGCAGTTGCAGGCAGCGGTCGATCACTCGCGAGGCCACCTCGGAGCAGAACAGTTTGGCCGAGGCCGCGTCGGCGGCCGTGAGTTCCTCGCGGTCGAGGGCCTCCAGCGCCCGGTCGACGACCGCCTCGGCGGCATCGACCTCGGCCTGGCAAGCGGCCAGTTCGAACTTGGTGTTCTGGAACTGCGCGACCGGCCTGCCGAAAACGTCACGGCCCCTGGTGTACTCGAGAGTGAACCGGATCGCCGCCCTGGCCTGGGCATAGGCGCCGAGGGCGATCGAGAGCCGTTCCTGCGGCAGATTCCGGCCCAGGTAGCTGAACCCCTTGTTCGCCTCCCCCAGCAGGTCCGACACCGGAACCCGCACGTCGGTGAAGGACAGCTCGGCGGTGTCGGAGACCTTCAGACCCAGCTTGTCCAGCTTGCGTCCCACCGCGTACCCCGGCGACTTCGTATCGACCACGAGCAGCGAGATCCCGTGGCGGCGATCCGTTTCCGACGGCGGAGCGGTCCGCGCGCAGACGATCACCCGGTCGGCGTGCACACCGCCGGTGATGAAGGTCTTCGACCCGTTGAGCACATAGTGCGTGCCGTCCTCGGACAGCTGTGCGGTGGTGCGCATTCCGGCGAGGTCGGATCCGGTGCCGGGCTCGGTCATCGCGATCGCGAACATGATCTCACCCGAGACGAATCCCGGCAGCCAGCGCTGCTTCTGTTCGTCGGTCGCGAGGTTCTTCAGATACGGCAGACACAGGCCCACGTGCACGCCGGAGCCGCCGAAAGACACACCGGCGCGGGTGGTCTCCTCCAGCAGGATCGCCTGGAACTTGAACGATTCGATGCCGGCGCCTCCGTACTGCTCGGGCACCTCGATCCCGAACACCCCGAGGCCGGCCAGCTCGGCGTAGAACTCGCGCGGCACGATGCCCGCCTCGTACCACTGGTCGTAGACCGGTGAGACCTTCGATTCGATGAACGCCCGCACGGTCTTGCGGAATGCTGCGTGCTCGTCGGTGAATACTGTTCTCTGCATGGGGTTTCTCCGCAATCTAGAGACGGCGTCCGCCGTCGACGTACACGGTCTGTCCGGTGACGAAACCGGCGTCGTCGGAGGCGAGGAACGCCACCACGTTCGCGATGTCGGCGGGCACGCCGACCCGTCGCAGCGGGGTGATCTCGGCGGTCTTCGCCTGCAAATCCTCGGCACTCACGCCCATCCGCGCCGCGGTGGCCGCGGTCATCTCGGTGGCGATGAAGCCGGGGGCGACCGCGTTGACGCGAATCCCGAACGGGCCGAGTTCCATGGCGAGGGTGCGGGTCAGGCCCTGGATGCCCGCTTTGGCCGCCGCGTAGTTGGCCTGACCGCGATTGCCGAGCGCCGAGACGCTCGAGGTGTTGACGATGGCGCCGCCACCGTTGTCCACCATGTGCTTCTGCGCGGCCTTGCTGCACAGGAACGCGCCGCGCAGGTGCACCGCCATGACGGTGTCCCAGTCCTCGACCGACATCTTGAACAGCAGGTTGTCGCGCAGCACGCCCGCGTTGTTCACCAGCACGTCGAGCGAGCCGAGATCGGCCACGGTACGCGCGACGGCGTCGGCCACCTGCGCCTCGTCGGCGACGTCGCAACCGAGGCCGATCGCGGTGCCGCCTGCGGCGTTGATCTTCCCGGCGGCCAGCACGGCAGCGTCGGTGTCGAGATCGACGACGGCCACGGCGAATCCGTCGTCGGCCAGTCGGGCGGCGGTCGCCGCGCCGATGCCGCGAGCCGCCCCGGTGACGAAGGCTGTTCTGTGGGTCATGGGTCGTACTCCTGTGTCAGACAATGGCGTTCACGCCGGTGAGGGCGCGCCCGATGAGCAGTTTCTGGATCTGGGTGGTGCCCTCGTAGAGAGTCAGTACGCGCGCGTCACGCAGATACTTGGCGACGGGGTATTCGTCGATGTAGCCGTAGCCGCCGAACACCTGGATCGCGTTGTTGGCGGCCGAGACCGCGGCTTCGGAGGCGAACAGCTTCGCCATCGACGCGGCGGTGCCGAAGGCTTGCCCGCGGTCGGCGAGATCGGCCGCGCGCCAGGCGAGGAGCCGGGCGGCGTCGGTCGCGACGGCGATATCGGACAGCAGCTCCTGGACCAGCTGGTAACCGGCGATCGGCTTGCCGAACTGTTCGCGCTCACCGGCATAACGCACCGCGGCTTCGAGGCAGGCCCGGGCCACGCCGACGCACCCGGACGCGACCCCGATGCGGCCCTTGTCGAGCGCGGACATCGCGATCCGGAAGCCCTGCCCCTCCTCGCCGAGGCGCAGCGCGTCGGGCACCCGGACGCGATCGAGGACGAATTCGGCGGTGGCCTGGCCGCGCAGCCCGAGCTTGCCCTTGATCTCGGTCCGGCCGAAGCCCGCCGCGTCCGTCGGCACCACGAACGCGGTGACCCCCTTGGGGCCGGGCCCGCCGGTCCGCGCGAACACCAGCGCGTGATCGGCCCAGGTCCCGTTGGTGATGAAGATCTTGGTGCCGGACAGAACCCAGTCCGACCCGTCGCGGACGGCGCGGGCGTCCAGATTCGCCGCGTC
The DNA here is from genome assembly GCF_042794235.1 of Nocardia sp. NPDC056541. Lineage (NCBI taxonomy): Bacteria > Bacillati > Actinomycetota > Actinomycetes > Mycobacteriales > Nocardiaceae > Nocardia > Nocardia sp. NPDC056541. Next base: position 470,653 of record NZ_JBHTUD010000001.1, read on the forward strand.
GGAGCCGGTGCCGGGTTCGGTCAGCGCGAAACAGCCGAGCTGTTCACCCGCGCAGATCCCGGGCAGGAATCGCTGCTTCTGCTCCTCGGTGCCGTAGGCGGCGATCGACTTGCCGAACAGCCCGAGCGAGACCGACACGATGCCGCGCACCGCGCTGTCACCGCGGCCGAGCTCCTCGAGCAGCAGGCAGTAGTCGAAGGTGTCGCCGCCGGAGCCACCGTAGTGCTCGGCGATCCCGATGCCCAGGAAACCGAGCGCGCCGAGTTTGCCGACGATCGCCGGGTCCACCGATTCGTCGCGATCCCACTGCGCGGCATACGGCACGACTTCCTTGTCCACCCACGTTCGGGCGAGTTCACGCAGGTCGGACTGCGCGGGGGTGAGCTGGAAATCCACGGAACCACTCCTGAACCAAACGGCGTTAGGTTTACTCGGGCACCGTATCCTAACGCTGTTCGGTTAATCAAGAGTCATTTTCGGCATCGGTGATACCGTTCGATTCCCGACGAGAGAGGAAGTACCGCATGGCGAGGCCGCGCGTTCCGCTGTTGAGCCGCGAGCGCATTCGCGACGCCGCGCTGGTCCTGATCGACCGCGACGGGCTCGCCGAAGTCTCCATGCGCAAATTGGGCGCCGAACTCGGCGTGCAGGCCGCCTCGCTCTACGGCCACTACCCGAACAAGGACGACCTGTTCGACGACATCGCCACCGGCATCATGAGCCACGTCGACACCTCGGCCTTCGACTCCATGAGCTGGGATCGCGCACTCGCGGACTGGGCGCGCAGCTATCGCGGCGCGCTGGCCACCCACCCGAACTTCGTGCCGTACCTGGCCACCGGCCCGGGCCGCCGAGCCGAGAACCTGCGCGCCGCCGACGCCGTACACGGCGGTCTGGTCGGTGCGGGCTGGCCACCGCGCTACGCCACCATGATCGGCGCGGCCACCCGCTACCTGGTCATGGGATCGACGGTGGGCTCGTTCGCCGGCGGCTTCGCCGACGACGTGCAGGTCTACCGCGACCGCTACCCGCACCTGAATCAGGCACACCTGCTGCGGGCGATCGCCGACGAAATCGATGACGACAGTTTCGAATTGGCGCTCACCGCGTTCATCGCCGGCCTCACCGCCACCTACGCGACCGTCGTCACCGCGGACTGAGCCTGCCCACACACAACAAAACCGGTGGCGCCTACGCGATCGCTCCCATGCGCCACCGGTTCTGTTGTCGGTCCCCCCGTCTGAGGGGTTCGCCTACATCGAGGCGATCAGCCGGTCGACGCGTTCGTCGACCGATCGGAACGGATCCTTGCACAGCACCGTGCGCTGCGCCTGATCGTTCAGCTTGAGGTGCACCCAGTCGACGGTGAAGTCGCGGCCGGCTTCCTGCGCGGCGGTGATGAAGTCACCACGCAGCTTGGCTCGCGTCGTCTGCGGCGGGGTGTCCACGGCGGCATCGACGGCGTCGTCCTCGGTGATCCGCTTGGCCAGACCCTTGCGCTGGAGCAGGTCGAAGACCCCGCGACCACGCTTGATGTCGTGGTAGGCCAGATCCAGCTGGGCGATCTTGGGATCCGACATCTCCATGCTGTAGCGGTCCTGGTAGCGCTGGAACAGCTTGCGCTTGATCACCCAGTCGATCTCGGTGTCGACCTTGGCGAAGTCCTGCGCCTCGACCGCGTCGAGCGTGCGACCCCACAGATCCACCACCGCGTCGACCTGCGGATCGCGATCGCGGTTGCGCAGGTGCTCGACGGCGCGGGCGTAGTACTCGCGCTGGATCTCCAGGGCACTGGCCTGGCGTCCGCCGGCCAGGCGCACGGGACGGCGACCGGTGAGATCGTGGCTGACCTCGCGAATGGCCCGTATCGGGTTGTCGAGCGCGAAATCGCGGAACGACACCCCTGCCTCGATCATCTCCAGCACCAGCGAGGCGGTACCGACCTTGAGCATGGTGGTCGGTTCGGCCATGTTGGAGTCACCGACGATCACGTGCAGGCGCCGGTACTTCTCGGCGTCGGCGTGCGGCTCGTCGCGGGTGTTGATGATCGGGCGCGAGCGGGTGGTCGCCGAGGAGACGCCCTCCCAGATGTGCTCGGCGCGCTGTGACAGGCAGAACGTGGCCGCCTTCGGCGTCTGCAGCACCTTGCCCGCGCCACAGATGAGCTGGCGGGTGACCAGGAACGGGAGCAGCACATCCGAGATCCGGGAGAACTCGCCCGCCCGGACCACGAGGAAGTTCTCGTGGCAGCCGTAGGAGTTGCCCGCGGAGTCGGTGTTGTTCTTGAACAGGTAGATGTCGCCGCCGATGCCTTCTTCGGCGAGGCGCTGTTCGGCGTCTATGAGCAGGTCCTCCAGCACCCGCTCGCCGGCCCGGTCGTGGGTGACCAACTGGACCAGGCTGTCGCATTCGGCGGTGGCGTACTCGGGATGCGATCCGACGTCGAGGTACAACCTGGCACCGTTGCGAAGGAAGACATTGGAGCTACGGCCCCAGGACACCACCCGGCGGAACAAGTACCGGGCTACCTCGTCGGGGGACAGCCGACGGTGACCGTGGAAGGTGCATGTCACACCGAACTCGGTCTCGATCCCCATGATTCGTCGCTGCACACTATCGACAGTACAGCCATGACCAGTGCCCGCGCGGCGCTCCTGACATCCCATTCGCATACGTGTTCACAACGATTCGGACAGCGAACGACCTCCGCGCACACGACGAGATCGGGCCTGCGAACCGGTGCGATTCGCAGGCCCGATCATGATCGTGACGGTGGGTTATTTCCCCGCGTCGTCGTCGGGTTCTGGCAGCTTCGCCTCTTTGACCGGCTTGGGCTTGGACTTCGACGCGGCCAGCGCCAACTCCAGGGCGGGGCCCTGCAGCCTGCGGAACGCCCGGCGCGGCCGCTGCTGCTCGAGCGTGGCCACCTCGAGGGAGGCCTCACCGAGCGAACGCTTGTCCTTGTCGGCTTCGGGCTGACCGGCCAGCAGTGCGCCGATCGCCACCTTCAACGCGTCGTCCAGGGACAGACCCGGCTTGTAGGTGGCTTTGAGCTGGGTCAGGATCGGCTCGGTGGTGCCGCCCATGACGACGTACTCACGTTCGTCGACGATGGACCCGTCGAAGGTGATCCGGTACAGCACCGAGGTCGGTGACTGTTCGGGATAACCCACCTCGGCGACGCAGATCTCCACCTCGTAGGGCTTGAGCTGATCGGTGAAGATCGACCCGAGGGTCTGCGCGTACAGGTTGGCCAGTCCACGCCCGGTGACATCGCGCCGGTCGTACTGGTAACCCTTGAGGTCGGCCTGCAAGATGCCGCCGCGGCGCAGTGCCTCGAACTCGTTGTACTTGCCGACCGCGGAGAATCCGACGCGGTCGTAGAGCTCGCTGACCTTGTGCAACGTCGCCGAGGGGTTCTCGGCGACGAACAGCACGCCGTCAGCGTAGACCAGCACGATCACGCTGCGACCGCGACCGATGCCCTTACGGGCGAGCTCGGTCTTGTCGCGCATGATCTGCTCGGCCGAGGCGTAATACGGCAGCGTCATAGGACGGCGCCCCCTTCTTCCGCGGCTTCCCGATCGGCGATCACACCGCGGGCGATCTCGGCGAGACGATCCTCACCGATCTCGTCCGCACCGTCGGCGTCGATCACCACCGCTGTCGGGTAGATCCCGCGCAGCATGTCGGGACCACCGGTGGCGGTGTCGTCGTCGGCGGCGTCGAACAGTGATTCCACCGCGATCCGCAGCGCCCGGTCCTGGTCGATGCCGCGCTGGTAGAGCTTCTTCAGCGACGACTTCGCGAACGTCGAACCGGAGCCGACGGCGGTGTAGCCGAACCGCTCCTCGCTACGCCCGCCGACGACGTCGTAGGACACGATGCGGCCGGACCGGTCGGGGTCGAGGATCTGGTCGTCGAAACCGACCAGCAGCGGGATCGCTGCCAGGCCCTGCATGGCGGCAGGCAGGTTGTCGCGAACCATTTTCGACAGCTTGTTGGCTTTACCGTCGAAGGTGAGCGGCACGCCTTCGATCTTCTCGTAGTACTCCAGCTCCACGGCGAACAGCCGCACCATCTCGATCGCGATGCCCGCGGTACCGGCGATACCCGCGGCCGAGAAGGTGTCGGTGATATACACCTTCTCGGTGTCGCGGCTGGCGAGCAGGTTGCCCATGGTGGCCCTGCGGTCGCCCGCGATCAGCACGCCGCCACGGTAGGTGACCGCGACGATGGTGGTGCCGTGCGGCGCCAGATCCTTCGTCGCGGTCAGATCCGAGATCGGGAACCTGTTGGCGGGCAACAGGTCCGGAGCGTGCATGCGGAGATGTTCGGTGAACGAGGAGAGAGCCCGCCCCGCGTGGAGGCGCAAGGGGTCACCTGGGGTCACTGGCCGCCCTTCTGCACATATGCCCGCACGAAGTCTTCGGCGTTCTCTTCGAGCACGTCATCGATCTCATCGAGCAAGTCGTCGGTTTCCTCCGCCAGCTTCTCGCGGCGTTCCTGCCCTGCCGCGTCTACGCCCTCGGGGCCCTCGTCCTCGTCGCCACCCCCGGCGCGCTTGGTCTGCTCTTGTGCCATGGCAGCCGACCTCCTCTTCCTCATCACGATGATCGTGTGTGTCCCACAACCCTACCGAGCGGATCCGACAAGGTGGTCGATAGCGATCGGATTGTCGCGCAGTCGACCCCTCGATCGCGTCAGTGGGTGAGCTGCTCGACCAGCTCCGCGGCCGTGCGCGAGGCATCGAGCAGCCTGCCGACGTGCGCTTTCGTGCCCCGGCGCGGTTCCAGCGTCGGAATCCGGACCAGCGAATCACCACCGAGATCGAAGATCACCGAATCCCAACTGGCGGCGGCGATATCGGCGCCGAAGCGTCGCAGGCACTCACCGCGGAAGTAGGCGCGGGTGTCGGTGGGCGGGTTGGTCATCGCGTCGAGCACCTGCTGTTCGCTGACGAGCCGCTGCATCGACCCGCGGGCGACCAGGCGGTTGTAGAGCCCCTTGTCCAGGCGAACGTCGGAGTACTGCAGGTCCATCAGGTGCAGTTTGGGCGCGGCCCAGCCCAGGCCTTCCCTGGTGCGCATGCCCTCGAGCAGTCGCAGTTTGGCCGGCCAGTCGAGCAGGTGCGCGGCGTCCATCGGATCGCGCTCGAGCAGGTCAAGGACCATCGCCCACTTGTCGATGATGTCGAGCACGCGCGGGTCTTCGTTGGCTTCGCGCTGGACGAACTTGGCCACGCGCTCGTGGTAGAGCCGTTGCAGCGCAAGGCCGGTCAGCTCGCGCCCGTCGGCCAGCGCGACGGTGGCGCGCAGCGTCGGGTCGTGGCTGATCTGGTGCACGGCGGTGACCGGGCGGGCCAGCTGGAACTCCGAGAGGTCCTCGCCCGCCTCGATCATGTCGAGCACCAGCGCGGTGGTGCCGACCTTGAGGTAGGTCGACATCTCGGCGAGGTTGGCGTCACCGATGATCACGTGCAGCCGCCGGTACTTGTCGGCGTCGGCGTGTGGCTCGTCGCGGGTGTTGATGATGCCGCGCTTGAGCGTGGTCTCCAGGCCGACCTCGACCTCGATGTAGTCGGCACGCTGGGACAGCTGGAAACCGGCGTGGTCACCCGATTGCCCGATGCCGACCCGGCCCGCGCCACAGATCACCTGACGGGAGACGAAGAACGGGGTCAGTCCGGCGATGATGTGGCTGAAGGGGGTGTCGCGGCTCATCAGGTAGTTCTCGTGGGTGCCGTAGGACGCGCCCTTGCCGTCGACATTGTTCTTGTACAGCTGCAGCCGGGGCGCCCCCGGCACGCTGGAGGCGTGCCGGGCGGCCGCCTCCATCACCCGCTCGCCCGCTTTGTCCCAGATCACCGCGTCGAGCGGGTCGACGACCTCAGGGGCGGAGTACTCCGGATGGGCGTGGTCGACGTAGAGCCGGGCGCCGTTGGTGAGGATCATGTTGGCCGCGCCGACCTCGTCGGCGTCGATGACCGGGGCGGGCCCGCTCATCCGGCTGAGGTCGAAACCACGCGCGTCACGCAGCGGGGATTCCACCTCGTAGTCCCAGCGGGTGCGCTTGGCTCGCGGCACTCCCGCGGCGGCGGCATAGGCGAGAACGGCCTGCGTGGAGGTGAGGATCGGGTTGGCCGTCGGCTCCGTAGGGGTCGAGATGCCGTATTCGACCTCGATTCCGATGATGCGCTGCATACCGTCGAGCCTAGGCGACGTGCTGTACCCGCACCCGCATCTCGGCCCAGCGGGGCTGCTGGAGGCCGGCAACCTCCCCCAAGAGGGGGACCCCGGAATCGTTCTCGTGAGCGATCCGCCGGGCCGCTCACGCGCCGATACTCGGTGCATGACCGATGCCGTCGCACCCCCCACCGAAGCGCCCGTCGCGCCCCGGCCCGCTCGCCTGATCGCGCTGGATGTGCTGCGCGGCATCGCGATCCTGGGCACCCTCGGCACCAATATCTGGATCTTCACCAATTCGGCGGGCATGGTCGGCTACTTGGACGAGCTCGCCGCGGCCCCCGAGAACGCCTGGATGTGGTCCGAGCGGGTGCTGCAGCAGCTCGCCCAGGGCAAGTTCCTGGGCCTGCTGACGGTGATGTTCGGGATCGGCCTGGCCATCCAGCAGGGTTCAGCCCAGCGGGCGGGTCGGCCGTGGCCCGGCAGATATCCGTACCGCGCGGGGCTGCTGTTCCTCGACGGCCTGCTGAACTTTCTGCTCGTCGCGGAGTTCGATGTCCTGATGGGTTACGCGATGACCGGCCTCGTCGTCGCCTACATCCTCGCGACAACCGAACGAGCGCAACGCCGTTGGCTGATCATCGCCGCCTCGGTCCACGTGACGATGTTGACGTCGATAGCCGCCGCGTTGGCTTTCGCGCCACAGCAGGACAGCGCCGAGTCGGCACCGCTGGATCCCAATCCCTACGCGGACGGCTCCTTCTGGGATCTGATGCTGTTCCGCCTCGACCACGCGCTGATCTTCCGGCTCGAGGCGATCTTCGTGTTCCCGATGTCGATCGCACTGTTCCTGCTCGGCGCGCGCCTGTTCCGGGCGGGCGTCTTCCAGCCCGAGGGCGCGCGCATTCGACGGCGGCTCATGGTGGTCGGGTTCGCGATCGCCGCCCCGCTGGATCTGACGCTCGGCCTCGCGGGCGGCGGCGACTTCATCTTCGTCGCGCGGTACGCGACGGCACCGTTCGTCGCCCTCGGAATCTTGGCCGCGGTCGCCGAGTTCTACCTGCGCAAACCACGCCTCGGGTTCGCGGGCACCCGGCTGAGCGAAGTCGGCCGCACCGCGCTCAGCTGCTACATCCTGCAGAATCTGATCGCCGGTTTCCTCTGCTACGGCTGGGGTCTCGGGCTGGCGGCGCGGGTACCGGATTCGGCCAAGGTGCCGTTCACGGTGGCGATCTACCTGGTCGTGGCCGTCGCGATCATCCTCTTCGCGCACCTGTGGTTGCGTCGTTTCGAGCGCGGTCCGGTGGAGTGGCTGTGGAATCGAACCTATCGTGCGCTGGCCGGTTGAGTCAGCGCAGCCGCTCGTCGGGCGGCGGGGCCGCGTCCGGCGCGATGAGCAGGTCGGCGATCAGCGAATCCCGTTGCAGCGGAACTCCGAGACTGCGGGCATTGCCCTCGAACAGCGACAGCACCGACTCGGTCAGAATGCCCTGCACCTGCTCGGTGGTGAGCACCGGCTCCGGGTCCGCACGCCAACTCGCCACCACACCGTCGACGAGGCCGACCATGCCGAACGCCATCGGCCGCCCGCGCGCCGGGTCGATGCCGAAGCGGGCCAGGGTGGCCGCGAAGATGTCGGCGAGCTGTCCACCCACCGCACGGCCCGCGCCGCTGAGACTCGGCGCGCCCTGCGGTGCCGCATCGCCGAGAAAGCGATGCAGATTCGGATGGCGCTCGATCCAGCCGAGATAGGTGCCGATGGCGCCGCGCACGGCGTCTTTGAGTGCGCCGTCGGACTGCAGCGCGGGTAGCAACTCCGCGAGCAGCAACTCCAGGATCCGCTGCCGCGCGAGTGCGTCGAGTTCGGCCCGGCCACCGACATGGCGGTAGACCACCGGTCGTGGCAGCGCCAGATGCTCGGCGATCAGCTGCACCGAGATCTCGAGACCGTGTTGCTCGATCACCTCGATGGCGGCGTCGATCATCTCCGCGCGACGGCGCTCTTTGTGCCCGTGCCAGCGGGTGGCGCGACCGTCGGCGGCGGTCTGATCGGCGTGCGCGGATGGGGCAGTCACAGTACTAACGATACCCGTGCCGACATTGACCGTGACACCGCGTTCCACTAACCTTGGTGATACACGCTGTAACACCAAGCGTGGCACGTTCCGCCGAGAGTGAGCCCGCGATGCGCAACGTTACCGCCTCCCCGCGCGATTCCTTCGCCCAGCGCCTGCTGATCGGCTCACTGCGAAGAACCTACGACCCGTTGGTCGACATCGCCTGGGAGCAACCCCTCGACCCGGCGAAGCTGTTCCTGCCACCGCGCGTCATCTCGCTCTACGGGACCGACCTGTGGGCGGCGATGACGTTCGACCAGCAGCGGGAACTCTCGCGCCAGGAACTGGCCAATGTGCTCTCGGTCGGCATCTGGTTCGAGAACCTGCTCAACCGGCTGCTGCTGCGTGAGCTGCTGCGCGGCGATCCCACGTCCGCGACCTCGCACTACACGCTCACCGAGATGGCCGACGAGTGCAGGCACATGATGATGTTCGGCAAACTCATCGAGCGCATCGAGGCCCGCCCCTACTGGCCGCGTCCGGCGGCGCGGCTCGCGATCACCGCGCTACCCGCCGTGCTGCGCGGCCCGATGGTGTGGGTGGCGGCCCTGGTCGGTGAGGAGATCTTCGACGCCCTGCAGCGACGGATGCTCGACGATCCGCAGTTGCAGCCGATCGTCGCGCGCGCCATGCGCATCCACGTCACCGAGGAGGCACGCCACATCGGCTTCGCCAGGGACGCGCTGGCCCGGCGCGTGCCCGCGATGTCGGCGGGCGAGCGGGCCTATATCCGCCTGTGTGTGGCAGTGGCCGGACCGCTGTTCGTGTCACTGATCACCAACCGGCACATCTACATTCGCGCCGGACTCGACGGTCGACAGGCACGTGGTGCGGCACTTCGCAATCCGGTCGCGCGGGAATCCAGGGCGACCGGAGCGGCGGAACTGGTGACGTTCCTGGGTCAGCACGGACTGATCGGATCGGCCGGGCGCAGGCGGTGGCGGGCGGTGGGTCTGCTGTGAGCGTCGCTGTCATCGGGACCGGATCCCGGGCGATCGTGCGGCGGCTGCGAGCGGCCGGAATCGCCGAAGTAAGTGTCTACGAACCGGTTTCAGCGGGCGAGGCGTCCCGATCTCCGGTCGGCAGACAGCGCCGGACACCATGGACGGCATCGCGCAGATGGCTGTCTCGCGATGATCGGCCGGTCCCCCGGCGGCTGGTCGATATCAGCGAACTCGTTTTCGACGAGAAGGGGGACCACTGGCTGATCCACTCGGCCGGGAACGAGCCCGCCCAGGCGAGGGTGGTGATTCTGGCCGCCGACACCACCCGGCGCCTCCGGGCCGGCGCCGCATCGGAATCCGCACACCGTCCCGTCGGCGCCCTGCCCGAGACACCGTCCGGCGTCCGACTGCCGGTGACGGGACGTGCGGCCCGCACGCTCGACGCGGCATGGTCGCACGCTCCGGTCACCTTTCGCGGGATCGCGACCCATGGCTTCCCGAACCTGTTCTTCGTCGGCAGTACCGAACCCGCCGTCGAGGAACCGCGGGTCGCCCAGTCGGCCCGAGTCGATCTCATCGCCACCTGGGTCCGCGCTCTGCAGCGGCAATCAGGCACCCGGATCGAAGTGCGCGCCAGCACCCAGCACGAATACCACCGTCGGCTCGATCCGACCTCGAGCACGCGTCGCCCGGGCCGCCCGAAACCCCACCATTTCGACATCACCGTCGCCGCCGACCGGCACTCGGATCACGACTACGCCGGGCCTGCCGTCCTGGATCTACCCGGCGCCGAATATCCCGTCATCGCCACCCTCACCGGCCACATCGACCCGATCGACGGCCGCTACCACTGGTACGGCCGCCTCGACCCCGCCGAGTCCACCGCGCTCCCCGAACCGACGCGCGCCTCCGCCCTGCTCGTCGTGCCCGGTCGCGCACCCGCGGCAGCGAACCTCACCGAACGCGACCCGTGGGGCAATCTCCGCGTTACCGGCATCGGCACCCCGCCCTTCGCGCTCGAGGCATAGCCGCGACCCTCCTCCGTCGAGACAGCCACCGACCTCGACCCGGTGTGCATTGCCGGGCGGTGAACGGCCCCCCACTCGGCGTGCGGGCACCGCCGCCCTCCACCGTCGGTATGCTCGGTGACATGCAGGCACGGGCGATGGTGATGGCGTACGCGGTTCTCGCGTGCGTGCTGCCCGCCTTCGTGCTCATCTCCACACCGGGCGGCGAGGCCACCCGCATGCTCGCGTTCGGTGCGGTCGCCGCCGCGATGGTGTGTGCGCTGGTCGCGGTCACCGGTCGCAGTCATCTGCCGGTCCGGGTCGCGAGTGTGGGTCCGCCGCGGTCGGCACAGCGCCGCCTGCGCGGTTCCTTTCTGCGACAGAGCAATCCGGATTCCGCCGGTCGTCCACGTCCACGAGCTCCGGGGATCGATCACCTCTGACAGGTGCCGCGCCATCGGCGCCGCCTGTTGGATCTCGTGATCCCACTCCCCCTTTCGTGCGTTCGCGCACGCTGCACGGACAGGTCGTCCCGTCATGCTCGATTTCGTCTATTTCCCCGTGTCCGCGGTCCTGTGGTGCTGGCACCAGCTCTTCGCCATCCCGCTCGGCGCGGCCAGTGGTCTGGCCTGGCTTCTCGCCGTCGTCGCGCTGGTCGTCACCGTCCGCGCGTTGCTCGTGCGCACCGCGCTCCGGCAAGCCCGCTCCCAGCAAGTTCTGCGTTCGCTGCAACCGCAGATGGACGCCATTCGCCGCACCCACCGCGACGATCCGCGCGCCCAGGCCGAGAAGATCCGGCTGCTCCAGCGCGAGCACAACGTCAGCATGTTCGCCGGGTTCGTACCGCTGATCGCGCAGGGGCTGGTCTTCCTCGGCCTGTTCCACGTGTTGCGCTCGTTCGACCGGACCGGCGCCTACGCGGTCGGCCCGTTCACCTCGACCGACAGCCCGCTGTCGGTCGAGGTGAACAACGCCACCGCCAACTACCTGTTCGGCGCGGGTGAGGTCCGTGCGTTCCTCGACGCCAGATTGTTCGGCGCACCGCTGTCGGCGACCCTGTCCGGCGCGGGTGAGGTTGTCGTCGCGGTCGCGGCGCTCGCCATCCCGCTGGTGCTGATCGCCGCGCTCGCCACGCACTTCACGGCCCGGCTCACCCCGGCGGTCGCGGACAACAGCACGGCCGCGATCATGCGCACCTTGTCGCTGTGGGTGTTCCCGGCGGGTGCGCTCATCAGCGGCGCCGTCCTACCTGTCGTCGTGCTCACCTATTTCGCCACCAACGCGCTGTGGACCTGCGGCCAGCAGTATCTGATCCGGCGCACTCTGGCCGCCGAGGAATCCGCGAAGAAGGCGCTGGTCGCCACGGCGGCCCGAGCCGCCGCTCCGCGACCGGGGGTGAAGCCCCAGCGCCGGAAACGATGAATCACGGGCCGAGATGCGGGAATGTAACTCCCCGCACTCGCGGCCGATCGACCGCGCGCCGGTCAGCGCTTCCGGCGGTTACCCTCGGGCGGTGTCAGCGAATCCGGAAGACGAACTGCTCGCCGTCTACGACGCCGAGGGGCTGGTGATCGGCGAGGCCGATCGAGGCACCGTCTACCGCGACGGCCTGTGGCACGCGAGCGCGGGCGTTCTCGTGCGATCGTCCGACGGAACCCGCGTGTACGTCCACCGGCGCACCGACACCAAACTCGTCTTCGCGGGCATGCACGACTGCCTCGCGGGCGGGGTGGTCGACGCCGGTGAGAACCCGTCCGACACCGCGATCCGCGAACTTCGCGAGGAGCTGGGCATCGCCGTCCCCGCCGGCACGGTACTTCCGTTGCGCGCCACCGCGTCCTGGGACGGCGACTGGGCAGGTCGCGCGCTGCGTTGCCACCTGTTCGGTTACGAGTACCGCTGCGACGGTCCGTTCGTCCACCAGCCGTCCGAGATCGCGGACGGCTGGTGGTGGACCGATGCCGAACTGCGTGCGCACCTGCGTGATCCGGCGTGGCCGTTCGTTCCCGACACACGGGCGGTCCTGGACGGTCTGCTCATCGGAGACGACGGCGCGCGGCCCTGACTCAGTCGAGCGCGCGCAGCGATTCCTCGTCGCGCGCCACCACCGCGCCGCCGTCGGCGGTGAGCACGATGGGCCGCTGGATCAGTTTCGGATGCTGTGCCAACGCGTTCAGCCACCGGTCCCGGTCGGCCTCGGTGCGCCCCCATTCCGCCATTCCGAGATCCTTGGCGATCTGCTCGCCGGTGCGGGTGATATCCCAGGGCTGCGCACCCAGCCGCGTGAGCACCGCCCGCAGTTCCTCGATGGTCGGGGGATCATCGAGGTAGCGGCGCACGGTGTATTCCACGCCGGCCGCGTCGAGGTGCGCGGTGGCGTTGCGGCTCTTCGTGCAGCGCGGGTTGTGCCAGATCTCGGTCTGCCCAGATGTCATCTTCGCAGCGTAGGTCACCTGTACTGCGGGCACGCTCGCACGTGGCGATACTGGGACCATGAGCGATTCCGCGTCTCCCGAAAACCCTTACGGCACACCGACGACCACCGGCCCCGAGCCGATCCGCTCCTTTCAGTCCCAGCTCAATACCCTCATCCGCGGCCTGCTGAAGGTGCCGGTGCTGTCCGGCATCGTCGGCAAACGGCTGGCCACCCTGCATGTGGTCGGCCGCAGATCCGGCACTGTCTACGACGTCCCGGTGGCCTACACCGTGCACGGCGGCGACTTGCTGATCGGCACGGCGCTGCGGCCGTGGGTGAAGAATCTCCAGGGCGGCGCGCAGGTGCGCCTGTCGCGTGGCGGGGCACCCGAAACCTTCACCGCCACCGTGTACACCGACGAACAGCACGTTCTGGAGCTGTTCGCGGTGATCGCGCGCGACAACGAGCAGAACGCGAAGTTCAACGGCATCGGCTACCTCCCCGACGGCGAACCGTCCAAGGCCGACATCTACCAGACCTGGCAGCAGGGCGGTGTGGTCATCGGCCTGACTCCGCGCTGAACGCACGGCGACGGTCCATCGGCCGTGCGATGGACCGTCGCGCGTGGGTGAACTACTTACCGCCCTCGGTCGGGGTGACCTGCGCGGGCTGGTAGCTCGCGCCCGTCACGTCCACCCCCGCGGCCTTCAATCGGTCCAGCGCCTTGGTGACGTACTCGGTGGTGTAGGCGTCGGCATCGGGGTTCTTGGTGAGAACCGTTGCGCCCTCGGCGTTCTTGGTGTTCCTGGCGATCGAGACTGTGCGATCCCATGCGGTCTTGTCGAGGGTGCCGATGCCCGCGGGTGAGGGCCAGATCAGCTTGTTCACCTCGTTGATCTGCCACTGCTGGTGCCCGGCGCCGAGCGTGGCGCCCGCGGCGACGGTGATGTCGCGGCATTTGTCGAGGTTGTCGCGGCAGAACGCCCAGCCCTGGAGCGAGGCGGTCAGGAACTTCACTGTCTGATCCTGGTACTCGCTGTCCTTCAGCTTCTCGGTGTTGGCCCACAGCGCGTCCTGCAGCATGGCCACACCTTCGTCGTTCCAGTCGATGGTGGTGAAATCGTCTGCGGTGTAGAGCTTTCCGGTGGCCGGATTCTTGGTTTCGAGCAGCTGAGCGTACTCGTTGTAGGACATGGCCTGGGCGGCGGCGATGTCCTTGGCGAGGAAGGCGTTCATGTCGAACTGCTGCTGGACCAGTTTCACGTCCTTGGCCGGGTCGATGCCCGCCTTGGTCATCCCGGCGAAGAGCTCGAATTCGTTGCCGTAGCCCCAGTTTCCGACGGTCTTGCCCCGCAGTGCGGCGGGCCCGGCGATGTTCTCGGACTTGAACGAGACCTGCTTGGTGCCCGATTTCTGGAAGATCTGAGCGATCTCGGTGATCCCGGCGCCCGCCTCCCGCGACGCGAGGGCCTTGGGTACCCAGGCCACCGCGTAGTCGGCCTGGCCCTGGGCGAGCACCGTCTGGGGGACGATGTCGGTGCCGCCGTCGAGGATCTCCACCGACAGGCCCTGTTCCTTGTAGAAGCCCTGGTCCACCGCGGCCAGGTAGCCCGCGAACTGCCCCTGTTTGAACCATTGCAGCTGCAGGGTCACCTTGGTGAGGCCGTCGGCGGTGGTCTCGGAGCCACTGTCGGTGGTACTACAGCCGGTCAGCGCGGCGGCGGCCACGGCGGCCAGCGCCAGCGCGGTGCGCAACCGGAGTGCGGTCTCGGTCATGGATTGATCTCCCTCATCGGATCGTGGACAGCAGTGGGGTTCGGGGTCGACGGGTGAGTTGTTCGAGCAGCAGGACGGCGGCCAGGAACACCAGGCCCACGCACATCGCGCCGACGACGTAGGCCCAGGCCCGCGGATAGGCGGTGTTGGCCGCGGCGGAGGTGATCCGGCTGCCGAGTCCGTTCTGCAGGCCGCCGAAGTATTCGGCGATGATGGCCGCGATGACCGCGCCGGGGGCCGCGATCCGCAGTCCGGTGAACAGGTGCGGCAGCGCGGCGGGCAGGCGCACGGTGCGAGTGATCTGCCATCCCGACGCGGCGTAGGAGGTCATCAGGTCGGCCTGCACCTTCGGCACCTGCCGCAGTCCGCGAGCGGTGCTGACGAACACCGGGAAGAACACGACGATGGTGACCACGAGCCGTCGCGGCGTCTCGGTGGTGGTGGAGTACATCGAGTTCAGCAGTGGTGCCAGCGCCACGATCGGCACCGTGGCAGCGGCGGCGGCCAGCGGCGTCAGCAGCCCGTCGATCACGCCGAATCGCACCGCGAGAACGGCGGCGGCCAGGCCGAGCACCGTCCCGGCGACGAACCCGATCAGCGCGTTCGTGCCGGTGGCGAGCGAGGCGTCCAGGATCCGGCCCGCGTTCTCGACGAACTGAGCGGCGATAGCGCTGGGCGCGGGAAGCAGGAACGAGGGCACGCCCGCCACCACGGTGAGCACCTGCCACAGCGCGAGGACGACGATGCCGACCAGTACCGGCGGCAACCAAGTCCTCATCACAGATCCCGTCCGGCCACGGCGGTGTCGTCGTGCTCGCCGCGCAGGGCCGCGCGCACCGCGGCGACGGCGGCGAAGAACTGCGCGGACGCCCGGACATCGGTGCCCGCCTCGCGATCCCAGCCGCCGGTCGCCACGATGTCACTGATCCGGCCCGGTCGTGCGGACAGCACCACCACCCGGTCCGACAGGTACACCGCCTCGGGAATCGAGTGGGTGACGAACACGACGGCGGCGCCGGTCTCCCCCGCGATGCGCAGCAACTCGCCCTGCATGCGTTCCCTGGTCATCTCGTCGAGCGCACCGAACGGTTCGTCCATCAGCAGCAGCGACGGTGTGCGGGCCAGCGCGCGGGCGATCGCGACGCGCTGTTGCATGCCGCCGGACAGTTCGGCCGGATACCGGTCGGCAAACTCGCTGAGCCCGGCCATGGCGAGCAGTTCGGCACTGCGCGCCTTGCGCTGCGCCTTCGGCACCTTGTGCAATTCCAGGGGCAGTTCGACATTGGCCGCGACCGTGCGCCAGTCGAGCAGACCGGCCTGCTGGAACGCGATGCCGTAGTCCTGATCGATCCGTGCCTGCCGCGCCGGCTTGCCGTGCACGGTGACACTGCCGCTGCTGGGCATCTCGAGATCGGCGACGATCCGCAGCAGGGTGGACTTGCCGCAGCCGGAAGGTCCGATGAGCGAGACGAATTCGCCCGCCGCGACGGTGAGCGAGACATCGGACAGTGCCGTCACCGCACCGGCGGCGAAGGTCTTGCCGAGATGGCTCAGCTCGACCGCGGCCGAGACCGGTGACCCCGGGCTGCCGGGTTCGGCGACTGAGGTGGTCATGGGTACTTCTTCCTGAAACGTTGTCGTGGAGAGTGTTTCGGCGGCGCTCATCAGCCCTCGCTCACCGTGTCGGTGCCCGGCGGGTGGCTGTAGCGGCGTAGCACCAGCTCCACCAGACCGACCAGCGCGGTGAGGACGACGCCGAGCAACGCGGCGGCGAGCACGGCGGCGTACAGCCGGGCCGCATCGCCGGTGGCCTGTTGGGAGAACACGATGATCTGGCGCCCGATCCCGCCCGCGGTGCCGGTGGAGATCTCGGCGACGACCGCGCCGATCACCGCGGCCGCCGCGGCCAGGCGCAGCGCCGGAATCAACGAGGGAACAGCGGCGGGAAACCGCAAGCGCGTCAACGTCGCCCACCACCCGGCCGAACAGCTCCGCATCAATTCGACCGAGGCCGCCGACGGCGCCTGCAGCCCGCGCAGCATCCCGATGGCGATCGGGAAGAAGGCGAGATAGGCCGCGATCACCACGATGCTCATCCACGGCCGCCACGGCTCACCGCCGATGGACAGTTTGCCGCCCCAGGCCGCCACCAGCGGCGCGAGCGCGATCAGCGGAACCGTCTGTGACAGCACCACATACGGCAGCAGGCCGCGTTCGAGCCAGCCGAACCGTTGCATCGCGACCGCCAGCGCCACGCCGACCACCGCGCCCAGCAACAACGCGAGCAACGACAGACCCAACGTGAACATCGCCGTGCGCAGCAGTGTCGCGCCGACGGTGCCTTGACCGTCCGCGTCGCCGAGCACGGTGAACACCGCCCAGACGTGTGGGAGCGCGCCGTCGCTGGTGCGAGGGAGTACTCGGGTGCCCGCGATGCTCACGCCGTCGGCGGGCACCAGCACCTTCACCAGCTCCCAGATCACCGCCACGAGCACGAACGCGCTCACCCCGTAGACCGCGCGCAGCAACCGGGTCCGACCGGGCGTGGAGGCTCGGATCTTCTGCGGCACCACAGCTGTCGCCGGATCGATGGTCCCGGTGGTCACCGGCGCACTCCCACCGGCAATTGCCCGGCGATCATGACAGACCGGCCGCTCGGATCGCGGTGACCTGCCGATTCAGCCGCGGCAGCACCTGCTCGCCATAGGCCTCGAGCGTGGCCGTTTTGGCATCGTGCTGCAGATACACCGCGAACTGGCCGACGCCGAGCTGCTCGAGCTCCCACAGCCGGGCGAGCTGCTCGTCGGGGGTCCCGATCAGGCAGAACCGGTCCACGATCTCGTCGGGCACGAAATCGGCATGCGTGTTGCCCGCCCGCCCGTGCTCGTTGTAGTCGTAGCCCTGCCTGCCGGCGATGTAGTCGGTCAGCGCCGCTGGAACATCGCTGCCCGTACCATATTTCGCGACGATGTCGGCGACGTGGTTGCCGACCATGCCGCCGAACCAGCGACACTGGTCACGGGCGTGTTCCAGGGCGGCCTGCGATCCGTCGGTGACGTAGGCGGGCGCGGCGACACAGATCTTCACCGACAGCGGATCTCGGCCTGCCGCCGCTGCCGCCGCACGCACCTTGCCGATGGTCCATGCGGTGATGTCGGGGTCGGCGAGTTGCAGGATGAACCCGTCGGCGACCTGCCCGGTGAGCTCGAGGGCCTTGGGCCCGTATCCGGCCACCCACACCTCGAGCCGCGAATCGGCGGCCCACGGGAATCGCACCTCGACGTCACCGACGCGGGCGCTGCGACCGTTGCCCAGTTCCCTGATCACCTCCACCGATTCGCGCAGGGTGGCCAACGTCGTCGGCTTGTTCCCGACGGTGCGGACCGCCGAGTCACCACGCCCGATGCCGCAGATCGTGCGGTTACCGAACATCTCGTTGAGCGTGGCGAACACGGACGCGGTCACCGTCTGGTCCCGGGTGGCCGGGTTGGTGACCATGGGCCCCACGGTCACCTTCCGGGTGGCGGCCAGGATCTGGCTGTAGATCACATAGGGCTCCTGCCAGAGCAGGTGCGAGTCGAAGGTCCACACGTGCGAGAACCCGTGGGTTTCGGCCACTCTGGCCAGTTCGATCACCCGCGACGAGGGTGGTGTGCACTGCAGGACGACTCCGATGTCCATCGGCACTCTCCGTTTCGGCAGTTGGTTTCTACAGCAGGTTCTGGGACAGGCCGCGCCGGAGGAACCGGCCGTGCCCGGCGCGGCCGTGGTAGGCGCCGCCGTCGACGATCACCCGGCCGCGCGACAGGACGGTGTCGACATGTCCGTCGATCTCGAAGCCCTCCCACGCCGAGTGGTCCATGTTCATGTGGTGGGTCTTGCCGAAGCCGATGCTGGTGTGCCCGTTGGGGTCGTAGATCACGACGTCGGCGTCGGCACCCGGGCTGATCACGCCCTTGCGCGGGTACATGCCGAACATCCGGGCCGGGGTGGTGCAGCAGACCTCCACCCACCGTTCGAGCGAGATCCGCCCGTCCTTGACGCCCTGGAACAGCAGATCCATCCGGTGCTCGACCCCGCCGATCCCGTTCGGGATCTTGCTGAAATCGCCCACACCGAGCTCTTTCTGGTCCTTCATGCAGAACGGGCAGTGGTCGGTGCTCACCGCGGTGACGTCGCCGGTGCGGATGAACCGCCACAGCTCGTCCTGATGCCCCTCGGCGCGCGAGCGCAGCGGTGTCGAGCAGACCCACTTGGCACCCTCGAAACCCGGTGCGCCCAGCTGTTCTTCGAGTGAGAGGTACAGGTACTGCGGACAGGTCTCGGCGAACACGTTCTGCCCGTTGTCACGCGCGGTCACGATCTGCTGCATCGCCTGTTTCGCCGAGACGTGCACCACATACAGCGGGGCACCGGTCAACTGCGCCAGCATGATCGCGCGATGGGTTGCTTCTTCTTCCATCTGCCACGGACGGCTGGTGCCGTGGAAGTAGGGCGAGGTGTCGCCGCGCGCGAGGGCCTGTTCGACGAGAACGTCGATGGCGATGCCGTTCTCCGCGTGCATCATCATCAGCGCACCGAGGTCGCCCGCGGACTGCATGGCGCGCAGGATCTGGCCGTCGTCGGAGTAGAAGACCCCCGGATAGGCCATGAACAGCTTGAAGCTGGTGACGCCTTCGCTGACGAGTTCGCTCATCCCCTTGAGGGATTCGTCGTTGACGTCGCCGATGATCTGATGGAATCCGTAGTCGATCGCGCACTGCCCCGCGGCCTTGCCGTGCCATTCCGCGAGGGTGTCCTGCACCCGCTGGCCCGGTTTCTGCACCGCGAAGTCGACGATCGTGGTGGTGCCGCCCCAGGCCGCTGCCCTGGTCCCGGTTTCGAAGGTGTCGCTGGCCTCGGTGCCGCCGAACGGCAGCTGCATGTGCGTGTGCCCGTCGACACCGCCGGGGATCACGTACTTGCCGGTCGCGTCGATCACCGTGTCCGCGTCGGCCGCGAGGTCAGCGCCGAGCGCGGTCGAACCCGGTTGCAGGACAGCGACAATCGTCTCGTCGTCGATCAGCACGTCGAGGAGCTGGGAACCGGTGGCGCTCACCACCGTCCCGCCGTGGATGAAGGTGCGCATCAGGGGTTCACCAACGGTCCGTAGGCCTCCGGGCGACGGTCGCGATAGAACGCCCATCTCTCGCGCACGATCTTGATCAGATCCATATCGAGATCACGGACAACCAATTCCGGCGAAGTATCGGAGGCGACCTCACCGACGAACTGCCCCTCGGGGTCGACGAAATAGCTCGTGCCGTAGAAGTCGTCGTCGCCGTATTCGCTCTCGATGCCGACCCGGTTGATCGCACCGACGTAATACTCGTTGGCCACCGCCGAGGCCGGCTGCTCGAGTTTCCACAAATAGCTGGAAAGCCCCCTCGACGTCGCCGAGGGATTGAACACGATTTCGGCGCCCGCGAGGCCGAGCGCTCGCCAGCCCTCGGGGAAATGGCGGTCGTAACAGATATAGACGCCTACTCTGCCGACCGCGGTGTCGAATACCGGCCAGCCGAGATTGCCCGGCCGGAAGTAGAACTTCTCCCAGAATCCGGTCACCTGCGGGATGTGGTGCTTACGGTATTTGCCGAGGTAGGAGCCATCGGCGTCGATCACAGCCGCCGTGTTGTAGAGCAGCCCGTCCATCTCGCGCTCGTACACCGGCAACACCATCACCATGTTCAGTTCGGCGGCCAGAGCCGCGAACCGTTCGGTCGTCGGGCCCGGTACCGATTCGGCGTACTCGTAGAACTTGGTGTCCTGCAGCTGGCAGAAATACGGGCCGTAGAACAACTCCTGGAAGCAGATCACCTGCGCACCCTGCGCCGCCGCCTCCCGTGCGTAGTCCTCGTGCGCCGTGGTCATTGATTCTTTGTCACCGGTCCAGGTGGTCTGGACGAGCGCCGCTCTGACGATTCCCATGCTTTGTTATACTGCACCTACAACTGATTCTGTTGTGTTACAAGAGCGCGGAAACAGTTTCGGTGCCGTAAACGTTGGCGTGCACCACGGATCGGCCGCGCACTACCCCGCAGAATGAGTCCATGACCGAAGCCTCGCCGACCGCACTGCCCGCGGACTTCGCCGGGGACCTCGACGAACGAACCGCCGCCGGGATCGCCGCCGCGATCGGTCGCCGCATCCGCTCGGGCGCACTCGCTCCCGGTACCCGGCTGCCCACCGTGCGCGAGGTGGCCCGCGAACTCCGGGTGTCCCCCGCCACCGTCAGCCAGGCCTGGCGCGCACTGGCCGCGACCGGCGCGATCACCGCGCGCGGGCGGGCGGGCACGTTCGTCGGCGAGAGACTGCAGACGCCGATCGGACGGTATCAGCGCCTGCACTCGCACTCCGACAACGCCTTTCGCGTCGACCTGTCGCACGGCACCCCCGATCCGGCGCTGCTGCCCGACCTGGCCGCCGCCCTGCACGCGCTCTCGCGCGATACCGCGCCGGGCGATCTCTCGGCGCACTATCTCGGCGAGGCGGTGCTGCCCGCACTCGCCGAGGCGCTGCGTGCCGACTGGCCGTGGCCGTGCGAACGGCTGACCGTCCTCGACGGCGCCCTCGACGCGGTGGACCGGCTCCTCGCCGCGCACGTGCGCTTCGGTGACCCGGTGATCGTCGAGGATCCGTGCTTCCCGCCGTTTCTCGATTTGCTCGCCCGCCTCGGCGCGCGCCCGATCGCCGTCCGCCTCGACGAATCCGGCTTCCGGCCCGAGGAATTCGCGCGCGCGTTCGACGGACCGGCGCCGCGCGCGGTGATCCTGCAACCGCGCGCCCACAACCCGACCGGCGCCTCCCTCGGCGCGGCCAGAGTCCGCGAACTGGCGGCGATACTGCGCTCGTACCCCGCGCTGATCATCGAGGACGACCACTCCGCGGGCATCGCGACCACCCCGCTGCGCTCCCTGGCCGCGCGATTCCCCGATCGCGGGGTCTACATCCGCTCTTATTCCAAGTCCCACGGCGCCGATCTGCGGCTGGCCGTCGCGGGTGGGCCCGCGGCACTGCTGGATCCGGTGGTCGAACGCCGGATGCTCGGGCCCGGGTGGTCCAGCCGGCTACTACAGCGCGTGCTGTTGACGATGCTCCACGATGCCGGGGCGCGCGCCGCCGTCGCGGGCGCGCGCCTCGAATACCGCAGGCGCGCCACCGTTCTGCGCCGCGCGCTGGCCCGCCACGATGTCGTCGTGGCCGCGGGCGACGGCATCAATGTCTGGCTCCCGGTCTCCGACGAGAACGCCGCGATGATCAGCCTCGCCGCCGCGGGCGTCAAGGCCGCGCCGGGCGGCCCGTTCGAAGCGGGCGAGCAGTCTGCCGGCGACCATCTGCGCCTGACGCTGGGCGCACTCGGCGACACCGACATCGCCTGGCTCGCCGCCGAGCTCGCCGCCGCGGCGACCGCCACCCCGACCTACCGCCGCATCCGCAGATCCTGAACGCTGATCACGCCTGGCGCGGCGACGGCCTGGTGGGGGCGGGGCTGGGCCCGCCGGCCGGCAGCCGCCGGCCCACTCCGTCCACCGCTTCCGACGGGCGGCCGTGCGCGGTCGCGTTGTGGCGCTACATCTCACGCAGGTCGGTCCACAATTGCGACCACGGTCGCACCGGCAGTTCGCAGCGCCAGATCGTCACATCACGGGTGGCGCCCGCGTAGCCGAGCCGGGCGTCGGCCCGGCCGATCGGCGTCACCGATCCGAAGTGCGCGCGCAACTCCTCGTGCTGCGCGCCGACATAGACCACCGTGGACGCCGAATCCGGTGGAGTGCCGAGATAGCCGTACCCACGACTCGGGCTGTACACCGCGGGCCAGCCGTACTGCTGCCGATAGGTCTCGAGTGCCCCTGCTTGCCAATAGGATTCGGCGACGATCACCGCGTGCGCGCGCTCGGCCGGTGACAGTGTCCGGTACGCGAGGTCGGTGGACGCGGCCAGGTCGGACCAGCCGAACTTGCCGTGCAGCAGCAGGTCCGCGCCACCGGTGCTCGGCGGGATCGAGGACTCCGGCTGCCAGGGCAGCGACCACGCGGCGAGCGCGACCGAGAGCCCGATCACCGGAACCGCGGCGATCCGCTGCCACGTGGCCTTCGCCTCGACCAGCCCGACCGCCCCGGCCGCCATCGCGATCGGATAGATGCCGACGGCGTAGTAGGGCCGCCCGCCGGTCGCCACGAACGCGACCACGAGCAGCACGACCACCAGCCCGAAGAACCGGTAGGGGCGAAGCGATTCCGCACGGAACAACCGGATCGTGCCGTAGACCAGCAGGATTGCGCCGAGCAGTCCGGCCGCGAGCAGTGCGACCGGCACGAAGATCAACCGCCCGCCGATCATCTCCTGCTCGGCACTGACCACGCCACCCATCGCGAGCTGTGGCCATCCGTTCGCGGCCTGCCACAGCAGGCTGGGCACCATCGCGACCGCGGTGATCGCGGCGCCGATCCACAGCGCGGGCCTGCGCACCAGCTCACGGGGCCCGTAGACGAGCACGCTGATTCCGACGCAGATCCAGAAGAACGGGATGAGCCATTTGACCTGCATGTCGATCGCGGTGACGATGCCGGCCCAGATCAGCAACGCATCGGCGCGAGTCCGCACCCAGCGCACGAGCAGCCAGGTGATGAGCACCCACAGCGGCCCGTCGATCGCGTTGGTCGAGAGCTGACTGCCCTGCACGAGCAGGAACGGTGACGTCGCGTAGGCGGCCGCGCTGATCAGCTGCGCGCCCCGCCCGCCCCCGAGCTCCCGTGCGATCGCCGCGGCGAGCACGATGCCGGCCACGGTGACCACCAGAGCCGGAAGTCGCAGTGCCACCAGCGAACCCGGTGCGAGCCAATCCATCGACCGGGCGATCAGCGGCACCAGCGGGCCCTGGTCGGCGTAGCTGACCGCCAGGTGATGGCCGCCCGCCGCGAGGAAGTACAACTCGTCGCCGAAGAATCCGTACTGCCCGAGCACCGCGAACAAACCGATCGAGGCCACCAGTGCGATCGCACCGACGCCGAGCGTGGCGAACGACGGAACCTCCCGCGCCACATCGGGTTCCGTGGATACCGCGGTAGTCGTCATCGGTCGTCCTTCCTGGTCACCGCGTCGTACATCCGGATGAGGTGCGTGCGATACCGGCGCACATCGAAATCGGGATCTCGCACCGCCCGGACGGCGACGCCGTCGATCGAATCGCGGATCAGCCGCGCGAGCACGGTCGGATCGAAGTCACCGAACTCACCGGTGCGCTGCCCCTCGGCCAGCGCCGCGGCCAGCGGGGCGATGATCTCCCGCTCACCGTCGGCGGTGTCGAATCGCAGCGTGCCGTCCGGGCCGCGCACGTTGAGCACGATATCGCCGACGGCGGCCACGTAACTCTTGTTGTCGTCGATGAATTGCAGATTCGACGACAGGTAGGCGTGCAGGGCCGCCCGGTAGCCGTCGGCGATCGCCGCGGTGAGAATCGGCGCCATGAACTCCGATCCCGAGACGTAGAGCTGGGTGACGACTTGCGACATCAGCTCGTCTTTGCCGTCGAAATGGTAGGAGATCACCCCCTTGGAGATCCCGGCACGCTCGGCGATCCGGGCCAGAGAGGCGTTGGCGTACCCGAGTTCCGATACGACCTCGACGGTGGCGGCGATGATCTGCCGCCGTCGCGCCTCCTCGATGAACGAGCGCTGTTGCCCATCCGGCTTGTTTTCTGGCCGCATGGTCAGAATTTAGCACGAACGACCTGAAAATGCGCCCTAGATGACGTCAGCCTGGGCTGATGCGGCAGAATGAGGAATCCCTCCCGCGGAAAGGCAGCAGTGGTGACGCTCGACACGGCCCTCGACGACGCAATCGGTCGCATTCCGGCGCGCTAGCGACCGACCTCGGCGTCGGGCATCGCGTCGATACACCCGAGTCACCAGCACCGTCGATCACCGGGAGAGCCCGTGTCCACCATCGCATGGACCGAAGAGCACAGTCAGCACACCGCCGTCTGGCATTCGGAGAACGGCGCGCCCGCGCCGCGCACCGTCACCACCGCCGACGACCGGCTCTCGGCCGATCACGCGTATCGCCGCATCAGGGCCGGTGAGGCACTGCTGTGGCAGGGCGATTACAACAATGGTCGCCAACTGTTACAAGCGCTGGGCCGGCGCGCCGATCGCAAGCCGGCGAAGAAGCCCGCAGGCGGTGATCTCGGCGCGCTCTACGAACACGAGCGAATCCGAAGGCGCACCCGGGCGGGCATTCTCGGCAGTCTCCTGATCCGGCTGGGCAAGGGCTACGAGCTCGATCTGCGCCGGGCTCCCGACGTGGCGGCGGCGTGCGAGGCGGCGTACGGTCCGGCGGACGCCGAACGCGTGGTCGCCTTCACCGAGCTCCTCGGTGTGGTGAGCGCCTACCGGTGGCAGCAGCAGGGTGTCGAAGTCCCCGCGCTCGGAGCGCGGGTGTACCCCGGGTACGGCGTGTTCTCGCCCACCCGAAGCGAATACGTCGATCTCGTCGCCGACGCGCCACTGGATCCCGAGATCCGCACCGCGTTCGATCTCGGTACCGGCACGGGCGTGCTGGCCGCGCTGCTCGCCACCCGCGGCGTTCCCGAGATCGTCGCCACCGACATCAACCCGCGGGCGTTGCGGTGCGCGAAGGACAACGCCGAACGGCTCGGCTTCGGCCGGACGATCGCCGTGACCGGACCCACCCTGTACCCGCCCGGCCGCGCCGATCTCGTGGTGTGCAATCCGCCCTGGCTGCCCGGCGTACCGACGTCGGACCTGGAACGCGGTGTCTACGACCAGGATCAGTCGATGCTCACCGAATTCGCCCGCGACCTGCGCGCGCACCTCACCCCCCACGGCGAGGGCTGGCTGGTGCTGTCCGACCTCGCCGAACTGCTCGGCCTGCGCCCGCCCGACCACATCCCCCGCCTGCTCGACGACGCGGGCCTGTCCGTGCTCGGCAAGCTCACCACGCGGCCGCGCCATCCGCGCGCGACCGATCGCGACGACCCCCTCGCCGCGGCCCGCACCGCCGAGACGACCACGCTGTGGCGGTTGCGGACTCGCTAGCGAAAGCACAGGATTCTGTGTCGATCACACGACGAGCGGACCGGATCCGGTGGTCTGTCCCCACGCGAGCCGCTGCGACTGGCAGGATGCGCGGTACATCGTCCGGCAGCACCGCTCTCGAGGAGATCCCGCCAAGGTGACCAGCATTTCGCAGGACCGACCCTTCATTCGCGCGCTCGTCGGCGTCGGCATCGCCGCGGCCGCCCTGGTGGCACTCGCCCCCGCCGCGCAGACCGCACCGATGCGGCAGGCAGTGATCCCCGGCTGCGCACCCGCCGCGGCGGGTCAGCCCAACGGCAAGCAGTGGCCCACCGAACCGGCACTCACCATCGACACCGCGGCGAGCCACACCGCCACCCTCGACACCACCTGCGGCGCAGTCACGATCGCGCTCGATGCCGCCGCTGCCCCGCGCACGGTGAACTCGTTCGCCTTCCTCGCGAGCGAGGGCTACTTCGACCACACCCGCTGCCACCGGCTCACCACCCATGGCATCTTCGTGCTCCAGTGCGGCGATCCCACCGCCACCGGCATGGGCGGCCCCGGCTACAAGTTCACCGACGAGAACCTCGCGGGCGCGGTCTACCCGGCGGGCACCGTCGCGATGGCCAACGCGGGCCCCGGTACCAACGGCAGCCAGTTCTTCCTGGTCTACCGCGACACCCAGCTGCCGCCGAACTACACCCCCTTCGGCACCATCACCGAGGGCCTGGACGCGCTGACCAACGTCGCCAACGCCGGTGTCGCGGGTGGCGGCGCCGACGGCACCCCGGTGGCCGATGTGGTCTTCAACGCCGTGACCACCACACAGGGCTGATCCACGACGAGGGCCGCGCCTCCCGTTTCGGGAGACGCGGCCCTCGTCGCAGCAGGCTGGTTCGATCAGCCGGCGCTGATCGAACTGAACAGGTTCTGGATGGTCTGCAGGATGATCTCGGTCAGCAATTCAGCGGCGGAACCGGCCATGACAACGCTCCTCGTAAGTCCTCATCAGGTGAAACGAACAAGTGAAGCGTGCCCTATTCACTTGCCGCCGCGCAGCGTTTCGGTGAAAAAAAGTGCACAGAAACGCGAAGGCCGCGCCCCACCGGGACGCGGCCTTCGCGGCTCGTGACTACAGGTACTGACCGGTGTTGGACTCGGTGTCGATCGCCCGGCTGGCCGAGGCGTTCTTGCCCGTGACGAGCGTGCGGATGTAGACGATCCGCTCACCCTTCTTGCCCGAGATCCGGGCCCAGTCATCGGGATTGGTGGTGTTGGGCAGGTCCTCGTTCTCGGCGAACTCGTCGACGATCGAGTCGAACAGGTGCTGGATCCGCAGACCCGGGTTACCCGTGTCGAGCACCGACTTGATCGCGTACTTCTTCGCCCGGTCCACGATGTTCTGGATCATCGCGCCGGAGTTGAAGTCCTTGAAGTACAGGACCTCCTTGTCACCGTTGGCGTAGGTGACCTCCAGGAACCGGTTGTCGTCGCTCTCGGCGTACATCCGCTCGACGACCTTCTCGATCATCGCCTCGACGCACGCCTGCTTGTCGCCGTCGAACTCGCGCAGATCGCTCTCGTGCAGCGGCAGCGTCTCGGTGAGGTACTTCGAGAAGATGTCCTGCGCCGATTCCGCGTCGGGACGCTCGATCTTGATCTTCACATCGAGACGGCCCGGCCGCAGGATCGCGGGGTCGATCATGTCCTCGCGGTTGGACGCACCGATCACGATGACGTTCTCGAGACCCTCCACACCGTCGATCTCCGAAAGCAGCTGCGGCACAACGGTGGTCTCCACATCGGAGGAGACACCGGAACCGCGGGTGCGGAAGATCGAGTCCATCTCGTCGAAGAACACGATCACCGGGGTGCCCTCGGAGGCCTTCTCGCGTGCTCGCTGGAAGATGATGCGGATGTGGCGCTCGGTCTCGCCGACGAACTTGTTGAGCAGCTCGGGGCCCTTGATGTTGAGGAAGAACGACTTGGCTTCCTTGGCATCCTGACCACGCGATTCGGCGATCTTCTTGGCGAGGGAGTTGGCCACCGCCTTGGCGATCAGCGTCTTACCGCAGCCGGGCGGACCGTAGAGCAGCACACCCTTGGGCGGGCGAAGCGCGTACTCGCGGAACAGATCCTTGTGCAGGAACGGCAGTTCCACCGCGTCGCGGATCTGCTCGATCTGACGGCCCAGGCCACCGATGTCGGTGTAGTCGACGTCGGGAACCTCTTCCAGCACAAGGTCTTCGACCTCGGCCTTGGGAACGCGCTCGAACGCGAAGCCCGCCTTGGTGTCGACCAGCAGCGAATCACCCGGGCGCAGTTTGCGAATCGGCGAATCGGGGTCTGCCATGTCGTCGTATTCGGCGATCTTGGACAGCGGACCCGACAGCCACACGACCCGCTCTTCGTCGGCGTGGCCGACCACGAGGGCGCGCCTGCCGTCGTCGAGAATCTCACGCAGCGTGCCGATTTCGCCGATGGCGTCGAAATTTCCGGCCTCGACGACGGTGAGTGCCTCGTTGAGGCGCACGGTCTGGCCGTATTCCAGTGCGTCGGCGTCGATGTTGGGCGAGCAGGTGAGGCGCATCTTGCGCCCGGAGGTGAAGACGTCGACCGTCTGATCCTCGTAGGCATGGATGACGATGCCGTATCCGCTCGGCGGCTGGCCGAGACGATCGACTTCCTCGCGCAACGCGATCAGCTGCTGGCGCGCTTCTTTGAGCGTGTCCATCAACTTGCCGTTGCGGATGGTCAGCGAATCGATCCTGGCTTCCAATTCGCGTGCGCGATCCGGCGAATCGGCGAGTTGCCTGCGAAGAGCAGCCGACTCGGCGCGTACCGCCTCGAGCTCTCGCCAGGCCGCCGAATCCGAATTCTCGTTGGGGCTCATGATGCTGCTCCTCCCAGTCCCGGTCTATCAACGCTACCGGGCGCGGTCCGTTCTCGCTTTCCGACATGGTTTCGTCGTGATCACATCTTGTACGGTCGGTACGACATCAACCACACATTTGCACCTGTTAGGCTCCCCTAACACCCCGTACGGGGCACTCGCCCAACGAGTCGAAAGGTTGCTGTCCATGCTCCTTCCTCCCCGCACGATCCGTGTCACCGTCGCCGCCGCCGCTGCGGCGCTCGCCGTCACCGTCGGACTGACCGGTTGCGGCGATTCCGACGATTCCTCGACGAATGCCACCACGAGCAGTACCAGTATCGCGGCCGCTCCGTCCAGCGTTTCGGCAACTCCGGCACCTTCGGGTGACAACGCCGCGGCACCCACCGCCGATTCCCTGAAGGCGACGCTGATCAAGTTCGCCGATCCCGGAGTATCCACCGACGACAAGGCGAAACTGATCGTCAACGGCGACGCGCACAAGTCCAACATCGATCAGATGAACGGCATGCTCGCCGGCTACACCCTGACCTTCGCCGTCGACAACGTCGCGACCAGTGGTGACACCGCCACCGCCGATGTGACGATCACCTCTCCGCACGGCACGGCGCCCGCGTTCCCGGTCACCTGGCAGCAGGAGGGCGGCACGTGGAAGCTCTCCGATGCCAGCGGCTGCCTGCTGCTCGGCTTCGCCCAGGCTCCCTGCACGCCCGCCTGACCGATCGGCACGGCCCGGACGGCCCGCGGGTACCGTCCCGGCCGTACCGTCGCTGTGCACCGCACGCAGGCCGCAAGATCACCCGGGCTGGATCGATCGCCACCGACCAGCGGTCCACGCCCGCGTAGTTCCACTCAGCGACCGGGGTAGTTCCGCGCTGTGTCCGTGGCGCGAATTCTGCGATGGTCTCTGGCATGAGCGTTGTTCCCAGTGTCGCGGTGGTGGCCGCGAACACCCCGACCGATCGGGACCGGTTCCTGGATCTGCTGCGGATCTCGTCGCTGGTGGTGGTCGTCGCCGGTCACTGCCTGATGCTGACCGTGACGGTGTCGGGCACCGAGGTGCGTTTCGGCAATGTGCTCGCCGATCTGCCGATACTGCGCCCGCTCACCTGGGTTCTGCAGGTGCTTCCGCTGTTCTTCTTCGCGGGCGTGGCCGCGGGTGCGCGCGGCATCGGGTCGGGGACATCATGGGGCGCTTGGCTTTTCCGGCGCACCCAGCGGCTGGCCCGGCCGCTCGGCTACTTCGTGGCCGCCTCGGTGGCGCTGCTGGTGGTGGCCGATCTGGTGCTCACGCCGGGGTGGCATCGTCCGCTCGCGGTGACGAGCGTGCAGCTGCTGTGGTTTCTCGGCACGTACCTGGTCGTGCTGGCGATCGTGCCGTCGCTCGCGGCGCTGATCACCAGCGGTGGCCGGATGTTCGCCGCGGTCGCGGTGATCGTGACAGGCACGGCGATCGTCGACGCGGTGCGGCTCACCGGCGGGCCGAGCGAGCTCGGCTACCTCAACATGGTCGTCTGGCTGGTGCCCGCGGTGCTCGGGATCGGGTATCTGCGTGGCCTGCTGCATCGGCGGACCGCAGCGGTGCTGGCCGCGGCGGTTCTGGTCGTCGACGTGCTCTTGGTCCTGGTCGGCCCGTACGAGGTGAGCATGGTCACCGTGCCGGGCCAACGGCTGTCGAATCTGGCGCCGCCCTCGCTGCTGCTGGCCGGACACGCGGTGATGCTGTGCTGCGCCGCCGTCGCCGTAGCGCCCTGGCTGCGCCGTCTCGCCGCCCGCCCGCGCGTCTGGTGGTCGACCGTCATCGGCAACACCGGGGCCATGACGCTGTACCTGTGGCACATGCCCGCCCTGCTCATCGTGCTCGTACTCAGCCACATGGCCGGCGCCGACCGCGCCGCACCCACCGAATCCGGATTCTGGCTGCTCACGGCGGTGCAGCTCACCGCGACCGCCGCACTCACCGGCGTGCTGTTCCTCGGCCTGCGTGGCCTCGAGAACACACCGCTGCGCTGGTGGGACGGTCCGGTCGCGGCAGTGCGGGGCGTCCGCTCGGCCGCCACCGTGCTGACCGTGATCGCCGCCGGGATCGCGATCCTGCAAGCCACCCGATGGGGCCTCACCAGCGACGGTGGGCTCTGGTTCGCAGGCGCGGCGGCCGCGTTGCTCGCCGCCCGCCTGCTCACCCGCGCGTGATCAGCCCTTGGACGGACGCCGCTGCGGCTTGGGCGTGACAGTGCCCTCGGCCAGCCGCCGCGCGCTCACCAGGAACGCGGTATGGCCCTGCATGCGATGCTCCGGGCGCACGGCCAGGCCGACGACGTGCCAGCCACGCACCATCGACTCCCACGAGCGCGGCTCGGTCCAGCATTCCTGCTCACGCAGCGCCTCGACCACCTTCGACAGCTGGGTGACGGTGGCGACGTACACCACCAGCACCCCACCGGGAACCAGCGCCTTCGACACCGCGGGCAACGCGTCCCACGGCGCCAGCATGTCGAGCACGACGCGATCGACCTGCGGGCCCTCGTACTGCGCCACGTCGGCGATCGTGATCGACCAGTTCGCCGGCCGCTCGCCGAAGAAGGTCTCCACGTTGCGGACGGCGTGCTCGGCGTGGTCGTCGCGGATCTCGTAGGAGATCACCTCACCCTCGGGACCGACCGCGCGCAGCAGCGAGCAGGTCAGCGCACCCGAACCGGCGCCGGCTTCCAGCACCCGCGCGCCCGGGAACACATCGCCCTCGTGCACGATCTGGGCCGCGTCCTTGGGGTAGATCACCGCGGCGCCACGCGGCATCGACAGCACGTAGTCGGTGAGCAGCGGGCGAAGGGCCAGATACGGGGTGCCGTTGACCGACTTCACCACGGTGCCCTCGTCGTTGCCGATGAGGTCGTCGTGCTTGATGCCGCCGCGATGGGTATGGAATTCCTTACCCTCCTCGAGCACCACGGTGAAGAGGCGTCCCTTACCGTCGGTCAGCTGCACGCGGTCCCCGATAGCGAATGGACCGGTTCGTCTGGCCGTCATTGATCTCCCGTTCTTCGAATGGACCTGTCAGCCTGCCAGGCGCCGCGGTCCGCGCGATCGACGGGTCAGCTATTTCGCGGCGGACGCGCGATCGTGTCGGTGTGTGCGGTTAACCTGCGAAACATGTCAGCGCCCTTGTCCGTGCCCCTGACCGACGACACCGCCGACGCGCCGGTGCATCGGTCGCGTCCGGCGTTGTCGCCCTCGCGGGCAAGCGATTTCAAGCAGTGTCCGCTGAAGTACCGGTTGCGGGCGATCGATCGGGTGCCGGAACCGCCGTCGCGAGCGGCAGTGCGCGGGACCGTGGTGCACGCGGTGCTGGAAGATCTGTTCGGGTTGCCCGCGGCCGAGCGTCAGCCGGCACGGGCGGCCGAGTTGGTGCCGGGGGCGTGGGAGCGTGTGCGCGCGGAGCGCGACGGGGTGGACGAGCTCGTCGCCGAGGGTGGTCCGCAGGCCCTGTTCGACGAAGTGCGCACGCTGGTCGCGAGCTATTACGAGCTCGAGGACCCGCGCCGATTCGAGCCGCACGCGCTCGAGGAACGGGTCGAGGTCGACCTCGACGGCGATATTCCGCTGCGCGGTTTCGTCGACCGCATCGACGTGGCGCCCAACGGCCTGCTGCGCGTTGTCGACTACAAGACCGGTCGCTCCCCCGGCCCCCTGCACGAAGCGCGAGCGCTGTTCCAGCTCAAGTTCTACGCGCTGATGATCCTGCGCACCCGCGACATCGTCCCGGCCCAGCTGCGCCTGATCTATCTGGCCGACAAGAACATTCTCACCTACACACCCGAGCGCGAGGAACTGGACCGCTTCCAGCGCATCCTCACCGCGCTCTGGCAAGCCATCATCGACGCGGGCCGAACCGGGGACTTCCCGCCCACTCGCAACTCGATGTGCAAGTTCTGTGACTTCAAGCCCCTGTGCCCCGAGTACGGCGGCACGCCACCGCCCTACCCGGGCTGGCCGGTCCAGGCCCCGGCCCCTGCCGACCTGGTGACAGAACGTCTCCCCGAAGACGTATGACCGCACCCACTGTCCGGGTTAAGCTGCGCACACCCTATGCAACTCGTTGAATATGAGGTGAGCTGACAGATGCATCCTTTCCGCACGGCGGTCGAAGCACGAGACGAAGCGGCCATCGAGGCATTGCTGGCCGAGAATGTGGTCTTCACCAGCCCTGTCGCCTTCCAGCCCTATCCCGGCAAGGCCATCACCGCGGCCATCTTGCGCGCGGTGATCCGCGTCTTCGAAGACTTCCGCTACGTGCGCGAGATCGGCGAAGGGCGCGATCACGCCCTGGTGTTCGAGGCCACCGTGGACGGCAAGCAACTCACCGGGTGCGATTTCGTCCACCTCGACGAGGACGGCAAGATCGACGAACTGATGGTGATGGTCCGTCCGCTGTCGGCCGCGACCGCACTGGCCGCGCGGATGGGCGCGCAGTTCGAACAGATCAAGGCCGAGGCGACCGCGAGCAGCCGGGCTGATTCCTGAGGCTGCCCGCGGCGGGCACTCAGACCGCGAAGTCGCGGAACAGCAGCACCGAAAGACCCAGGCCGACAGCGAGATTCACGACCGCCGCCGATCCGAAGACCACGATCGGCCGCCACCCGGCTTCGCGCAGCCCGCGTAGCGAGAACTCCAGACCGATGGAGACGAAGGCCAGGATCAGGAACCAGGTGCGCAGGTCGTTGATGACGGCGATGTGCGCGGCGCCGGTCTTCTTGTCGACCGACTGCAGATACAGCGTGCCGATGATCGAGGCGGCGATGAACCCGAGCACGAATTTCGGGAACCTGGCCCAGAATTCGCCGAGGCTCGGACGAGCGGCGCCCTCGGTACGATCCACGCGGAACGCGAACCAGGCGGTGAGCGCGATCGCCACGAGACCGATGAGCGCGTTCTGCGTGGTCTTGACGATCGTCGCGATCTGCAACGACTGCTCACCCGCCAGCGCACCCGCGGCAGCCACCGCGGCCGTGGTGTCGATATTGCCACCGATCCACGCGCCTGCCACCGCATCGGAAAGTCCGAAAACATCAGCGAGCCAAGGCAACAGGAAGATCGACGGCAGCGCGAAGATGATCACCAGCGACGCCGCGTAGGCGATCTGCTCGCGTCGTGCCTGCACCGCACCCGCCGCCGCGATGGCCGCGCTCACCCCGCAGATCGACACCGCCGACGACAGCAGCGCCCGCAACTTGTCGTCGAGACCGAGCACCCCGCCCAGCCACCAGGTGAACCCGAAGACGATGGTGATCAACGCCAGCGCCTGCACGATCGACGGAGCGGCCGCCGTCACCAGGATCTTCAGATTGATCGAAGCGCCGAGCAGCACCACCCCGGTCTTGATGAAGAACTCGGTCCGGAAACCGGCCGAAAGCCGGTCCCGCAGGCCGATCTTGCTCAGCACCACATTGCCGATCAACCCGATCGCGATCGCGTACACCGGATACTCGACTGTCTTCGCGACCCGCTTGAAGGGTGTATCCGCGGCCCACTGGGGAACATGGGTGTCGAAGAACCGCGTCAACGCGCCCAGCGCCAGCACCAGCACGATCCCGGCCACGATGTCGCGCACCGCAGGCCGCGCATTCGCCTGCAACGCCGCGGTTTCCGACGTCGTCCCGGTCTCCCCCATCACGGCACCAGCCAGTCGGGGATCGCGCCGACCAGTACCAGACCGATCAGGACGAGCCCGACGACGGTAGCCAACCAGTCTTCGTTCCAGCTGAATGCGCTGCCCGGCCGAGGCTCGGGCTGTGTCTGCGACACGGTGACTCCTTGCTGTTCCTCATCGAGAAAACGCAAGGTAGCAACGGAATCGCGAGGGCACACCGATTGCGTTCAGTCTGAGCGGATCTCGCGGCTGACCACATGATCGGTGACATGATGTACGAGGGCCGGGCCTACTGCAGGCGACGATCCTCTTCTTCTTGCAGGCGGCGGCGTTCCTCTTCGCGCTCGACCTGCTCCTTCTCGATCTTCTCTTCGTGCTCGTTCTTGTTCGACATGTTCGCCCCGATCACTGATTGTCCGGACAAATCTGCGATTCCAGCCTACTCGCGGCGAGGTATCCATCGCGGGGTCGAAGCGACCACGACTACCCTCGGTCCGTAGGGGAATCCCCTCGGTACGACCTGTCGGTGCACCGCCGTAGCGGGTTGTCATCCATCGAGCTGAGGAGACAGATGAATCGCACCATGTCCAGAGCCGTGGCCGTCGCGGCTGTCGCGGTGTCGATCGGGATCTACCCGACCGTGGCATCGGCCGAGACGTCAGCGGGGCCGCGGATTGCGCAACCGGTGATCGGCGGTTACCCGACGGCGCCGTTCGACCCGATCTGCCCGTTGTGCTTCATTCGTGAGGCGCTGGAGAGTCTGTCGGCGAAGTAGGAACGCCGACAGCTCCACCTGCACGAAAGCCCCTCACCTGGATGAACACAGGTGAGGGGCCTCCGGTCGTCAGGGCTCAGAAAGCCCGGCAGGAGCGGATGTCGGTGGCGAGGATGGCCTTGGCGCCGAGGTCGGCGAGGCGGTCCATCAGTTCGTTGCCCTGCTTGCGGGGAACGAGGGCGCGCACGGCGACCCACTCGGGATCGGTCAGCGGCGAGACCGTCGGTGACTCCAGCCCGGGGGTGATCGCGACGGCCTGGTCGAACAGCGACTTGGGGCAGTCGTAGTCGAGCATCAGGTACTGCTGGGCGAAGACGACGCCCTGGATGCGGTTGATGAGCTGGTTGCGGGCGCGGTCGTCGCGGTCGGACCCGGTGCGTTCGATGAGGACGCCTTCGGAATCGCACAGGGACTCGCCGAACGCGACCAGGTTGTGCTGACGCAGGGTGCGCCCGGATCCGACGACGTCGGCGATGGCGTCGGCGACACCGAGCTGGATCGAGATCTCGACCGCGCCGTCGAGGCGGATCACCTCGGCGTCGATGCCGAAGCGGGCGAGGTCGGCGCGGACCAGGTTCGGGTAGGAGGTGGCGATGCGCTTGCCCGCCAGATCCTCGACCTTCCAGTCCTCGCCGGCGGGGGCCGCGTAGCGGAAGCTGGAGCGGCCGAAACCGAGCGAGAGCCGCTCGCTCACCGGGGACCCGGAGTCCAGCGCCAGATCGCGGCCGGTGATGCCGAGGTCGAGCTCACCGGAGCCGACGTAGATGGCGATGTCCTTGGGACGCAGGAAGAAGAATTCGACCTGGTTCGCGGGATCGAGAACGGTGAGATCGCGGGAATCGGTCCGCTTGCGGTATCCGGCCTCGCTCAGGATGGAGGTGGCGGCTTCCGACAGCGAACCCTTGTTGGGAACTGCGACGCGCAACATGGGAATGGGGTCCTTTCGGGGAAGTGAGAAACGTGTCGATCGGGACGGATCAGCCGTCACAGATGTCGGTACACGTCCTCGAGCTTCAGCCCGCGACCCAGCATCATCACCTGGAGCCAGTACAGCAGCTGGGAGATCTCCTCGGCGAGCGCTTCATCGCTCTCGTGCTCGGCGGCCAGCCAGATCTCGCCTGCCTCCTCCAGGACCTTCTTGCCCTGGAAATGAACGCCTGCGTCCAGCGCGGCCACGGTGCCAGAGCCCTCGGGACGGGTCTGGGCACGCTCGGTCAGCTCGGCGAACAGGGATTCGAAGTTCTTCACGAGTAGAGATTGTTTCATACCCGACCCAGCGGTTTTCCCGGCGCACCGCGCGGTGCGGCACGCCGGGAAACGATCACGCCGGTTGAGCGAGCAGTTCGCGCAGGTCGGCTACGGCGGTGCGCAGGTGATCGGCGAAGGCGTACATCTGGTCGGACACCGATTTGGGGGTGGCCAGGTAGATGTTCCACCGATCCGGCAGCAGCACGTAGGCGATGCCGATGCAGCGCGGGCTGGTCGAGCCGAAGCCGAAGTAGCGGATGTACTTCGACGGGGCCGAGCTGGTCGAGAGGTAGTCGTCGCGCATGATCGTCCAGCCGGGGCTGTCGAACAGCGCGATCCGCTCCTCGGCGACGCCGAGCTGTTCGCCGCGGCGGCGCTGGATCCACTCCAGTTCCCACAGGTGCTGCTCGGGTGCCTGCCCGGCTTGGCATTCCTTGGCCCGCGCGACGTGGGCGGACGCGGCGGTGCGCGCCGCGGCCAGCTTGGTCGCGGGGTCGGCGTCGCCGGACACCATCGCGTCGACGAACGCCACCATCTCCGGGGTCACCACGCGCATGGCCTCGGTGCGGCCGTTGCGGAACTGCCGGGTGGCGATGGATTCGTAGGTGGCGCCGGTGAGCCCCTTGCTGCGCCGGTGGGCGAGCTGGTAGCTGAGCTGAGCGAAGGCATCGGGTGAGATGCCCAGCTTCTTGGCCTCGCCGGTGCCGAAGTCGTCGAACGACACCAGCGAGGTGGCCGTGTCGGCGGCGAAGCGGGCGAAGTCGGCGCCCGCCGCGGCGATGTCGGCGCGGGCGGCGGAGTCGAGCACGAACTCGATCGGCTCCACCGAGGGCAGCCCCTGCGATTGCGCGCCGCTGGTCGCCGCGTGGTCCTGGGCGGTCCGCTCGAGCAGCGCGTCGACGAACGACAGCACGGTGGTGCCGTCGAGTCCGCAGTGCTCGATGTTGATGCCGGACTGACCGTCGGCGAAGACGATGAACGTCACCGACTTGTCGAAGTAGCGATTGCCGCTGTCGCCGTGGAGCAGCTGATCGCAAGCGTGCAGTTCGTCGCGCGGGGCGAAGTCTTCCAGGCACACCGAGAACAGCGCCGTCTCCACCGCGTCGAAGGCCTCGACATTGGCGGGCTCGGTGCGCAGCACTTCCCGGCTGCGCGCCCATGCCGCACGGGCTTTCGTGGTGAGATGGCCGACCGAGGTGTCGGTCGCGGCGGGCTTGGTACCGCCCTTGATCACCGCGCGCAGCCCGTCGACCACGTCGTCGAACGCGTACGGCGCGCCGTCGGGTCCGATGACATCCATCCGGAAGATGTTGCCGCGGTAGAAGACCGCGATGTGCCGGGCATCCGAGGGGCCGGGCCATTCCGGGCTGTAGGGCTTGCGGACGCTGTCCTGGATCTCGCCGGGAATCCGGGTCTCGGAGAACAGGTACTTGTTCTGCCACATCGACAGTGCCTGCCCGCGCTGGGTCACCGGCGCGATCTTCTCCGCGTCCAGCGCCAGCTTGTAATCGACGGCCGCCCCGATGATGGCGGCTGCCCGCTCGGTCTGCCCGGCGAGGGTCGACGCCGCCAGGGGGGTGTCGTCGCGGAACAGGAACACGAAGTTGGCGTTGATCGCGATCCGGTCGCGGCGGCCCAGATACCGGGACGGCCAGAATTCGTCGAGCCAGCTGCCGACGCCGGGGGTGGCGTCGTAGTCGGCCAGGGCGGCGTGCAGCGCGCGCCCCGCCCCACCGGGGCGCAGCAGCTCGGCTACCGCGCCCTCGGTGGTGGCGTAATCTTCGGCGCCGAGCAGGGGCTGACACCACTGCAGGAACCGCGCGCAACTGTCGTCCAGACTCGGCAGCGGTACCCGGGGCAGCGTGTCTTCGGCGGCGAACGTGGGTTGGTTCAATCCAAGTCCTCAGGTCTCGATGGGATGCGGGCGGGACAGGAACAGGTTGGCGTAGAGCCAGCCTTCGGCTTCGTGGTCGGTGGTGTCGATTCCCTTGGCCGCCAACGCATCCAGCACTTGTTCACGTTCCTGCGACGAGGCGAACCTCCGCTGCTGGAACATACCGGGACGTTGCTCGCTGCGATAGCCGAGCGCGGCCAACTCCTCGGCGATGGGACCGAAATCGAACATCCGCAACACGAAATGCGCCATCCACGGTCGCTTGCGCGGATCTGCTTGGGCGACCCTGGACAGGGTTTTCTCGGTGATGTAGCCGACGCATCCGGTGGAGATCACCAGATCGGCGGAGGCGAGCACACGGCGCTGTGCCTCGGTGGGCTCGGTGGCCTCGAGGTCGGCGTGCACGTAGTCGTGCAGGAGTCCGGCGGCGTGGGCGTAGGTCAGCGCCGGGCGTGCGGCGTCCATCCCGATGAAGCGTACGTCGGGCATCAGGTCGCCGCGCAACCGCTCCCGGTCGGCGGCGATCAACCCGATCTTGTCGGTGTCGACGTGATCGCGGTAGTGCCCGGCCAATTCGTCGACGGTGGTGCCGGTGCGCAGCAGTGCCGCGTTCACCCCGTAGGAGCACCCGAGGTCGAGCACCGTCGGGATCCGGCCCGGCCGAGCGGCCCGCAGCTGGCGCAACTGCTCGGCGAAGTGCGGCTTCGCCAGTTCCGGGATCCGGTAGTCCAGCTCGTTCATCCGTGCGAAGTACGCACGCGGATCCGGACTTTCGTAGATGTCGTCGAAGGATGCTTTACCGGTGGTGTGCAACGGAACGGACATGGGCGGTTCCTCTCAGTCGAGCAGTCGGTCACCTCGGACGGCGTCGGCCGCGGCGGCCACGTGGTCGGGCAGGACACGGCCGAACAACTGCCTGGTGCGTTCGACCGTGCCGATCACCCCTGGACGGTCCGTGTAGGCGAAAATCGCCGAATGTCGTTGGCTCGCACCGGCCACCTCGGTGACGCGGTGCAGGGAGAAGCGGCCCTTGAACAGCTGCAGATCGCCGGGGCGCAGTTCCAGCGCGCGAATGAACCGGGTGCCGTCACCGGCGAGCACGGCGCGCACGTCGTCGAGGTGCTCGGCGTGCGGGTCGCGGATGTTGGGGCAGTACTCGAACACGCCGCCGGCGTCGGGCTTGCGTGTGAGCATGCTGACGGTGAATTCGTTGGTGTCGAAATGCCACGGATGCGACATCCCCGGCTCGACCACGTTCAGGCACAAACCTGCCAGTGGGTCGGCGAATTCGTGCAGATCCTCGAGTTCGAAACAATCGGCGACGAAGCGCTGGAACACCGGGTCGGTGTAGAGGCGCTGGATCAGCGCCTCGGCGGGGATCCGGTCGCGGGCCACGAACGCGTTTCCGCGATCGAGCACGATGCGCGCCGGATGGCCGGCGGGCAGGTCGGCGTCGAGGGGAATGTTGTAGGCGTTGACCCGCTCCACCTTGTAGTGGGCGTGCGGCGCGATCGCCTCCCCCTCGGCGCGCAGTGTGTCGAGCAGCTGCGGGCGGATGAACTCGCGCAGCACCGTACAACCGTCCTCGGCCAGCTCGGCGCGGGCGGCGTCGATAGCCGCCTGCCTGCCCGAACCACCGAGATCGGTGAGTGGATACCGTGCGATGTCGACGATTTCGTCAAGCCCCCGCGTGCCCGTCATGTACCCAGTTTGCGGGAATATTCGGGCGAGCGCCCGTGGTTTCGACAAATCGGGCATATCCCAGGAAGATCACAATCGGGCGAAATCAACTGTGCGGCAACAGTTTTCGTAGATTCAACCTGGGTTTCGGTACTATCACGGTAGGCTATTACGCCCTATCACGCGCCGCTGTCGAAAGATTCACACGCGTGCGTCGAGTGCGACTCGCAGATCGTCGACCGACAAACCGATCAGCGACTCCCGGAATACCCGCCCCGGCGCCTCGGGAACCGCGATCTCGCACGGAATCACCAGCAGACCGCAGCCCGCGCCCTGTGCCGCGAGCGAACCGGTCGGCGAGTCCTCGATCGCGACACAATCACCCGGGTCGACCCCGAGCAGTTCCGCGGCGCGGCGGTAGATGGCCGGATCGGGCTTGCCGTGCGCCACCTCGTCACCGCAGACGGAGGTGTCGAAGAAGTCGCGGCCGAGAGTATCGAGGCCGTATTCGGTGAGCGAGCGCTTGGTGTTGGTCACCAGCGCGGACTTCATGCCCGCCTCGCGCACCATCGCCAGCGCGTCCTTGGCGCCGGGACGCCACGGGATCGGGCCGAGCATCAGCTCGGTGACCCGGCGCTCCAGGAACTCCCCCGCCTCGACGATCGTCTGCGGCGACGGGTCGATACCGATACCGTCGAAGAGCATGCGCAGCGCGTTGGGGCCGGAGGCACCGATCAGGGCGTGGCGGACCTCGTCGGTCAGCTCGCGACCGTGTTCGCGGGCCAGTTCACGAACCGCGATGTCCCACAGCTTCTCCGAATCGAGCAGCGTGCCGTCCATGTCCCACAGCACCGCGGCCGGTCGCGCGCTCACCTGTTACTCGCCTCGTTCTCGTCACACATCGCCGAAGTGCCCGGCGCTCGCCGGACCCCGTTCAGGGTAACGGGTCCGCCTCAGACGCCCGATCCGGCGATCTGCAGGTTGCCCGCGTCGCCGGAGACCTGGATCCACCGGTTCTCCGAGGTCACGGTGCCATTGGCGAGCTGATAGGTGAGCGTGACGACCGCGCGGTTCGGCCCGCTGGGGGTGATCGAGCCGACAGTCACCGACCGCACCGACGACCAGAACGACGAGTACTGCCCGAACCCGCCGGTCTGCGCCTGGTAGCCGGGAGCGAGTTGCGCCCACGCCCCGCCGATATTGCCGGGCAGCATGCCGTAGTACCCGGCGATGAACTGGTTGATCCGGTCCGGGGTGGGCGGACCGAACGGCGTGGTGGTGATGGTCGTGCTGGTCGGTTTCGCGGTGGTGGGGGTGGGCTTGGCGGATGTGCCGGTCGGGGTCGCCCCGGTGCTCGTCGCACCGCTCGGCAGGGCTTCGGGCGGGGCAGACACGGTGATCGTTTCCTGCTCGGGCACGATGACGACCGTGCTCACCTTGCCGTCGACCACGGTCGTGACGGTGACCGGCGATGCCGGGACCTGCGCCTGCCGATCGGAGTCACCGCCCCGGTCACGGGTGACCACCAGCACCACCAGCATCACCGTGAAGGCGGCGACGGCCGCGGCCAGCAGCAGCACGGCGCGGCTGTTGTTCGCGCGGTCGGTGCGCGACGGCGGGACGGGGAACGCCGGATGCAGGCCGGAGCCGTCCGTCGGCCCGGCCGCGGCCTCGGCGCGCAGCTGCGCCTGGGCACCGGCGCGTTCGACACCGTCCGCGGCCGAGGACGCGGCGTCGCGCGGCCGGACGAGGCCGGGATCGCCTGCCGCCGCCTGCCGCACTGCGCCTGCCTGCCCGGCCCCGCCTGCCGCCGCTCGGCCGATTGCCCCGTCCGCTCGGCTCGCCGCGTTGCCGCCCGTGCCCGACGCCGCACTCCCGCTCACGTCCGAGGCATGCGGTGCGCCGGTCGAATTTCGGCCCGAGATGGCCGAGCGGGCAGCCTTGGCCTTCGCGAGACCGCTGCCGAACAACGCTGCCGCGCCCGACTTCGCCGTCGCGCCCCCGTTCGCGGGTGCGCCGGCCGGCGGAATCAGCGACGTGGCCGCCTCGCTCATCGGCAGAATCTTCGTGGCCGAGGCGGGCAGTGCCGGAACACGGCCCGCCGCAACGTCTTCCAGCGCGACCCGGGCCTGCGCCATCGTCGGCCGGTCGTCGGCGGACGCGGTCAGCAGCCACATCAGGACCGGGGCGAGCGGGCCCGCGTTCTTCGGCTCGGGCACCACACCGCGCGCGACGGCGTGCAGCACAGCCAGCGGGTTGTCGCCCTCACCGAACGGCGGAGCGCCTTCGGAGGCGGCGTACAGCGTGGACCCGAGAGCGAACACGTCGGCGGCGGGTTTCGGGTTGTCGCCGCGGGCGATCTCGGGCGCCAGATAGGCGGGGGTGCCCGCCAGGAATCCGGTGGCGGTGACGGTGACGTCGCCGGTCGCGTGCGAGATGCCGAAGTCGGTGAGTTTGACCGTGCCGTCGTCGCCGACGAGCAGGTTGGCCGGTTTCACATCACGGTGCATGATCCCGGCGTCGTGCGCGGCCGACAGCGCGGCGGCGGCCTGGGCGCCGATCCCCGCCACCTCGATCGGTGGCAACGTCACCCCGCCCGCCAGCTTCACCGCGAGGCTCGGCGCGTTCATGTATTCCATGACCAGCCACGGCTGGCCGTCCTCTTCGGCGACATCGAAGACGGTGATGGCGTTGGGATGGTG
The DNA here is from genome assembly GCF_042794235.1 of Nocardia sp. NPDC056541. Taxonomy (NCBI): domain Bacteria; kingdom Bacillati; phylum Actinomycetota; class Actinomycetes; order Mycobacteriales; family Nocardiaceae; genus Nocardia; species Nocardia sp. NPDC056541. The sequence goes on from NZ_JBHTUD010000001.1 coordinate 513,015, forward strand.
CAGACGGGCCGCGATCCGGCCCTCCCGCATCGCACGCAGTTTTCCTTCGAGTGCTTGCGTACCGGTGAGACCGGGTGCGAGCAGCACTTGCTTCACCGCGACAGTGCGCCGCAGCCGGACATCGGTGGCGCGCCACACGACCCCCATCGCGCCCGTGCCGATCGGGTCGGTGAGTCGATAGCGTCCCGCGATCAACCGATCCGATGTCATATCGTGTGCCCCTCCTGCTTACCGCTGAGTCGTCTCGCCCTCCGCGCCACAGCGGGATGAAACTTTCGAAAATCCTACGTGCTGAACTGCTTCGATCCTGTTGCGGGACAGCCCGGTCCATGGACCCAGCGCCGCATCGTGACCAGACTCACATGCGTCGCAACGACAATCGGACCGGTCCGCGGGACCGGTCCGATCTGCCGACGCGTGTATCTCTGTGCCTGCAGTCTCTCAGGCGTTGAAGTATTTCGCCTCCGGATGCAGCAGCACGAACGCGTCCGTCGACTGTTCGGGGTGCAACTGCAGTTCCTCCGACAGCGTCACCCCGACCCGGCCGGCGTCGAGCAGGTCGACCAGCTTGGCACGATCTTCCAGGTCGGGGCAGGCACCGTAGCCGAAGGAGTAGCGAGCGCCCCGGTAGCCGAGCTTGAAGTAGTCCTGGATGTCGGCGGGATCGTCGGCGGCGACGGACTTGCCGTCGACGGTCAGTTCCTCGCGCACCCGGCGATGCCAGTACTCGGCCAGCGCCTCGGTGAGCTGCACACCGATGCCGTGCACCTCGAGGTAGTCGCGGTAGTTGTCGGCGGCGAACAGCGCGTTCGCGAAGTCGGCGATCGGCTGACCCATCGTCACCAGCTGGAACGGCAACACGTCGACCTGTCCGGTCGCACGAGCCTGCTCGCGCGAGCGGATGAAGTCGGCGATGCACAGGAACCTGTCGCGCTGCTGACGCGGGAAGGTGAACCGATACCGTTCCGGCGCATCCGGATTCGGCTCGGTCAACACGATGACCTCGTCACCCTCCGACACCGCCGGGAAGTACCCGTAGACCAGGGCCGCGTGCTGGAGCACACCCTCGGTGGCGAGCCGGTCGAGCCAGGCGCGCAACCGCGGCCGGCCCTCGGTCTCCACCAGGTCCTCATAGGTCGGCCCGTCCCCGGCCCGCTGACCGCGCAGACCCCACTGGCCGAGGAACAGTGCCCGCTCGTCGAGCAGACCCGAATACTCCGCCAGCGGCAGACCCTTGATCACCCGGGTGCCCCAGAACGGCGGCGTCGGCACGGGCAGATCCGCGGCCACATCGGAGCGTTCGGGCACCACGATCGGCACCTCGGCGGCCTTGCGCTCGGCCGCGATCCGCTTGGACCGCTCATGACGCGCCTTGCGCTCGGCGGCCTTGTCCTTGGCGGCGATCGCCGCCGGGCTGTCCGGGTCGAGCCCGCCGCCACGCTTGACGGTCATGATCTCGTCCATCAACCGCAGGCCCTCGAAGGCGTCACGGGCGTAGTACACGTCGCCGTCGTAGACCGCGGTGAGGTCGTTCTCCACGTAGGAACGAGTCAGCGCGGCGCCGCCGAGCAGCACCGGGAACTGTTCGGCGACACCCTTGGAGTTGAGTTCACCGAGGTTCTCCTTCATCACCACGGTCGACTTCACCAGCAGCCCGGACATGCCGATCACATCGGCCTTCTTGTCCTGCGCGGCGTCGAGAATGGTGGCGATGGGCTGCTTGATACCGAGGTTCACCACCTCGTAGCCGTTGTTGGACAAGATGATGTCGACCAGGTTCTTGCCGATGTCGTGGACATCGCCCTTCACCGTGGCCAGCACGATCCGGCCCTTACCCGCGTCGTCGGTGGCTTCCATGTGCGGTTCCAGGTGCGCGACAGCGGTTTTCATCACCTCGGCCGACTGCAACACGAACGGCAGCTGCATCTGGCCCGAACCGAACAGCTCACCGACGGTCTTCATGCCCGAGAGCAGGGTCTCGTTGATGATCTGCAGCGGCGGCACGGTCTGCATCGCCTCGTCGAGATCGTCACCGAGACCGTTGCGTTCACCGTCGACGATGCGCCGCTCGAGACGCTCGAACAAGGGCAGCAGCGCCATTTCCTCGGCGCGCGAGGCCTTCGACGAGGCCGTCGAGACACCCTCGAACAACGCCATCAGCTTCTGCAGCGGGTCGTAGTCCTCGGTGCGGCGGTCATAGATCAGATCGAGGGCCACCTGCTGGTGCTCGTCGGGGATCCGGCTCATCGGCAGGATCTTCGACGCGTGCACGATCGCCGAATCCAGTCCCGCTTCGACACATTCGTGCATGAACACCGAGTTCAGCACCTGCCGGGCGGCCGGGTTCAGACCGAAGGAGATATTCGACAGGCCCAGGGTGGTCTGCACCTGCGGGCGGCGGCGCTTGAGCTCACGGATGGCCTTGATCGTCTCCTCGCCGTCCTTGCGCGACTCCTCCTGCCCGGTGCCCAGGGTGAACGTCAGGGTGTCGATGATGATGTCGGACTCGGCCAGGCCCCAGTTGCCGGTGATGTCGTCGATCAGCCGCTCGGCGATCGCGACCTTGTGATCGGCCGTGCGAGCCTGACCCTCTTCGTCGATGGTCAGCGCGACGACGGCGGCACCGTGCTCGGAGACCAGCCGCATGATCTGCTGGAACCGCGAATCCGGGCCTGCGCCGTCCTCGTAGTTCACCGAGTTCACCGCACACCGGCCACCCAGATGCTGCAGACCCGCCTGCAAGACCGGCACCTCGGTGGAGTCGAGCATGATCGGCAGCGTCGAGGCGGTGGCCAGTCGTGAGGCCAGCTCGTTCATGTCGTCGGCACCGTCGCGGCCCACGTAGTCGACGCAGAGGTCGAGCATGTGCGCGCCGTCGCGGGTCTGGTCCTTGGCGATCTCGAGGCACCGCTGCCAGTCGGCGGCCAGCATCGCGTCACGGAAAGCCTTGGAGCCGTTGGCATTGGTGCGCTCGCCGATCATCATGATCGACGCGTCCTGCTCGAACGGCACCGCGGTGTACATGCTCGAGACGGCGGGCTCGTGCTCGGGGTGGCGACGATCCTCGATCGCGGGCAGCGTCTTCTCGACCTCACGCACCGCCTCGGCGACCTGGCGAATGTGCTCCGGGGTGGTGCCACAGCAGCCACCGACCAGCGAGAGCCCGAACTCGGACACGAACCCGCTCATCGCGACGGCGAGCTCTTCGGGGGTGAGCGGGTACTCGGCGCCGTTGGCACCGAGCACCGGCAGACCGGCGTTCGGCATCACCGACACCGGGATGGTGGCGTGGCGCGACAGGTGCCGCAGGTGCTCACTCATCTCCGCGGGCCCGGTCGCGCAGTTCAGCCCGATCATGTCGATGCCGAGCGGTTCCAGCGCGGTGAGCGCCGCGCCGATCTCACTACCGACCAGCATGGTGCCGGTGGTCTCCACCGTGACGTGGGTGATGATCGGGATCCGGCGGCCCGCCGCGATCATGGCCCGGCGACTGCCGGTGATCGCGGCCTTGACCTGCAGCAGGTCCTGGCAGGTCTCGATGAGGATGGCATCGGCACCGCCGTCGAGCATGCCGAGCGCGGCTTCGGTGTAGGCGTCGCGCAGCGCGACGAACGGCGCGTGGCCCAGGGTCGGCAGCTTCGTGCCGGGGCCCATCGAGCCGAGGACATAGCGCGGGGTGCCGTCTGCGGACGGACCCATCTCGTCGGCGACATCGCGGGCGATGCGGGTGCCGCGCTCGGACAGATCGCGGATCCGGTCGGAGATGTCGTAGTCGGCGAGGTTGGGCAGGTTGCAGCCGAAGGTGTTGGTCTCCACCGCATCCGCGCCCGCCGCGAAGTAGGCGCGGTGAATCTCGGCGAGCACATCCGGGCGGGTGTCGTTGAGGATCTCGTTGCATCCCTCGAGGCCGCGGAAGTCGTCGAGCGACAGATCCGCGGCCTGCAACATCGTGCCCATCGCGCCGTCGCCGATGACGACACGCCGCCGCAGCGTGTCGAGGAGCGTGGTATCGAACCCGGTGGGCAAGGACGCAGACATGATTCAAGACTAGAGGGCGCCCCCGACGAACGAGACCACTGTGGGTGAATCGAGTGGCCTGCGCCACTGTTCCCGGTGGAAACACGCAACACCGTCGGTCACCGCAAAACAATTCGCACAAGACACTAGGCTGACCGGGTGGATGCCAGTGAGACCCCCGGGACGGAACTGCCGACGTTGCGCAATCCCGTCATGGTTGCCGCCTTCGAGGGCTGGAACGACGCCGGCGATGCCGCCAGTGGCGCCATCGAACATCTGGAGTTGATCTGGGATGCCGAGCCGCTGGCCGAACTCGATTCCGAGGACTACTACGACTACCAGGTGAACCGGCCGACAGTCCGTCAGGTCGACGGGGTGACCAGGGAGATCCAGTGGCCCTCGACGATGCTGTCGGTGTGTTCCCCGCCCGGCAGCGACCGCGACGTGGTGTTGCTGCGTGGCATCGAACCGAACATGAAATGGCGCAGTTTCTGCGACGACCTGCTCGAGTTCATCGAGCAACTCGGCGTGGAGACGGTCGTCATCCTCGGCGCGCTGCTGGCCGATACCCCCCACACCCGGCCGGTGCCGGTGACCGGCTCGGCCTACAGCCCCGAGGCCGCCGAGCGATTTAGCCTGGAACAGACCCGGTACGAGGGCCCGACCGGAATCACCGGCGTGCTGCAGGACCAGTGCGTGAAGGCCGGGGTGCCCGCGGTGTCGTTCTGGGCCGCCGTCCCGCACTATGTGTCGCAGCCGCCGAACCCGAAGGCGACGATCGCGCTGCTGCACCGGGTCGAAGACGTCCTCGATATCGAGGTTCCGCTCGGTGAGCTGCCGAAACAGGCCGAGGAGTGGGAAGCCGCGGTCAACGAGATGACCCTCGGCGACGAGGAGATCAGCGAGTACGTGCGCTCGCTCGAGGAGCGCGGCGACGCGGCGATCGACCTCAACGAGACCATGTCCAAGATCGACGGCGACGCCATCGCGGCCGAGTTCGAGAAGTACCTGCGCAGACGCGGGCCCGGCAGCTTCGGCCTCTAGTTCTCGTTCACCGGGAGTTCGCCGCACAGGCGCCTCCCGGCCGCCCTCGGCACGACACCTAGACTTTTTCGCGTGCCGACCCTGCCGATCCTCGCCCATCTGCGTGGTTTCGACGACCGCGTCGCGGTGCTGCACCCGGTAGGGCCCGCGTCCGCCGCCACCATCACCTCGGTGACCTACGCCCAGCTCGCCGACCGCGTCGCGGAGTTCTCGGCCGAACTGGGACCGGTCCGCAGGCTCGTCGCGCTCACCGCGGGCAACGATCTGGACTCCCTCGTCGCCTACCTCGGCGCGCTCGACGCGGGATGCGCGGTCCTGCTCACCGGCGAGCTCACCGGCGAACTGGCCGCAACCTACGACCCGGATGTGATCATCGACCGCGGTCGGGTCATCGCGAACCGCGCGCGGTCGGCGCACCGGCTGCATCCGGAGCTGGCGCTGTTGCTCAGCACCTCCGGGTCCACCGGGTCGCCGAAGCTGGTGCGGCTGTCGGCGCGCAATCTCGGCGCCAACGCCGAATCCATCGCCGAGTACCTCGGCATCGGCCCGGACGACCGCGCGGCGACCACCTTGCCGCTGTTCTACTGCTACGGCCTGTCGGTGGTCCACAGTCATCTGCTGCGCGGCGCGAGCCTGTTGCTCACCGAGCGCTCCGTGCTCGAGCCCGAGTTCTGGGACGAGTTCCGCGCGCACCGGGCCACCTCGTTCGCCGCGGTGCCCCACACCGTCGATCTCCTCGACCGGATCGGCTTCGCCCGGATGTCGCTGCCCGCTCTGCGGTATGTGACCCAGGCGGGCGGCAGGCTCGAGCCGGCCAGGGTCCGGACCTACGCGCGGCTCGGCGCGGCCGCGGGCTGGCGGTTCTTCGTGATGTACGGCCAGACCGAGGCCACCGCCCGAATGGCCTATCTCCCACCGGAATCGGCGGACGAGCACCCCGATTGCATCGGGATCCCCGTCCCGGGCGGGCATTTCACCTTGGCACCGGTCGACGACGGCGCCGCGGAGGAACTCGTCTACCACGGCCCGAACGTGATGCTCGGCTACGCCCGCCACTCGGCCGACCTGGCACTGGGCCGCACGGTCGACGCGCTGCGGACCGGCGATCTGGCCCGGCGCACGCCCGACGGGCTGTACCAGGTCGTCGGCAGGCGCAGCCGCTTCGCCAAGCTGTTCGGTCTGCGCATCGATCTGGGCCGCGTCGAATCGGAGCTGGCCACAGCCGGTTTCGTCGCCGCCTGCACCGACGACGGCAGCCGGGTGATCGCGGCGATACTCCCCCGCCCGGCGGCGTCGGCGACCTCGCACCGAGCGCACGGGGTGGCGGCCGCGCGACTGATCGCCCAGGTGTCGGGCCTGCCCGCCACCGCGATCAGCGTGACCGTCGTCGACGAGCTGCCTCGGCTGGCCACCGGCAAAATCGACTATCCGGCGATGCGCGCGCTCGCCGCCACACCGGCGAGCCCGGGCGACGATGTCGGCGCGATCTACGCCGACGCCCTCGGCCTGCCGATCGAGACGATCTCGCCCGCACACAGTTTCGCGGACCTGGGTGGCAGTTCGCTGAGTTACGTCACCGTGGCGGCACGCCTCGAGCGGGTGCTCGGTACCCTGCCCACCGACTGGCCACAGCGTTCGATCGCCGACCTGGGGCGAGCTCCCCGTACCCGCGCCCGCTTCGGCCGGGCGCTCGACTCCTCGACGGCTCTGCGCGCGATCGGGATCGTGCTGATTCTCGGCTCGCACATCCAGCTGTTCGAACTCTGGGGCGCCGCGCACGTGCTGCTCGCCGTGGCGGGCTACAACTTCGCCCGGTTCGCGGTGAGTTCGGCCCCACCCGCCCGGCGACTGCGACTCACCGGGCGGGCCGTGGCGATGATCGCGGTGCCGACCGCGCTCTGGGTCCTGATCACGATGGTCTGGCAACCCGGCTATTACAGCTGGCAGAATGTGTTGCTGCTCAACAAGATCCTCGGTCCCCGCAATGACACGGCGGGACACCTGTGGTTCCTGGAAGTGCTCGTGTACTGCACCGTGGCCTGCGCGCTGCTGATCCGGGTCCCCCGGATCGACGGGTGGGAGCGGCGGGCGCCGTTCTGGTTCGCCCTCGGCCTGCTCGGCCTCACCCTGGTCTTGCGCTGGCATTCGTTCGGGCTCTACCCCGAACGCGATATCGCGTTGTCACCGCTGGCCTGTTGGTACTTCGTTCTCGGCTGGGCCGGAGCGAAGGCGACGGCGGTCTGGCAGCGGCTGATCGTCAGCGCCGTGCTGCTGGCTTGTGTGCCCGGATATTTCGGCGTCACCGAGCGGGAACGCCTTGTCATGGCGGGCATTCTGATCTTGATCTGGCTGCCCGCGCTGCGCGTGCCCGCCGTCGTCGCCGTGGTGGCGGTGGCGGTGGCCGACAGCTCGCTGTTCGCGTACCTGCTGCACTGGCAGGTGTACCCGGCGTTCGGCGACCAGCGATTGCTCGCACTGGTGGCCTGCCTGGCCGCCGGAGCGGCCGCTACCGAGATGGTGGATCGGTGCAGGCATCGGATCCCATGGCTAACGCTCCAGGGTCAGCACTTGAGCGGCCGCCTCGTGCGCCAGCTTCGCGATCAGCAGGTCACGCGGAATCGTCTGGCCGGTAAGGTGATCGAGTGACGGCACCACCACGTGGTGCGCATCGGCCCGCTTCAATTCCTGGGTGAGTTCGGCGAACGCCGCACCGTCACCCGCGGGTGCTTCGTGGAACGTCGCGGCGAAACACATGCCCGCGGTCCGCGCGAGGCTGCGTAGCGCATCCTCCAATTGGTCGCTCTGACCATCAGCCAGATCGTCCCGCAAGTATCCATAGATCAACGCTTCCACCCGAACCTCCGTTGGATTGGGATCGCTGTTCTGTTGTCGGACCTGTCGTGTACCGATCCCCCCGCGTCGCGCGGCACGCCACGCGGGGGTACTTCGTTGCCCTGCAAGCTCTCCTGCAAAGCCGGCATCCGGTTGTCGAGCCGAGTACCTGCTTACATCATGAACAATCATGGCCCCCGGCAGCAGATGTCAATCCGATGACATCTACATGCCCTATCCGGGACGCCGAACGTTAACTGGTGGAATACTACCGCCGTGACCGCAACTGATGATCGACCCGTCTGGGCTGTTCGGATGCGCTCGGAACGTGACGCGAGGGGGTGGTCGCAAGCCGATGCCGTTCGCGCTATGCGTGCCAAGTCCTCCCACAACCTGCCGACGGACAGTACCCTGCTGCGCAACTGGCGCCGATGGGAATCCGGGGAATCGCGACCTGACGAGTTCTACGCGCCGATCATCGCGGCCGCGTTCGACACCGTCCCCGCCGCGTTCTTCCCGAAGTCCCGTCCCAACCGTGATGACGAGCTGTTATCGGCAACCGGTATGGACACTCTGGAGTTCATCGGACGACTCAGAATGTCCGACGTCAACAGCGCCACCCTGGACGCGGTGCGGATCACCGCCGAAAGGCTGTGCTGCGAATACGCCTACGCCGACCCCTACGCACTGCACACCGAGGGGACCGCGTGGCTGCGCCGGATCACCTCCCTGCTCGACGGCAGACTGACGCTGAGCCAGCATCGTGAAATCCTCGTCCTGGCAGGCTGGGTCGCGTTGCTGGTCGGTTGCGTCGATTACGATCTGGGCCGCCGGGGTGGCGCCGAGGCCACCCGCCGAGCCGCCGATTCGCTGGGCCGCGAGGCAGGCAATGCCGAGATCGTCGGGTGGGCCGCGGAGATGTCGGCGTGGTTCGCGTTGACCCAGGGCAACTTCCGTGGCGCGATCGACGTCTCGGAGAAGGCCATGACGGGTACCACGTCGTCGAGTGTGGGGGTGCAGTTGGCGGCGCAGCGCGCCAAGGGCTGGGCCCGGCTCGGTGATCGCCGCAATGTGCAGACCGCCCTCGACGAGGGCAGGGCGATCCTGTCGCGGATGGGTCATCCGGCCGATCTGGACAACCACTTCGTCGTCGACGCCACGAAATTCGACTTCTACGCGATGGACTGCTGCCGGGTGGCGGGCCAGGATCGACTGGCCGAGCGCTACGCCCAGCAGGTGATCAGCGATTCGACCCGACCGGACGGTTCGGTCCGCAATCCCATGCGGGTCTCCGAGGCGCGGCTCACCCTGGCCGTCGTGGCCGTGCGCGATCGCGATCTCGAGCGCGCGGTCGAGGAGGGTGTCGCGGCGTTCTCCGCGGGGCGCAAGTCGCTGCCGTCGCTGGCGTGGATCGCGGGCGAGGCGGCCAGGGAGATCATCGAACGATACCCAGGAGATCACCGCACCCAAACCTTCCTCGAGCAGCTGCGATCGCTCAATGTCGGCTGAGCTCGCGCGGCGATGCCACGTCGATCGGGGACGGGTCCGGCGGAGCACGCGAAGGCCACCACTAACCTGTCTACGGTGACCGACTCCGCCGACGGCCTGCCCAGCGCCGTACCCGCCCTGTGGGACGAGCGTCTGCGGTTGTTCTCGTTCGCGACCGCCGAGAAGCGCGCCGACTACCTGCGGGTGCTGCGCGCCTTCGACAGCGCTCGTGCTGCCTACGTGGTGTTGTTGCACGCCGACGACGTCGCCGAGTGGATAGCGAGAGCCGAGGCGGGCGGTCGAGCCGAGGCGGCCGCGGGTGTCCCACTGCCCGCGGTCGAGATCGGTCCCCTGCTCGAGCAGCTGCATCGCTGGGGTGTGCTCGAACGCAGCTACGACGGCACCCGCGCGGCCACCCTGGCCGAGTACCGCAACCGGCACTACGTCTACCAGTTCGCGCAGGCCGGGTTCCAGGCCTACCGGGCGGTGGCCGGGGTGCTCGCGGCCCGGATGGAGGACGCGTCGCTGTCGCGGCTGGTGCTGCCCGAGCTGCTCGCCGACCTGCGCACCCTCTCCGCCGCCAACCGCGACGGCGACGGCGAGCGGGTCTACACCACGTTGCGCAGGCTCGACACCGCGCTCACCGACATGGCCGCGCGCGCCGCGCACTTCTACCTGTCTCTGGGCGACCTGGTGCGCACCACCGAGATCACGCCGGAATCCTTCCTCGCGCACAAGGACGCGCTGCTGGCACACATGCGGGAGTTCAGCATGGATCTGGCCCGCTTCGCCCCGCGGCTGGCGGCGGCGATCGGTGAAGTCGAAGCGACCGGCGTCGAGCAGCTGATCGGCCGCGCGGCCGGGTGCGACGAGCGGGTGCTGCTGAGTCTCGCCGAGCGCGAAGCGGATTGGCGTTCCCGCTGGGACGGGCTGCGCACCTGGTTCGTCGCCGCGGGCACCGAGTCGTCGGAAACCTGCGAGGCCGATCGGCTCCGCGAGGCGACGATGAGCGCGATCGCGGCGGTGCTGTCGCTGTTGCGCCGGGTCACCGAGACCCGCCGAGGTGGCGTCAGCCGGGAATCGGCGTTGCGCCATCTGGCCGAATGGTTCGTCGCCACCCCCAGCGCGGGCAGTGCGCACGCGCTCTACGACGCGGTGTTCGGGCTGGGCAAGCCGCGCCACCTCTCGCTCGAACATCCCGACGCGGAACTGATCCCCACCAGCCGATCCTGGTGGGAAGCACCGCCGTTGGAGATCTCCCGCACGCTCGCCGAAACCGGTCGCGCACCCACGGCGGGCGCCCCGGCCCGGATCGCGCGCAACGACGCGGGCGTGCGGCGGCTGCGGGAGGCCCAACTGGCGGCACAGCGTGAACGCGCCGCGGCCGCCGCCTCGCTGTCCCAGGGCAATGTGCACGAACGAGTGCTGGATCAGCGTGAGACCGAGGTGCTGTTGCGCCTGATCGACGCCGCCTCCACCGCGTGGGTTCCGGTGAGCGGAAAAGTCGACGGCACAACAGGTTCCGACAACGGCGTCACGTTGACAGTGCGCCCCTGCGATGGGTCGACGGTCATCCGGACCGCGGCGGGGCTGCTCCATCTGAACAACCGTCGCCTCGAAGTACGCGAGTCGAGCCGCCGCGGGGTCGCGCGATGAGACTGCGCATCGACTCGCCCGATTTCGGCGTCCATCGCTCGGCGCGACCGACGTCGGCACGAGGGGCAAGACTGTGAAGCGACAACGGATCGATGCGCTCGCTCTCGACAGCTATCAGCGGGCGGCGCGAGTGATGCTCGCCAATCACCTGGTCACCCGGGTCTATCCCGACCGGATCGCGCTGCCGTTGATTCGGCGGTGGGCGACGGAACTGCGCGAGGATCTGGCCGAATTGTTCGGTTACCGCTTGGAGGTCACCGAGACCACGGCCCGGCTCTACCCGGTGCACGATCGGCTCGATGACGCCCGGCCCGCCCGCAGCGTCAACGATCGGGTCTTCGACCGCCGCCGCTACGCCTATCTGTCACTGGCGCTGGCCGCGCTCGGCCGGGCAGGCGACCAGATCACCCTGTCCGAATTGGCCGAGCACGTCGCCGATTACGCGAGCCGGATCGAGGGACTCGACCTGTCGACCGAGCGAGCCGCCGATCGCGACGCCTTCGTCGATGCCGTCGGCTGGCTGGGCGCGCGGGGTGCGTTGACGTTGGCCGACGGCGACGCGGGCGGTTGGGCCAGCGACCCGGAGGCGGGCGAGGCACTCTACGACATCGACCGCCCGGTGGTGTTCGCGCTGTTCCGGCCCCCACGGGCACTGCAGCATCTACACAGCGTGCGCGGGTTGCTGGCCGAGGACACCGACCAGGCTGATCAGGCTCGCCGAGTGCGCCGGGCGCTCGTCGAGCGCCCCGTCGTCTATCTCGACGAACTGTCGGCAGCCGAGGGTGCGCTGCTCGGCCAGGACCGACTGGTCGGCGAAGTCGAGCACTGCACCGGCTTGCGCGCCGAACGCCGGGCCGAAGGTGTGGCGCTGATCGACAACTCGGGACGGCTGTCCGATACCCGCTTCCCCGGCACCGGAACCCTGGCACAGGTGGCGCTGTTGTTGATCGGCGAGATCGCCGACACGGTCCTCGACATCGACAACCCGATCCCCCGGCGCCCCGGCGCGCTCACCCCCGATGACACCCTGCTCGAGCACCTCGATGCGTCCATCCCCACTGCGGGCGTGTTCGCCCCGCTCGCCGAGGACCTCGAAACCAGCACGCCGGCCCCGTATTTCACCGACGACCTCGACGACCTCGAACCCGTCACCTATCCGTTCCTCGACGACGCCTGGGTGCGCACGACCGTCACCGCGCTCACCGACCGCTACGGCGCGACCTTCGCCGCCCAGTGGCAGGCCGATGTCGGCGGGCTCACCACCGAGGTCCTCACGCTGCTCACCAAGCTGCGGCTGATCCGGCCGGTCGAGGACGGGCTGCTGGTATTGCCCGCGCTGGCCAGATATCGCGGCGCGGTGGTCACCGTGCGGGTGCGCAAGGCCGAGGAATTGTTCGTCACCGCCGCCGACACCGACGGCAGCACCGGAGAGGGAGGGGTCTGAGCATGTCACTCATTCACGGCGGAGTGCGGTTCGTCCCGACCCGGGCCGGCATCGTCAACCTGTGGGACTACCGCGACCAGGAGTTCAGTTTCGCCGACGGGCGCCTGGTGCTGCGCGGTCCCAACGGCTCCGGCAAGACCAAGGCCCTGGAAGTGTTGTTCCCGTTCGTGCTGGACGGACGGATCGAACCACGCAGGCTGAACCCGTTCGCCGGTGAAGAACGCACCATGAAGTCGAATCTGCTCTATCGCAAGCAGGAATCGGCCTACTCGTATGTGTGGATGGAGTTCGCGCGCGGCAGCTGGGACGACCCGGAGACTGTCACCGTCGGCATTGGCATGCGCGCCACCCGCTCGTCGGACAAGGTGACCCGCTGGTACTTCGTCGCCGACGGTCGCGCCGGGGTCGACTTCTCGCTCATCGGTCCCGACGACCGCCCGCTCACCCGCAAGCAGTTGGCCGAGCAGATCGGCAGCGACGCCATCGTGGACCGGCCCGTCGAGTACCGGGCGGCGATCGACGCGCGCATGTTCGGGCTCGGCGTGCAGCGCTACGACCAGCTGATCAATCTGATCCTCACCCTCCGCAGGCCCCAGCTCGCCAAGAATCTCGACCCGCGCGGTCTCTCCCAGGCACTCACCGACGGCCTTCGGCCCCTCGACGAGCAGTTGATCCTCGACGCCGCACGCTCGTTCAGCGATATGGAGGAGGTCGGCCGCACCCTCGACGGGCTCGTCCAAGCCGATACCGCCACTCGCCGATTCGTCGATGTGTACCGCAAATACCTTGCGGTACAGGCGAAAACGGACGTCGACCAGCTCCGCGCCCGCCTCGATGCCGTGACCAACGCCGCCACCGCGCTCTTCGCCGCGACCGCCCTGCGTACCCGCCGCGACACCGACCGCACCGAAGCCGAGACCAGGGCCGAGAACGCCGACCAGGCCTATGAGCAGGCCATCGCCGACCGCGAGAATCTCCAGCGCTCCAGCGCCTACGAGGGCAAACAGCAACTCGACGACCTGGCCGACGCCGTCCGCCGCCTCGAAACCTCCGCCGCGGCCCACCGCGACAAGGCCGCCGAAGCCTCGCACACGCTGCAACGCCGCGCCGAGGAAGCCTCTCGCGCCACCGAAGCGGTCCGCACAGCGGCCGCCGCCCTCGTCCGCGGCGAAGACGCGGTCCGTGCCGCCGCCGAAGAGGCGGGCATCGAATGGACCCCGCCGAGCGCCGAGGGCCGCGGCGACCAGTTCACCGCGGCGGTGCGCGGCCACGCGGAGGAACGTGACGCCGACGTGCGTGCGGTGCGACAAGCAGTGGGCAAGTGGGACACCGCCGCCGCCGACCGCACCCGCTCCGAGCGCCTGGCCGAACGCGCCGTCGAACTGCGCGACTCGGCCGCCGCCGAAGTCGCCCACGCCGAAGCCGCGGTCGCCTTGGCCCGCAGCGAATCCGCCGCCGCCCTGCGCACCTGGTGGAACGCGCACAGCGAGATCTTCGGGGCCGTTGCCGAACCAGGGGCGCACGACGGCCGCTCGGACACGAATCCCGACGGACAGGACGGAAAAGGTGAACGTCGCCGAAAGGTGACGTCCGACACCACCGCCGGCTTGTTCGCAGCGCTCGACACCGCCATGGCCGGTGCGGGCGTGGAGGACATTCCCTCCGCCTCCGAGGTCTTGTCCGAGTGGTGCGAGCCGCTGCGCGAGCAGATCCGCACCCGCCGCGAGCAGGCGCGCTCCCGTGCCACCGCCGCTGCCGTGCGCCGCGATGCCCTGGTCGCCGAACGCACACAGATCGCCGCCCAGCGCGACGACGCTCCCCCGGCCCATCCCGCCAGAACCGGTGTCCGCGAAGGACTTCCGGGTGCGCCGCTCTGGCAGCTGGTGCGGTTCGCCGACTCGGTGTCCCCGCGGGATGCGGCCGGTATCGAGGCGGCACTGCAGTCCAGCGGTCTCCTCGACAGCTGGATCTGTGGCCCGAGTCTGCCCGCCGGCATCGACTCCGAGCACTTCCTGCTCCCCTTACCGATCGATCAGCGCCCGTCCGGCCGTACTCTCGCCGATGCCCTTGTCGTCGAGGACGATTCGGCCGATCTCACCGTGCCTACCGAGACCGTTGCCGCGGTGCTGGCCTCCATCGCCCTCCACGACACGTCCGCACAGCCGGGTACGACGACCGATGACACGCCGGACGCAGAACCATCCGTGTCCGGCGATGCCCCCCGTGAGGTCACCGGCGCCACCCTCACCGCGCTGACCACCGCCGCCGCGCCGCAGGTCGCGGTCGGCCTCGCCGGAACTTTCCGGCAGGGCGTTCTCGTCGGACACCACCACAAGCCCGAAGCCGAGTTCATCGGGACCACCGCGCGAGCGCGCAGGCGTGAGTCCCGGCTCGCCGAGATCGAGGCGGCGATCGAGGCCGCTGCCGCCGAGCATCAGGCGGCAAGGGACGAAGATAGTTGCGCCACTGCCGAATTGGCCGCGCTGTCGGCCGGCGCCAAGGCACTGCCGCGCCCGTCGGCGGTGACGTCTGCCCTGCGTGCCGTGTCCGAGGCCGCCGGCCTGATGCGGTCGAGGGTGGAGGCCGCCGCCCAGTCCGAGCGCGAACTCGACCAGGCCGTCGCCGAAGTCGCGGCCCTGGACAAGAAGGTGCGCGCCGCCGCCCAAGCGCATCGAACCCCGCGCGAGGCACGCGAACTCGACGCGCTGGCCGCCGCGATCCGCCATTTCGAGAACACCGGTACGGGACTGCTCCGCCTACGCGCCGAACACGAACGCGAGCGCGAACGCGAACGCGAGGGCGCCGACCGGCACGACGAGGCGCGGGCACTGGCCGAGGCGTTCGCCGAAGAGGCCGAGGCTGCCCGACTTGGCTACACCGAGCAGCAGCGCAAACTCGAAACGCTGCGCGAAGCGCTGGGCGCCAGTGCCGCCGACATCGACCGCGATCTCGACCTGGCCCGCGGTGCCATCGAGGCGGCCAAGGCCGAGCAGCGGGCCGCGCGCAAGGCCGCCAATGCCGCCATCGAAGCGGTCGGCGATGCCGAGGCGGCCTCTCGCACCGCCAACGAAGCGCTCGCCACCGCACTCACCGAAGTGCTCGCCGAGGTGCGTTCACTGGCCCCGTACGCCCGACCCGACCTGTTGAGCCTGCTCGGCGCCTCGGTCGAACACCGCTGGCCCAGTAGCGATGCCGCGTGGTCCACCCCGGAGCAACTGCAGTACCGCATCGTCGCCGCGGGGCCGCAAACCGATCCGGTGGTGCTGCCCGACGAGGTGGCCGCCCTGTTCGCCGACCTCGACACCGCTACCAGCCAGGTCCGCGCCACCGAGGCGGGTCGCAAGTCCACCCGGTCCGCGGTCACCACCGCGCTCCAGGAATTCGACGCCGCGCTCACCGCCTCCGGCCGCGACTACCGGCTGAACTGGGACGCCGCCGACGGACTCACCGTCGTCGCTGTCCACGACGAGAACGGCCAGGCCGCCCTCGCCGACTTCGCCGCCCGCATCGACGCCGCCCGCCGCGACCAGGAACTGCTGCTCACCGATGCCGAGCGGCGCATCCTCGAAGACGCGCTGCTCACCGGTCTGGCCCAGCAGATCCACGAACGCACCACCGACGCTCGCGAACTCATCTCCCGCATGGGCGCGGAGATGAAGCAGCGGCGGATGTCGTCGGGCAACACCATCGGTGTGCACTGGATCCTCGCCGACGGGTTGTCGGAGTCCGCGCGCTCCATGTGCAAACTCCTCGACCGCGACACCACCGCCCTGAGCCCGGAAGACCTCGGCTCGGTGCGCGCCCACTTCGCCGCCGAGATCCGCGCCGCCCGCACCGCGCACCCGGAGCGTTCGTACCCCGAAATCCTCGCCGCGACCCTCGACTACCGGACTTGGCGAGTCTTCTCCTTCACGCTGATCTCCGGGGACGGCACCGAGGACAAGCTCACCGTCGCCCGGCACAGCGCCCTCTCCGGCGGCGAACAGTCGGTCTCCCTGCACCTGCCCCTGTTCGCCGCCGCCCACGTGATGCTCGACTCCGCCGACCCGCAGGCCCCTCGCCTACTCGCTCTCGACGAAGCCTTCGCCGGCGTCGACGACAACGGTCGCAGCGAATTGCTCGGCCTCAGTGTGCAATTCGACCTCGACCTGTTCATGACCGGCTACGACCTGTGGATCACCTACGCCCACGTCCCCGGCTGCGCGCACTACGACCTGGCCCACTCCACCGCCGAGAACACCGTCAGCGCGACCCTTCTCGTCTGGGACAGCGGTGAGCTTCTCGCCGAACACGACGGCGGCGACCTCAGCACGGCGCTGGGCTCCCCCAACCGCCGCCGAGTACCCAACACGATCGAGGGCGGGTTGACCCTGGAAGGGATGCCGGGCGAACCCGCTCCGGTGGGCTGATCAGCGGTACGGGTTCGCCCAGCGCGCGCCGAAGAGAATCATCGTTCTGATGACACCGCGTATCGGGCCGCGATCGCTGCCGCACGGTCGCGCAGGGTGGTGCGTAACCACTGCGGGGCAACGACTTCCGCGCTCGCGGCGAGCTGCCACATCGCCCATTCGGCGTGTCGGCGATCCTGGAAGGCCACTTCCAGCCGCAGTCGCCCGTCGTCGTCCGCTTCTTCGCGGTGGACAGCCACCGCGGTGCCGACCAACTCTTCGCGCCGCGCCGGATCGACCAGAACCCGTACGGTGACGAGATCGCCGCCTGCGCGAAAGCGGGCGCTGCGCTCCTGCCAAGCCCGGTCCAGATCGACCCGGTCCGGTCGCTGGGCCGGTTCGGCGAGCGCCTCGGCGGCCGCGACCCGCGACAGCCGGTAGGTGCGGTCCGCGCCGGATCTGGTGGCGAGCAAGTAGCCTTGGCCTCGGACGGTGACCAGGCCGATCGGGTCCACCGTGCGCCATGCGGGGCTCTGGTCGACGGCGGCGTAGTGGATGCGCAGCTTGTGTCCGGCGAGCACCGCGCGCCGGACCTCGCTGACGATGGTGTCGGGCAGCTCCTCGGCATCCAACCGGCGCGAGAGCAGATCGGTCTCGGGATCGATGAGCAATCGTTCGGCCGCGTCGCTCGCGGTCTCCCGATAGCTTTCGGGCAGCGCGTCGACCACCTTGAGCATGGCCGACGCGAGCGCCGAGCCGAGCCCGAATGCCTGTGCGCCACGCCGTGATCCGGCGATCAGCAAGGCCAGCGCCTCCTCGTGGTTCAGCCCGGTCAGCTCGGTCCGGAATCCGGGCAGCAGCGCGAACCCGCCGTGCCTGCCCCGTTCGGCGTAGACCGGAACGCCCGCCGTGGACAGCGCCTCGATATCGCGCAGCACGGTCCGGGTGGACACCTCCAGTTCGCGGGCCAGGGTGTCCGCCGACAGCTGACCGTGCCGCCGCAGCAGCAGCACCAGGGAGACCAACCGGTCAGCTCGCATACGAAAAACTATGCCAGGAATACACGACACAGGATGTCGTGTATTCCTGGCAGGTTCATCGCCATGACAAACATCGACCACGCGCGCCACACCATCGTCAACCCCGACGGCCTGCACGACCCGACCCCCTTCGGCTACAGCCACACCGCCGTCATCCCCGCTGGTACCGAACTGGTTCTCGTCTCGGGACAGTACGGATCCCGACCCGACGGCGCGGTCGTCTCCCCCGACTTCACCGAGCAGGTCGACCAAACCTTCCGCAACATCGCCACCGCCCTGGCCGCCCACGACCTCGACCTCAGCCACGTCGTCCAGCTCCGGACCTACGTCGTGAATCACGACGTCAGCAAACTGGGCCCCATCGCCGGTGCCGTCCAAGCGAACTGGGGCACAACCCCTCCCACCCAAACCCTCATCGGCGTCGCGAGCCTCGCCACCCCCGACGTCCTGTTCGAGGTCGAAGCCGTCGCCGCCCGCCCCTGAGTGTTCTCCGCACCTGCATCGGGCTGTCGAACCCGGTGCAGGTGGGGAGAGTTACCGGGCCGCTTTCCGCACGGGCAGATGGTCGATGGCGGCAACCTCATCGGTGACGATCCGAGACGCTCGAACGAGCACGGGCGGTCGCTCGATCACCCAGGGCGGCTTGCAAGCGACTCGTGAGGGCACGCAATGCCGCGGTCAGTTCAGGCGAATCATGGACGCGGAACGGCACTCCCAGGGACGTCAGTTGTCCGGCGAGCCAGGTGGGGTCGTCGTCTCGGGTGGCGGTGAGGCGGCAGGTGGTGTTGCTGTCGGCGCGAAGGGTGTTCGGTTCCTCGCCGAGCCGGCCTGCGATTCGGCCGCGTGGAGCTTCGATGGTGACATCCACCTGGTATTCGGGTGTGGCCCAGTCGGTTCGGCGGCCTGCGACGTAGTCGGCCGGGTCGGCGGCGGGGAGGTCGCGGGGGGCGATCCGGGCGCCGGTGGGGTGGGGGGTTTCGATGCGGTCGGCGCGGTAGCTGCGCCAGGCGTCGCGGTCGAGGTCGTAGGCGACGAGGTACCAGCGGCGGCCTGCGGCGGCGACGCCCGCGGGTTCGGTGTGGCGGCGGGATTCGGCGCCGGTGGCGTCGCGATAGGTGAAGCGGAGTCGTTCTCGGTTGGTGACGGCGGCGGCGAGGGTGGTGAGGACCTCCGGGTCCACGGCGGGGCCCTCGCCCGCTCGGACCGTGACCGCCGCGCCGACCACGCGCACTCGTCTGCGCAGTGTCGCGGGCAGGACTTGTTCGAGTTTGGTCAAGGCTCGCACCGACGCGTCCTCGATGCCCGCGACCGCCTGTCCCGCGGCGACTCTCAGCCCCACCGCGACGGCGACGGCCTCGTCCGCGTCGAGGATCAGCGGTGGGAGCGCCGAGCCCGCGGTGAGCCGGTAGCCGCCGGCCGCACCCATCGCGGCGACTACCGGATAGCCCAGGTCGCGCAGGCGGTCGATGTCGCGTCGCACGGTCCGATCGGTGACGCCGAGCCGGTCGGCCAGTTCGCTGCCCGGCCACTCCCGTGGCATCTGCAACAGGGAGAGCAGGCGGAGCAGGCGGGCGGCGGTGTCGGTCATGTTTTCCATTCTCGCGCACATCTAGGACCATAACTGTCCTAGATGGTCGATAACGTCGACATCACACCGACGACGAGGAGTCCCGATGACCACCATCCGCCCGTTCCGCATCGACATCCCCCAGGCCGACATCGACGATCTGCACGACCGGCTGAGCGGGGCGCGCTGGGCGGCTCCGCTGCCGGGCGAGGGCTGGGAACGCGGCATCCCCACCGAGTACCTGCGCGAGCTCGCCACGTACTGGGCGAACGAATTCGATTGGCGGGCACAAGAAGCCGCGCTGAACGCGTTTCCCCAGTTCATCACCGAGATCGACGGCCTCGACATCCATTTCGTGCACGTGCGCTCCCCCGAGCCCGACGCGGTGCCGCTGCTGCTGACCCACGGCTGGCCCAACTCGTTCGTCGAGTTCACCCGCACCGTCGGCCCGCTCACCGATCCGCGCGCTCACGGTCTCGATCCCGCACTCGCCTTCGACGTGGTGATCCCGTCCGTCCCCGGCTTCGCCTTCTCGGCGGCGCCGCGCGAACCCGGCATGACCACCGCACGGGTCGCCGCGATGTGGGCCACCCTGATGGACCGCCTCGGCTATGACCGCTACGGCACGCAGGGCGGCGACCTCGGCGCCTACGTCGCGCCGGAGATGGCGCTCGCCGCTCCGGAACATGTGATCGGCGTGCATCTCGACGGCGGGATCGGCATGCCGACCGAGGCCGACGTGCCCGCGATGTCGGCCGAGGATCGTGCGCAGTGGGCGCAGATGCAGCAGTGGATGACCGGCGGCGTCGACCACCACGCCCTGTTGCGGGCGGCCCCGCAAACGTTCGCCCTCGGCTGGAACGATTCGCCGGTCGCACTGCTGGCGTGGATGATGCAGAAGTTCCAGGAGTTCGCCTATATGGCCGACCGCGCCGAAGACGTGATCGAGCGCGACCACCTGCTGACCAATATCGCCCTGTACTGGTTCACCCAGACCACCGGCACCTCGTCCTGGCCGATGTACGACGGGCTGCGCACCGGCGGCGGGTTCGGCTGGCCCACCGACCAGAACCTGGTGCCGACCGGCGTCTACGGTGGCGGTTCACCGCTCATGCGCACACTCGCCGATCGCGGCAACAAGATCACCCATTGGCCGTCGGGAAATCCGGGCAACCATTTCGTCGCGATGGAAGAACCCACCGCGCACGTCGCCGACATCCGGACCTTCTTCGCCGGGCTGCGCTGACGGGGTTCGGCTCTAGCGTTGACTCGCGTCCGGTACCCGCGGCGGACACGGCGCACCGGGCGCGGTCACCAGCTCGAAATGCCACCACTCGTTGTCGAAGGTCCGGCACAGTCCCCACCGGTTGCCGTTGTCCTCGAGCCACTGTGCCCCCACCTGCGGGCCCACATCGACGGCACGGCCGGAGACATGGGTGGACTCCTCCGGCGGCAGCACCCAGCGTCGCGCTTCCTCGGGGCTGCCGTAGGTGGCCAGGCCGTCCTGCCAGAGCCACAGCTGCTGCTCGTAGGTGCGATGACCGGAGGTGATCGACAGCGGCACGTCCTCGGCGTGGGCCTGCTGTTCGGCGAGGGTGTAGGCGGCGGCGAGCGGCGGGTCGAGGCCTTCGGTGCCCGCTGCCGATTGGAACTGTTCGCGCGGCTCGGGTTGGGCGTCGGCGGCGGCCATGCCGACGGCGGTGACGGCCGCGGCGGCCGTCACGGTCACCAGGATCCGGTCGGCCACGCGGCCGAGCACAGTATTCATAGGCGGATTCTATCGACCCGGCCGGTCGTCGAGACCACGGCGCCACTGCTCGATCGCCCGGCCGATCTCGGTCTGCGGGGGTTCGTCGTAGAGCCATTCGCGGGCGAGCTGATGCCAGTTGGCGGTAACGCGCAGCTGACCGAGGGTGGCGAAGGTGAACAGGTCGGCGCGGCGGGAGAACACGTGCTCGGGCGGCAGCAGCTGCTTGTGCATGCCCTGGAAGTCCGACGCTCGCGGGTCGACGGCGAGAAGTAGTGCGCCGGTGGCCAGTTCGGGGGTGATCGTGACTTCCTCGTCGAGCAGGTGCCAGCCGGTGGCGGCCCAGACGTAGGCCAGACTCTCCTCCACGGTGACCTCGGAATCGGGGTCGATGATCCCCCGGCCCAGCCACGCGGCGAACAGATCCTCACCGCGGCCCTCCGCGGCGGCCCGCAGGACCGAGCGCTCGAACTCGACGTGCTCCGGATCCATCTCCTTGTAGAGGCCGAAATCGACGAAGGCGAGTTTGCCGTCGGCGGCCAGCAGCACATTGCCGGGATGCGGATCGCCACAGAACTCGTTGTCGGCGAACAGACCGGCGATGTAGAAGCGGTAGATCAGCTCGCCGAGCCGGTCCCGCTCGGCGGCAGGCAGCGTCTGGATGTGCGAAAACGGATGCCCTTCGACGAATTCGGTGACCAGCACATTGTGCGTACAGAATTCCTCGATGCTGTCCGGCACGGTGATGAAGGGATGGCCACGATAGCGCCGTGCGACCCGATGCTGGGTCTGAGCCTCGCGTTCGTAGTCGAGTTCGCTGCGCAGATTGCTGGCGACCTCCTCCAGCACACCGGTGTCGGCCATGCTCGGCAGCACTGTTCTGGCCATCTTGCCGAGGAACTCGAGATTGCTGATGTCGGCGTGGACGGCGCGCTCCACCCCGGGATACTTCACCTTGACCGCCACGACGCGTCCGTCGTGCAGTCGCGCCCGGTGTACCTGCCCGATCGACGCCGCCGCGATCGATGTCTCACCGAACTCGGCGAACGTCTGGGCCAAGGGGCCGAGGTCGTCCTCGATCACCTGCCGCATCGTCGCGAACGGCATCGCGGGCGCCCGGTCCTGCAGGGCCGCGAGCTGGGCGCGGAACTGCTCGCGATGGGCTTCGGGAACGAAGTCGAGATCGAGCACCGAGCCCATCTGCCCGAGCTTCATCGCCGAGCCCTTCATGCTCCCCAGCACCGCGACGATCTGCTGCGCCTTCATCATCGCCGACCGCTCCGCCAGCACCTCACGGGCCTCGTCGGTGCGCCCGATCATCGACAGCCGGCGCCCGACCTCGCGCACCGCCTGCCCGGCGGCGAACTGCCCCAGCTTCGCGCTGCGCGTCGCCCGCCCCCGGGGAACTCCACCGCTCGCCAATCCGCACCCCTGTCAGGCCGTACACCGTATGTCGTGCGTCACATTACACCGGGGTGGCGGACGTCGCCGGACCCACGGAACAGACGAAAACCCCGGCGCTCACCGCAGTGGGCACCGGGGTATCGACGACCGGATGGCTACACGCGTTCCTTGGAACGGGTGCGCACGCGCAGGGCGATCGGCTTGGAGGTCTCGGCGAAGAAGTCGTTGCCCTTGTCGTCGACGACGATGAACGCGGGGAAGTCCTCGACGTCGATCTTCCAGACCGCTTCCATGCCGAGTTCGGCGTATTCCAGGACCTCGACGTTCTTGATGCAGTCCAGGGCGAGACGGGCGGCCGGACCGCCGATGGAGCCGAGGTAGAAGCCGCCGTGTTCGTTGCAGGCCTTGGTGACCTGGGCCGAGCGGTTGCCCTTGGCGAGCATCACCATCGAGCCGCCCGCGGCCTGGAACTGGTCGACGTAGGAGTCCATGCGACCCGCGGTCGTGGGGCCGAAGGAGCCCGACGCGTAACCCTCGGGAGTCTTGGCCGGACCGGCGTAGTAGACGGCCATGTCGCGCAGGTACTGCGGCATGGGTTCGCCCGCGTCGAGCCGTTCCTTGATCTTGGCGTGCGCGATGTCACGGGCCACGACCAAGGGGCCGGTCAGCGAAAGACGGGTCTTGACCGGGTATTTCGACAACTCGGCGCGGATCTCGTCCATCGGGCGGTTCAGGTCGATCTGCACCACGTCGCCGCCGAGGATGTCGGCGGTCTGCTCCGGAAGGTACTGGGCCGGTTCGGTTTCCAGCTGCTCCAGGAAGATGCCGTCCTTGGTGATCTTCGCCAGCGCCTGGCGGTCGGCCGAGCAGGAGACGGCGATCGCGACGGGGCAGGAGGCGCCGTGGCGGGGCAGACGGACCACGCGTACGTCGTGGCAGAAGTACTTGCCGCCGAACTGCGCGCCGATGCCGAACTCACGGGTGAGCTGGAAGACCTCCTCCTCGAGCTCGACGTCGCGGAACGCGTGACCGGTGATCGAGCCCTCGGTGGGCAGGTTGTCCAGGTAGTGCGCGGAGGCGTATTTCGCTGTCTTCAAGGCGAATTCGGCGCTGGTGCCACCGATGACCACCGCGAGGTGGTACGGCGGGCAGGCCGCGGTGCCGAGCGAGCGGATCTTCTCGTCGAGGAACTCGAGCATGCGCTCGGGGTTCAGGACGGCCTTGGTCTCCTGGTACAGGAACGACTTGTTGGCCGAACCGCCGCCCTTGGCCATGAACAGGAACTTGTACACCGGGTTGTCGGCGTCGCCCTCGGTCGAGTACAGCTCGATCTGGGCAGGCAGGTTGGTGCCGGTGTTCTTCTCGTCCCACATGGTGATCGGGGCGAGCTGGGAGTAGCGCAGGTTCAGCTTGGTGTAGGCGTCGAAGATGCCGCGGCTGAGCCATTCGGCGTCGTCGGCACCGGTGAGCACGCCCTCGCTCTTCTTGCCCATCACGATCGCGGTGCCGGTGTCCTGACACATCGGCAGCACGCCGCCGGCGGAGATGTTGAGGTTCTTGAGCAGGTCGAGCGCGACGAAGCGGTCGTTGCCCGAGGACTCGGGGTCGTCGATGATCTTGCGCAGCTGCCGCAGGTGCGCGGGGCGCAGGTAGTGGCTGATGTCGTGGATCGCCGTCTCGGTCAGCAGCCGCAGCGCCTCGGGCTCGACCTGCAAGAAGGTGCGCCCGTTGTGCTCGAAGGTGCTGACCCCCTCGCTGGTGAGCAGGCGGTAGGGCGTCTCGTCGGCGCCGATGGGCAGCAGATCGGAATAGCGGAACTCCGGCGCGGTCACGGATCGCACTCCTTCGGGCAGGGCGGGCACCGCAACACTGCGGAGCACCAGGCATGGCTGGTCACAAAGCAATCCGCAGCCTATCGACCACCCACACCCGCACGACGGTTAGGCAACCCTATGTAAGGTTCCTGACCTACCCTAACTAATATCGAGGTTGCACGTTCAACCCAAACGGTGCTACCCATTCTCCGGGCGGTGGCGGGAGTGCACCGTTCAATCCGAAGCCTGCACCTTCAGAATCTGGAGCTCGATCGTGACCGATCCACAGTGGCTCGATGATGTCGAAATGCGTGCCTGGCTGGGCTATGTCCGAACCCGCGACCTGATCGCCGCGGCGATCGGGCGCGACGCCGGCCGGGCAGCCAACCTGAGCTATGTCGAGTATTCCGTGCTGGTCTACCTAGCCGACGCGCCAGGTCAGCGACTCACCTTCGCCGACCTGGCCTGCGCGCTCGAATGGTCGCAGAGCCGACTCTCGCATCAGATCACCCGCATGCAGAAGCGCGGTCTGGTCTCCCGCGAGACGATGCCGCACGACCAGCGCCGGACCGTGGCCAAGCTGACCCCCACCGGCGGGCAACTGCTCACCACGGCCGCGCCCGCCCATGTGCGCAGTGTGCGCAAGCACATGATCGATGTCCTCGATCGCGACCAGCTCGCGACCCTCGCGGAGATCTACGACGTGCTCGTCGATCACCACCGCGGCGCGAAGTCGGCCGAACCGGTCGGCCGGCTACAGACCGCCGCGCCCGGCGAGGACTAGGACCCGCCGCTGCCGCCCCCGCCGGAGGAGTCGGGGCGGGCCTTGCCCAACCCGCCGCGCGCGATGCTGCCACCCTTGGTGGGTGCGCCGCGATCGAAGACGTCGCCGCTGGTCGGGCGCAGGAAGCTGCCCGCCGCCAGCGCGACAGCGACGCCGATCGCCGGGTAGACGAACGTATCGGTGTGCTGATACCAGAAGCGCGAGTACGTGGTATCGCTGGTGTCGCACTGGTCGTCGGCCACGCGGACATTGGTCGTCTTGTCCACGCAGACACCGACCGACGCCGGTGTGGCGGCGGTCGAGGTCGTGGTGGTCACCCGCGATGTCGTTGTCGGCGGCGGCTTCGAGGTGGTCGTGAGGGTGGTCGATGCCGCGCGCGGTGCCGGTTTCGGGGTGGCGGTGCCACATCCGGCCGAGACCAGCGCCACCGCCACCACGGCGGGCAGCGTGTAGGACACGCTGCGCGACATCATGATTCGCCTGCGCGAACCCTCGATTTCCGAAACCACACTCACGAAATTCCCCCTCGGGCGGTGTTGACCAACCGCCGATACTATCCAGCAGCGGCGCCGCTCACGACAGTTCCGTTGGTAGCGAAATCCCCTTCGCCGGAATCCTTTCGACCCGAAACGACGCCCAACGCGCGTTCGAAACCGGCGGGAACGATGATGTCGTCGCGGGTCAGGTCGGTGATCGAGGTCTTGCGCAGACCCAGCAGCGCCGAATCGATACCGCCACGCAGGATGTCGAGTACGTTCTCGACACCGGCCTGGCCGTTGGCCGCCAGACCCCACAGGGAGGCGCGCCCGATCAGCACCGCGCGCGCACCGAGCGCCACGGCCTTGACGACATCGCTGCCGCGCCGGATACCGCCGTCGAGGAGCACCTCGATCTGGTCGCCGACCGCGTCGGCGAGCACCGGCAGGGCGCGGATGGCGGCGGGGGTGCCGTCGAGGTTGTTGCCGCCGTGGTTGGACACCGAGATGCCCGCGACGCCCGCGTCGACGGCACGCAGGGCGTCGTCGACCCGCATCACGCCCTTGAGCAGCACCGGGCCGTCCCACTGCGCGCAGATCCAGGCGACATCGTCCCAATCGGGTGCCGGGGTCTGCATCCATTCGCCGTAAGCGCCGAAGAACCCGGGGGCCGCGCCGCCGCCGACCGCCATATTGGGCGCGGTGAGGTCGGGGATGCTGCCCGAGCGCAGGTAGGTCGCGAGCCAGCGGGGGCGCGCGAGGGTCTGCGGCGCGAATTTCATCATCGTGCGCAGGTTCAGCGACTCCGGGATCACCGGGCTGCCCCAGTCGCGACCGTGCGAGAACGACCAGTCCAGGGTGAGGATCAGACCCACGGCACCGGCCTTCTTCGCCCTGGCCATCCGCTCGAGGATCTGATCCTTGTTGCCACACCAGTACAGCTGGAACAGGGTCGCCGGGTTGGCGGCGACAACGTCCTCGACGGGCTTGCTCGCGAAGGAACTGAGCCCCATGGCGATTCCGCGGGCCGCCGCGGCGCGGGCGACCGCGACCTCACCGTCGGGGTGCACCGCCTGCACGCCGGTCGGCGAGATCAGCACCGGCATCGACACCTGCTGACCGAGCACTGTGGTCGATTGGTCACGGTCGCCGATCGGGCCCGCGCAGTGCGGGGCGAAACCGAGTTCGGTGAACGCGGTCTGGTTGTCTTCGATGGTCTGTCCGCGTTCCGATCCGGCGATCAGCGCGCCGTACACCGACTTCGGCAGGCGCTTGCGGGCGCGCCGCTGCGCCTCGGCAACGGTCTCGAACCAGGGATTCATCGGGGTCCTTCCTCATGATCCTGCGGCCACCATCGGCGCAGGTCTTCCAGCAGTGCGGTAGTGGCGATCGTCAGCAGGCCGGCGCCTTCTTCGGCGCTCGATCCGGTGGGGTCGCCGAGGATTCCGTTGGGGCTGGCTGCCCGCACCCCGCCCGCGCGCAGCAGGGGCAGCAGTTCGGCCAGCGGGCGGCGGTCCCCCGGTTCGGCCAGTTCGGTGCGCACCCGGTCGGGGCGCAGCGCGAGCTGGATCGAGGTCTCGGTGCGCCCGGCGTGCGGGTCGCCGCCGTAGCCGGGCGAGAACAGCCGCACGTCACGCGACTCCGACCGCAGCAGCGCGACGGCCCGGCGCAGCGCTTCCACGTTTCCGCCGTGCCCGTTGACCAGCACGATCCGCGAAAACGTGTCCGTGGCGGAGCGGCACAGCTCGACGACGAGCAGTTCCAGCGCCGCCTGTCCGATCGACAAGGTGCCCGCGAACCCCGCGTGCTCGCCGCTGGCCCCGTAGGACACGGCAGGCGCGATCAGCAGATCGGTTCGCTCGGCCGCGGCCCGCCTGCTCACCGCCGACGCGATATCGCTGTCGGTCGACAGCGGCAGATGCGGGCCGTGCTGCTCGGTCGCGCCGAGTGGGATGACCAGGATCACTCCCGCGGCGGCGCGCACACCTGCCTCGGGCGATGTGAGGTGCGCCACGAACATGGCGCCCACATTAACGTCAGTCACTGACATAATCAAGAGCGCGTGCAGGTCGAAAGCTCGCCGAGTCCCTATCCTGTATCCATGTCCGCCCCGCCGCCGCGCGCACCGATGTCGATTCCGAAGCAGTCGGGGCACCGCGGGCGTCCGCCACGCACCACGCGCCGCGAGCTCGAGGTGATCGCGATGAAGCTGTTCGCCGAACACGGGTTCGACGACGTCACCGTCGAACGCATCGCCGCCGAGGCCGGGGTGAGCGAACGCACGTTCTTCCGCTACTTCCCCACCAAGGCCGAGGTGCTGTGGCACCAGTTCGACAACGAGGTCGACGACCTGCGCGCCGCGTTCGCCGCCGTCCCCGGCGACGAGCCGATGATGGCCGCGGTGCGCCGCATCGTGGTGGCGGCCAACAGATATCGCCCCGAGGACATCCCCGAACTGCGCACCAGAATGCGGCTCGTCTCCGGAGTTCCCGCCCTCTCGGCAGGCGCGGGGGCACACTACGACGCGTGGGAACACGCCGTCGGCGAGTTCGCCGCGAGCCGTCTCGGCGCGGGCGCGGGCGACCTGATTCCGCTCGCCATCGGGCGCACCACCCTGGCCGCCGCGCGGGCGGCCTTCGATGCCTGGCTCGAGCGCGGCGACACCGATCTCACCGTCTATCTCGACCGGGCACTGCGCGCGCTGGAACGCGGGTTCGCCCCGGATTAGCCGGGCGCGCCACGTTTGGGCAGCACCACAGAGGGGGTATGAGTAGGCTCAGGCCCAACGCGCACTGTGCGCACCGAAAACGTCCGTCGTCGAAAGGGGCAGGGGTTTCCATGTCCGAGGTGTCCACGAGTCTTTCGGCGGATTCGCTGCCGGCGCAACCGCTCGACAACCTGCTGCCACAGCTGGTCGAGCACCTGCGGCAGAACCGCACCGGGCTGCGGGAAGAGTGGGCACGGCGCATCACCGAAGCCGAACTGCTGACCGCGATGACCCCGGAGGAGATCTTCTCCGAGGCCACGTCGATGTACGACAACTACGTCGAGGTGCTCGTCACCGGTAGCGTCGAGGCACTGCAGGCCTACGCCCGCGACCTGTCCGAGCGCATCATTCCGCGAGGCGTCGAGACCGACGAGGTCATCGGCATCGTGCTGCTGCTGCGCGACGTCCTGGCACGCAGCCTCTTCGAGAAGTACCAGTCCAACTTCGAGCTGCTCAATCGCGTGCTCGACGCCTACGAACCGGCCGCCAACCGCATCGCCAACACCGTGGCCGTGTCGTTCGTGCAGGAGCGCGAGCGCGTCATCAGCCGCCAGCAAGAGGCCATCCGCGAGCTGTCCACCCCGGTTCTGCAGGTTCGCGAGCAGCTGCTCATCCTGCCGATCATCGGCGTGCTCGACTCCCAGCGCGCCCGCCAGCTCACCGAGCAGCTGCTGCGCGCCATCCGCGCCAATCGCGCCAAGGTGGTCGTCATCGACATCACCGGTGTGCCCGCGATCGACTCCGTGGTGGCCAACCACCTCGTGCAGACCGTCGACGCCTCGGGCCTGATGGGCGCGAGCGTGATCATCACCGGCCTGTCCTCGGAGATCGCGCTGACCCTGGTGACCATCGGCCTCGATCTGTCCAAGATGAACGCGGTCGGCGACCTCCAGGGCGGTATCGAAGAGGCCGAGCGTCTCCTCGGATACGAGGTCTCCCGAGTGACCGAGCGCTTGAGCGAGCGGGACGGGCGCTGACCAAGCCACCATGCCGGTACCTATTCTCAAGCAGGGCACGTACCTGATCGCCTCGGTACAGTCGGCCCTGACCGACGCCGACACCGAGCGGCTACAGGACGACCTGATGAAGCAGGTCAGCCGCTATCGCGCGACCGGCATCATCGTCGATGTCACCGCCATCGATGTGATGGACTCCTTCGCCGCGCGATCGTTGCGCACCATCGCGCACATGACCCAGTTGCGCGGCGCGGAAACCGTCATCGTCGGACTGCAACCCGAAGTCGCCTTCGCCATGGTGCAACTGGGCCTTACCTTCGAAGACATGCACACCGCGCTGGATCTCGAGGAAGGCCTCTCCTGGCTGAATCGGCACCCGCGGCGACGAGACGGTCGCGACAGTGGCCGCTGAGCAGGTGGCGATCGCGGTCAAGGTGTCCGAGGACATCGTCACCGCCCGGCAGGCCGGGAGCGAGTTGGCCGGTGACCTGGGGTTCACCCTCACCGACCGCACGATGATCTCCACCGCCATCTCCGAAATCGCCCGCAACATCACCAGTTACGCGGGAAGCGGCGAGATCAGGCTGCTCATCGACTTGCGCGAGGGTCGCCGCGCGCTCGTCATCCAAGCCGAGGACCAGGGTCCCGGCATCCGCGACATTCCCCGCGCGCTGGAGGACGGCTATTCCACCGGCCGCGGACTCGGACTCGGACTGCCCGGCGCGCGCAGGCTGATGGACCGCCTCACCATCGATTCCGCCCCGGGCCGCGGGACGTTGATCGAGATGTGGAAGTGGGTACCCGACGTTGCATGAGGACGGGATCATCGGGCGCATGGAGTGGTCGACGGCCGGTCGGGCGCTGCCCGGCCAGGACGTCTCCGGTGACCGCGCGCTCGTGCTCGACACCGGTGCCGGTGTGCTGTTCGCGGTGCTCGACGGGCTCGGTCACGGTGCGCCCGCGGCCGAGGCCGCCGATCGCGCGACGGTCATCCTCACCGAGAACTGTGGCGAACCGCTGGATGTGTTGATGGTGCTCTGTCATCGCGCGATGGTCGAAACTCGCGGCGCCGCAGTGTCTTTGGCGTTGATCGAGCCGGGCGAGACGCTGCAATGGCTCGGCGTGGGCAACGTCGATTCGCGACTGCTCACCCTCGGCCCGGCCGGTCCGGAGCTGCGGGCCACGATGCTGCTCACCGGCGGCATCGTCGGGTACCGGCTGCCCTCGCACCTGCAGCCGCAGACGCTGCCGATCCGCCCCGGCGATCTGCTGCTGATGGCGACCGACGGGATCGTCGCGGTCGGCCCGGAATCGCTGGACCTGGCCAAACCGGCCACTGCCATCGCGGGCGATCTGCTCGCCCGCGACGCGAAGGACACCGACGACGCGCTGGTGCTCGCGGCGCGTTTCCGTGGGCCGTGCCCGTGAGGCCCCGAGACCGCGTTCTGTTCGCACCGACCCGGCCGATGAGAGGTTGCCGATGAGCGCTGTCCTGGTCGCATTTCTCGACGACTATTCGGCGGCCATGCGCCGCCACGTCGCCGCACCAGGCCAGGCCGGCCTCTCGGAGGGTTACGACCTCGGCAGGCGGGCCCTCGTGGAGGGCATCAGCCTGCTCGATCTCACCGAGCATCACTTCCGGGCGGTCGCCGAGGACGCAGGCACGCAGGCCGATCCGCGCCGCGCCGAAGTGGCACTGGAATTCCTGCTGCAGACCATGGCGGCCCTCGATATCGCCACCCGCGGCTATCTCGACGGCACTCGCCGCTACGAGCAACAGCGTTCCCGCGCGGAGGATCTCGAAGGCCGCGACGCGTTTCGCACCGCGCTCGTCGAATCGTTGCAGGACGGGTTCTTCGTCGCCGACGACCACGGCACCATCGTCGAGGTGAACTCCGCGTTCGGGGTACTCACCGGCTACGGCGCCACCGAGGTGCCGTTCCCGCTACCGCACCCCTGGGCACTGAGCGATCGCACCGGCTACCCCCAGATCGGCACGGAGGCAGCGCGATTCGTGATGCCGGTGCGGCATCGCGACGGCCGGGAACGCTGGCTGGCGGTGAGCGCGAGTTCGCTGGTGAAGCAGGAGAACGACGAGCGGATCTTCGTCGGCACCGTGCGCGATGTGACCGCCGAACACGACGCACAGGCCCGCGACCAGGCCGCCTCGCGTCTGGCCACCGCCGTCGGGGCCGCGACGAGCATGGTGGAGGTCCTCGCGGTCGGACTCGACGAGCTGCGCCGGACCATGGGCGCCGAGACCGCGCTGGTCGCGATCTGGCCGAGCCGGACCGGGCGCCCCGATGTCTACTCCTGCGGCGTGACGCCGTCGGGCAGCGAAGAGGCGGAGCCCGCTCCCGAAACCATCGCCACCGCGTCACAATTCACCGCGACGCCGATGCGGCAGAGTGGCCCGCGCGCGGACGGCCCCGTTGTACTCGACGACGACACCCAGGCGCTGCTCGATCGCTCGCGCAGGCAATCCGCCCGTGGCCTGTCGGCCATCACCGGTGACGAGGGCGGGGTCGACGCGGTCGTCGCACCGCTCGGCGAGACCGGTGACGCGGCACTGTGGGTGCGCTTCGGCGCGCCGCGCGCGGTGAGCGCCGCCGACTGGGCCCTGTACTCATTGCTCGTCGGCCATCTCAGCGTCGCACTGCAGCGCGCCCGCAACTTCGATCAGGCGCGCGCCACCTCGCTCACCCTGCAGCGGGCGATGCTCGGACCGATCGAACTGCCGCCCCGTTTCTCGGTGCACTACGAACCCGCCCTGCCACCGCTGGAGATCGGCGGCGACTGGTACGACGTGGTGCCGTTGCGTGACGGCACCATCGGCGTCGTCGTGGGCGACTGCGTCGGCCGTGGCCTGTCGGCCGCGGTGGTGATGGGCCAATTGCGTACCGCGGCAAGAGCTCTGCTGCTGCGCGGCGCCGGACCGGCACAGCTGCTCGCCGAACTCGACGCCGTGGCGTCCCGGATCCCGGGCGCCATGTGTACGACGGTGTGCGCGGCGGTGCTCGACCCGGAGCGCGGGATGGTGCGGTACTCGAACGCGGGCCACATGCCGCCGGTCCTCGCGCCTCCCGGTGGGCCGGGCCGGATCCTCGAGGGTGGACGCGCGGTTCCCCTGGCGACCTTCGACACGCCGCGCAGGCCCGAGGCCACGACCGCGCTCCCGCCGGGCGCGACCCTGGTGCTGTTCACCGACGGCCTGGTCGAGCAGCGCGGGTACGACATCGCCGAGGGCTTCGTCAAGATCGCCGAAGTGCTCAGCGAAACCGGCGCCGCACTCCCCCGCGACGTCGCCGACGCCGTGCTGTCGCGGCTGTGCCCGCCCGCGGGCTACGACGACGACGTCGCCATGGTCGTCTACCGTCAGCCCCCGGAGCCGCTGAGCCTCGATTTTCCCGCCGCCGCCACCGAATTGGCCGGCGTGCGCCGCGGCCTCTACCGCTGGTTCGCCACCGCCGCGGTCCCGCACGACCTGGCCGCCGACCTCGTCGCGGCCGCCAACGAGGCCTGCAGCAACAGCGTCGAACACGCCTACCGCGACTCCGAACCGGGCCGCGTGAGCCTGACGGCCCGCTGCGACGGTGACCGGGTGGTCCTCGAGATCGCCGACAACGGCAACTGGATTCCCACTCCCACCGATCCCGGCTATCGCGGTCGCGGCGTCGAGATGATGCGGGTGCTCACCGAGGACCTCACCTTCGACCACGACGAGAGCGGCACCCGGGTGCGCATGTGGGTGACCCTGCCCTCGATCACCTTCCCCACCGCGAACCCGCTGCGCGCCTCCTCCCGACCGCCGGCGGTCAGCTCCCGGCAGAACTCGTTCTGACCGGAGTGGTCTCGTAGGCCGCCACGTCGAAGCTCTTCAGCAGCCGGTGGAATCGGAAGCTGAAGTCCGGCCACAGCGTGGCATTGTGGCCGTCCTCGTCGACGAACCAGCTGGTGCAGTCGCCGGCGTTCCACACGGTGCCGTCGAATTTCTTCTGCAGGTCCCGGTTGTAGCCGGCCTGCGCGTCCGCCTTGACCTCGACCGTGCGCAGCCCATCGGCCGCCATCGTGGTGATCGCGGCGCTGATGTAGTTGATCTGGGATTCGATGGTGAAGATCGCCGAGGTGTAGCTCAGCGCGGAGTTCGGGCCGATCATCAGGAACATGTTGGGGAAGTTCGCGATGGTCGTACCCTTGTACCCGCTCATCCCCTCGGCACCGAAAACCTCGGACAGCGTGCGGCCGTCGCGCCCGCTGATCAGGTCGTAGGTCGGCGAGTCGGCGATCCGGAAGCCCGTCGCCAGCACGATGGCGTCGACTTCACGCTCGGTGCCGTCGTTCGCGACGATCGACTGCTCGCGGATCTCGGCGATGCCGTCGGCGACGACCTCGACATTGTCGCGGGCCAGCGCGGGGTAGTACACGTTCGAGACCAGCATGCGCTTGCACCCGAGGCGGTAGCCGGGCGTGACGGTGCGACGCAGCTCCCGGTCCCGGATCACCCACCACATCTTCAATCGCGCACCGCGCGAGAAGAAGTCGGCGAACGGCGGGTACTTGGACTGCCAGAGCACGAACGACTCACGCACCCAGTACACGCCGATCCGCGCCAACCGCTGCGCACCCGGAACACGCCGGTAGTAGAGGCGTTCCAGCCACGAGTACTTGCGTCCCATGCGCGGCAACACCCACGGTGCGCTGCGTTGATACAGGTCGAGCTTGGCGACCTCGCCCGCGATGGACGGCACGATCTGGATCGCGGACGCACCGGTGCCGACCACCGCGACCCGCTTGCCCGCGAGCTCGAACTCGTGATCCCAGCGCGCGGAGTGGAACATCGCCCCCCGAAAGGTGGTGATGCCCTTGATGTCGGGCAGCTTCGGTGCACTCAGCGGGCCGGCCGCCGACACCATGATGTCGGCGGTGTAGGAGCCGTCGCTGGTCTGGATCTCCCAGCGCGCGGTGTCGTTGTTCCAGCGCGCGCCGATGACCTCGCAGCCCAGCACGATCGAGTCGCGCACCCCGTGCCGGTCGACCACGTCCTGGACATACCGCTGGATCTGCGGCTGTGTCGAGAACGAATGCGTCCAGTGCGGATTGCGGGCGAACGAGTACGAATACAGCTGCGACGGCACATCGCACCCGGCGCCGGGATAGGTGTTGTCGCGCCACGTACCGCCGATATCGCTCGCCCGCTCGAGGACGACGAAGTCGGTGATCCCCAGCTGGCGCAGCCGAACAGCCACACCCAGCCCGGCGAAGCCGGCGCCGATGATCGCGACGCGGGTGTGACGCGTCGACGGTGCGGTCATCGTGTCTTCGTCGTGGTGTCGTAGGCGTCGATGTCGAAAGTGCGCACCATTCGCCGATATTTGAAGCTGAAGTCCGGCCACAGCGCCGAGTTGTTGCCGTGCTTGTCGAGGAACCAGCTGGTGCAGCCGCCGTTGACCCACACGGTGCGGGCCATCTTCGGCTGCAACTGCTCGTTGTATTCGACCTGCGCGTCCAGACGGACCTCGAACGATTGCAGGTTGCGCTGCTCCATCGTGGTGATCGCGTCGACGATGTAGTTGATCTGGGATTCGATGATGTAGATCAGCGAGGTGTAGTTCAGCCCGGAGTTGGCGCCGAGCATGAAGAAGATGTTCGGGAAATTGGCGACCGTGGTGCCCTTGTACATCTGGTAGCCCTCGGCATCGGCTGCCTCGGACACGGTTCGGCCGTCGCGACCGGTGTACAGGTTGAAGGTCGGCGAATCGGCGACGTGGAAGCCGGTGGCCAGCACGATCGCGTCCACCTCCCGCTCCGTGCCGTCCTCGGACACGATCGAACCGCTGCGGACCTCGGCGATGCCGTCGGTGACGACGTCGACGTTGTCGCGATCTAGCGCGCCGTAGAACTTGTTCGACACGAGCATGCGCTTGCAGCCGATCCGGTGCTGGGGCAGCACTTTTCGGCGCAGCTCCGGGTCACGGATCTCGAAGCGCATCTTGAATCGCCCGACCGTCTCGAGCACGATACCGGTCCACGGATACTTCACCTGCGTGATCACGAACAGCTCGCGCGTGATGTAGATCAGCGCCCGGATGAACCGTTGCAGGCCCGGAACACGTTTGAAGGCAAAGCGTTCCAGTCCCAGGTACGGCCGCGAGATCTGCGGCATCACCCAGGTGGCGGTGCGCTGGTACACGTCGAGGTGCTCCACCTCGGGCGCGATCGACGGAACGATCTGCACCGCAGAGGAACCGGTGCCGATGACGGCGACCTTCTTGCCGGCCAGGGTGGCGTCGTGGTTCCACCGCGCGGAGTGGAAGATCTCGCCCTCGAAGCTCGAAATACCCTTGATATCGGGCAGATTCGGCTCGGCGAGCACACCCGCCGCCGAGACGATGAAATCGGCGGTGAAGGTGCCCTTGCTGGTCTCGATGTCCCACCGGCCGTCGGCGTCGTTCCAGCGGGCGCCGGTCAGCGCGCAGTCGAAGATGTGCTTGTCACGAACGCCGTAGCGTTCGGACACGGTGCGCAGGTACTGCTCGATCTCGGGCTGGGGCGAGAACGACCGGGA
The DNA here is from genome assembly GCF_042794235.1 of Nocardia sp. NPDC056541. NCBI lineage: Bacteria > Bacillati > Actinomycetota > Actinomycetes > Mycobacteriales > Nocardiaceae > Nocardia > Nocardia sp. NPDC056541. The sequence continues at coordinate 549,004 of NZ_JBHTUD010000001.1, forward strand.
CCAGTCGGGATTGAGCGCGAACGAATACGAGTACAGGTGTGAGGGCACATCGCAGCCCGCACCGGGATAGGTGTTGTCGCGCCAGGTTCCGCCGACATCGGGGCCGCGTTCGATGACCACGAAATCGGACAGGCCACGCTGGCTGAGCCGGATCGCGGTACCCAGGCCGGAGAGCCCGCTGCCCACGATCATGACCTGGACGTGGCGGGTGTCGTTACTGCTCATGGGGCGACCTCAGCGGGATTCGTAGATGCGTTTGTGACCGGAGACGGCGGCCAGCCGGAACGGGCGCCGCGTTTCCTCGGCCATGGCGTGGTACGCGCCGTCACTGGGCGAAGTGGCCTCGTGCAGTGCCCGATAGTGCTCGTAGCCGAGCAGCTCACGCGAGCTGATCGCGGCGAGATTCGCCTCGGTCCGCAGGTGCTCGCGGTAGCCGGGCGTCACGGTGCCGCTGAAGAATTCGGCGACGCTGCCCGATCCGTAGCTGATCATGGCCAGGGCCTTGTCGGTGAGGTCGTCCGCGTGATCGAGCAGTGAGGCCAGGCCGAGGTACAGCGAGGCGGTGTAGCTGTTGCCGACCGTGCGGTTGTAGGTCGTCGTCGTACCGATGGCGGCCTCGATCGCGTCGGCGTCGGCGGTGTGGCCCTGGCTTTCGAGCAGATGCCGGTGCGCCTTGTAGGCCATCTTGGTGAAGGGCTGGTGGTAGCAGAACGCGGCGAACTCACCGAGCTCACGACCGCCCTGACGGCGGTAGTCCGACCAGGCCTCCTGGGCGGCCTTCTGGTAGGCGTTGACCGAGGTCTTGCCGTCCACGATGGCCTCGGTCCGGTAATTCGGACGCCAGAAGTCCATGATGTCGGCGCTGTAGAGGCCCGAAATCGGGTCCAGCGCCAGGATCGCCGGATCCGCGGTGACCAGCATCGCGACAGCGGCGGCGCCCTGGGTCGGCTCACCCGGGGTGTCGAGTTCGTACTTCGCGATGTCGGCGGCGATGACCAGCACCCGCTGCGACGGGTCGCGAGCGATCAGCCCCGCGGCGAACTGCAGCCCGGCGGTGCCGCCGTAGCAGGCCTGCTTGAGCTCGACGACGCGGGCGGCGTTGGGCAGCCCGATCAGCGAGTGCAGGTACAGCGCAGCGGCTTTGGACTGGTCGACACCGGTCTCGGTGGCCAGCAGCACGGTGCGGATGTTGTCGGTGCCGTGCCGTTCCAGGATCGGCTTGGCGGCGGCCGCGGCGATGGTGACGATGTCCTCGTCGGCGGCGGCGACGCTCATCTTCTCCTGGCCGATGCCGAGGTAGAACTTGTCGCGATCCACGCCGAGTCGCTCGGCGAGGACGGCGTGATCGAGAGCGTAGTGGGTGGTGGCGAACGAGAGGTCGTGGATACCGACCGGTGTAGTTGTCATCGTGGGCTTCCGTTGCTCGTGGTGGACCGCTCGAATTGGGTATGGGCACGCATCAATTCACCGCGGTTGGTCTGTGCCGCCATCAGCGACAGCTCCCCGCACAACACGGTGGCCGCCCCGATCACCGCGAGGCGTCGGGCGTTCTCGCCGGGCTGCCGGTCTTCGCGGCAGCCGAGGCGTTCCAGGTTCTCGTCGACGAAACTCGCGTGCTTGCCGTTGCCGACCGTGCCCACGATCAGGTTGGGCAGGGTGCACGAGAAGTAGAGGTCGCCGTCACGATCCTCGGCATGGGTGATGCCCTGGGATCCTTCGACGATATTGGCGGCGTCCTGGCCGGTCGCCAGGTAGTACGCGAGCAGCATGTTGGCGTAATGCGCGTTGGCGGAACGGATTCCACCCGCCAGCAGGGTGCCGATCAGGTTCTTGCGGATATTGAGCTGGGTCACCTGCGCCGCGGTGGTGTGCAGGCGCTGCTCGACCACCTCGCGCGGGATGAGCAGTTCGGTGATCACGTTCTTGCCGCGACCGAGAATGCCGTTGACCGCGGTGGCCTTCTTGTCGGTGCAGTAGTTGCCCGAGATCGAGCCGTAGCGCACCCCGGGCATGGTCGACAGGATGTGATCCATCAGGTGGTCACTGGCCAGGGTCGCCATGTTGTGGCCCGACGCGTCACCGGTGGTGAACTCGAAGCGCAGGAACAGCAGGTTGCCGGTGATCTGGTGGTGCAGGTCGATGAGCCGGGCGAAACGACTGCTGCCGGCGACCACCTCCTGGAGCTCGGCCATGCGGCCTTCCAACTGCCCGACCGTGGTGTAGGCGGTGTACGCGTCGTCGGCTTCCAGCAGGATCGAGCGCGTCATCCGCTCGTCGATCAGCGTCGCGACGATGCCCTTCTCGGCCAGGGTGCTGATGCGCGCGCCGCGCCCGACCGAGGGCCACAGCGGGGTTTCGTAGGTGGCGAGGGGAACGTCGACGGCGTCGTCGACGACATTTCCGGTAATGCGGACAGGCCCCACCCACTGCAGCGGCACCGCCGCGTACGACATGTCATTCATGGGTGACTCCTTCTCGATTTTCGGATTCACGCCACCAGGGGCTCCGGTGGGCAAGTGCTGCGGCGTCGATGCCGCGAAGCAGGCAGAAGTTCGCGACATCGCCGGTGACGAGCAGGTCGGCGCCGACCAGATCGGCGGGGGTGCGAGCGCCGAGGACGGTGAGGATGGTGCGCAACTGGTCGAGCCAGGTCCCGATCTTGTCGACCAGGGCAGCGGTGTCGTGGCTGACCAGCGTTTCCAGGAACGCACCCGCGACGCCGGTCGCGTCGGCGCCCAGCGCGAGTGCGCGCGCGATGTCCAGTGGCGAGCGGATGCCACCGGTGGCGGCGATGTCGATGCCGGGGATGCCGGCGCAGTCGAGCAGGCAGTTCGGGGTGGACTGGCCCCAGCTCTCGATGAACCCGAAGTCACCGCCCACGCGCCGATCGTTCTCGATGCGAGCGAAGTTGGTGCCGCCGCGGCCGCCTACATCGGCCACGGACACACCCGCGTCGCGCAACCAGGTGACGGTCTGCCTGCTCAGGCCGAACCCGACTTCCTTGACGAAGACCGGCACCGCGGTATCGGCGACGATGCGTTCGATCTGGCGCGGCCATGCCCCGAACGAGCGGTCGCCCTCGGGCATGACCACTTCCTGCACGGCGTTGAGATGGATCTGCAACGCATCGGCCTCGAGCAGATCGATGGCGCTGCGCACCTGGTCGACGGTCGCGTTCGCGTTGACGTTGGCCATCACGAATCCGTGCGGGTTCTCCTGGCGCAGCACGCGATAGGTGCCCGCGACCGAGGGATCACGGAAGTAGGCACTCATCGAGCCCGAGGCGATGGGGATGCCGGTCTCGCGCGCGGCGATGGCGAGCTGGCGGTTGATCTCGCCGGTCTTGGTGCTGCCGCCGGTCATCGCGTTCACGAACAGCGGTGTGTTCCACTGCTTTCCCGCGACTTCGACGGCCAGGGAGACATCCTCGGCATCGATGCCGGCGAGGGCGTGGTGGACGAAGGTGACGGAGTCGAAGTCACTGACTCCGGTGGCCTGGCGGTGGTGGTTCACCGCGTGGCGAACGTGGTCGTCCTTGCGATCGGCGATCATCGTGGGTCCCCTTCGACAAGGTGGGTTCGCAGGGGCAGCGGGCGGATTCCGGCGGTGATCCAGCGCCCGGTGAGCTCGGCGATCGCCGCGGGGCGGGTGCGTTCGATGAGCGCGATACCGCAGTCACCACCACCGGCGCCCGAGGGCTTCGCCGCCGCACCCACCGCGGCGCCCGCGTCGCACAGTGCGTGCAGACGCGGTGTCATGATGCCCAGGCCCGACGTCGCGTCGAGATCGACGAGCAGTGTTCGCGCGCTGTCGATTTCGACTCGCACGGCGCGGGAGTCATCGGCCTCGATGGCGGCGACCAGCCGTTCGACACACTCGTTGCTGTGCGCCCGGAAGGTGCTGCGGTCGCCGTCGAGGCCGGCGACCAGCGCCGGTGTGGAGGCCGGGTTCCCGGTCCAGCCGACCTGCAGGGTGAGCTCGGTCGGGGTGGGCAGCGGGCGCACCGACAGGCCCGGCCACGGGGAACGCAGGGTCGCGTCGACGCCGTCACGGGCCAGCGAGGCCGCCACCTGCGCACGGTCCGGGGATCGATAGGCGAGCCAGCCGCCCCAGGTGCTCACGGCGACATCGCCGCCCGAAGCGCGCGGATTGACCGCGATCGTGGCGAGCATGGCCAGCCGGTACCGGTCCATGGGATCGAGCCCGAGGGCGAAGTGCTGCCCGAGGGCGGCGACGGTGGCCACCGTGACGGCCGCGCTGGACCCCAAGCCGAACTTGCGACCATCGGCGTCGCCGAGGTCGGCGGTGACGCTCAGCCGGAAGTCGGAGACGGGGACGCCCCGTTCCAGGAGCAGCCGGTGAACCAGCGAAACGGCCGCGAAGACATAGGAAAATGCCGCTGGTACACCAGCATCGGAGATCGGTGCCAATTCGTCACCGTGACGCCCACACGACAGCGTGACACCGCCGTCCAGATCCGAGTGCAAGGTGATGCCGTCGCCGGGATCCGCCGCCGTGACCGTGGCGGTCGCGTAGCGGTCGACCGCCGTGAGCACCGCGAGGTGTCCCGGCTCGACCACAGCGTATTCACCGGCGATGAAGAGCTTGCCCGGTGCGCGACAACTGGTCATCGATCGCCACCCGCCGCCGGTGCACCGGCCGTGGTCAGCGACGCACCGGGACCGATGTGCGCGATCCGGGTGGTGACGAAATCGCCGAGTCCGTTCAGGGTGGCATCGACCAGTGGCGCGTCCGCACGCGAGCACAACACTTTGACGTTCGGACCCGCGTCGATCGTGGCGTAGGCCATGATCCCGTCGGCGCGCAGCGCTAGGACCGCGTCGAGGATGGCGATCGAATGCGGCGACAGGTACCGGATTCCGGGTCGAGCGGTGAGCATGGTGGCGTGCATGCCGAGGGCGTTGCGCTCGGCGATCTCCCCGATCGCGGGAAGGTCCTGTCGTGCAATGGCTTTGCGCATCTCCGTCAGATCGAGCACCGACGAATCGGCCCACGGCCGATAGAACGGCGAGGTGGCGGTGGTCTCGCGCATGGCGACCCGGCTCGAGACGGCCTTCGCGCCCTGGTTCACCACGGCGACCACCAGAGCCGGATCCAATTCGTCGCCGCCGATCGGCTCCGCGAACGAACTCAGGTCCCCCGCTTCGCCTTCGCCGTCACCGGCGTGCCAGACGACGAATCCACCGAAGATGGAGCGCGAGGCGGAGCCGGAGCCGCGCCGGGCCAGTCGCGACAGGACGCGACCGTCGAGGTCGAGCTCATAGGCGGCCGCCGCAGCGGTGGCCAGGGCCGCGAAGCCGCTCGCCGAGGAGGCCAGACCGGCGCCGGTGGGCCCGGCGTTGGACGTCACCACCATCGCACGGTCGGCACGACCGGCCTTGGCGCGCACCAGATCCAGGAACGTCTCGATGCGGGTACGCGCGGCTCCGGTGGCCGCGACACCGTTGAACTCGACGACATCGGCCGGTCCCTCGATCACCCGCACCGATGTGGTGGTCGGGAAGATGTCGAGGGTCATCGACAGGCTGCCCGTGACGGGCAGGAACAGGGCTTCGTCCCGCTTGCCCCAGTACTTCACCAGGGCGATGTTCGGGTACGCGACCGACTCGGCGGACGGCCCGGTCACGGCGCCGCGCTCGGCGACCGCGGGTGATGCGGGAGTGAAAGTCATGGATTGACACCGTGTTCCGAGGTCGAGACGGATAGGGACTCCGCGCCTGAACGCAGGCTGCGGGTGGGGACCGTCCAGGTCTGTACCGCGCCTGCGCGGCGCAACGCGGCGCTGACCGTGCGCGCGTCACCGGTCTCGGTGAGCGCGAGGACGCAGCCGCCGAGACCGGCGCCGGTGAGCTTGGCGCCGTACGCGCCCGCCTCCAGCGCCGCGGCGACCAGTGTGTCGATATGCGGGGTGCTCACGCCGAGTTCGGCGAGCAGGTCCTGGAAGTCGAGCATCGCCCGGCCCAGCGACGCGGCGTCGCCCGCCGCGAGATCGGCCGCGGCGCCGCCGATCAGCTCGCCGGCCCTGGTCAGCACGCGGCGCGCGGACCGCGGGTCCCGGTCGAGCGTGCGGCGCACCCCGGCGACCGCGTGCTGGGTGGACCCGGGCACCCCGGTATCGGCGATCACCAGCGCGGCGTCGAGACCGATATCGAGTGCGGTGGCGGTGCCCTCGCGGAACAGGATCGGGCCGTCGGCCAGCACCGCGCTCGCATCGATGCCGCTGGCTCTGCCGTGCGCGACCTGTTCACCGCACTGCACGAGTTCGTAGAGCGTGGCGGCGTCGACGGTTCGGCCGTGCAGGTCGGCGACGGCACGCACGGCCGCGCCGGCGCACGCCGCGCTCGAGCCGAGCCCGCGAGCGAGCGGAATGTCGCACTCCATCACCACATCGGCGATATGGCCGGTCAGGCCCCAGCGCCGCAACGCCTCCTCGACCGCTACGCGCGGTCCGGACAACGTGTTCTCCGCGGCATTCGGGTTGCCCGCGACGAACCCGAAGTGCCCTTCGGGAACCTCGACGACGCCGCCGGGGGTGCCGGGACGCGCGACCGCCCGCACCGACAGGGTGGGCAGCGGAAACGCGATGGCGGGCGTCCCGTGCACCACGGTGTGCTCACCCAGCAGGATCGCCTTGGCGTGGGCTCGGCCCACGCCACGGACCGGGCCGGTCGCTGTGGAGCTGTGTTCAGTACGTTCTCGAACGGGACTGTTCACGACGATTCCTCTCCAGACTCGGCCCGGCCGTGCCGGTTACCGAGACGATCGGCCGAAAATGGCGCGCACGGACGGGAAGAACGCGGGCACCTGCGCGGCGTACGCGCGATAGGACGCACCGAACCGAGCGATGAGATCGCGCTCCTCCAGGTAGGTTCCGAGCAGGATGTACCCGGTCAGCCCGAGCGCCCACACCAGGTGTCCGACGGTGAACTCACTGGCGAACCAGAACGACACCAGCAGACCGGTCATCAGCGGATGACGAACCAGCTTGTAGACGCCGTTCACCTGCAGACGGTCGACCGTCGCGTCCGGTACCTGGATCACGTACTGGCGGTAGGCCTGACTGATGCCGAGCAGGTGGAAGTGGTTCAGCAGCAGGGTAGCCGCGTAGACCAGCACGAAGCCGATCCAGAACCCGGTGTCGAGCACCACCGCGAGCGCGCCGTCGGCCGACCACAGCACGTGCGGCACCGGCTGCCACGCCAGCATGATCACCCACATCACCAGGCACACGCCGATGATGTAGACGGTGCGCTCGAGCGCCTCGGGCACCCAGCGGGTGATGAACGCCTTGAACGAGGGCCTGGCCATGCCCGAGTGCTGCAGCGCGAACAGCGCGAGCAGCACCAGGTCGATCGCGATCGCGGGGACCGCGGACAGGTGCGGTCCCTTGTCCACCGTCTTGGGCAGCCACCAGCCGCCGGCGAACAGCAGCATCAGCGGCACCGTGATGCCGGCGAAACCGTAGACGGCGAAGGAGAACAGGAACGGGACGAGCCGCGAGGGGCTCGTCACCACGCCCCGAACCTGTTGCGGTGACATCAGATCCATGCGAACCACGGCAGGTAGCGTGAGCGAACGGTGCCCGCTTCCAGACGCGACTCCAGGCGCGCCTTCCACTTGTTGCCGTACCCCTCGTTGAGGAAGCCGCCGGGCACGACCAGACGCCAACCCGACTGCGCCACCATCCAATACGGCACGATGACGCCGGGGTTCACGTCACGCATGTAGTCGAGCTTGTCGGGGATCTGGCTCCAGTGGATGCCGGGGTAGCGGTGGTGCACGCTGTGGTAGCCCTGGTTGAAGATCAGGAAGTTGAGGATGTTGCCCGCGTTGTTCAGCGAGGTGCTCGGCTCATCGGTGAATCCGCGTGCGGGAGCGTGGCTCAGCCAGGCGAAGTAGCCGGCGTTGACCTGGGTGATCAGGAACGGCACCCAGTAGAACAGCACGAACTTCTCGAAGCCCGCGACGTACCAGACAGAGCCGATCACGAGGGTGTACACCGCGAGATCGAAGATGAACTGGTGACGCGTCTTACGACGGCGCGGCGCCGGGTTCGCGGCGAACACCGTCCGCACCGTGTGGATCTTGACGACCATGCCGTAGCGGACCCAGTACCAGAGGGCGCCGATGCCCTTGTCCAGGCCGGTGGTCGCGGTGACATCGCCCGGGCCGTCGTTGAACCGGTGATGGTTGAGGACGTGCACCTCGCGCATCTCGGCCGCGGTCAGGTTGCCGGGCAGGCAGCACAGGATGTCGACCACCCGGTTGGGGAACTTGGACACGAACAGCGGGCGATGGGTGTGCATGTGCATCACGCCGATGGTCAGCGAGAGGTTCAGCAGCGAGAGCACGATGATCAGCGGTACCGCGATGTACCAGGTGGAGGTGCCGGGGATGAACAGCGCGGCTGCGGTCATGCCGATCCACAACGCGATGTGGAGCAGCGGGCCGACGTTGGATGCGTGCTCGAGTTTGAACACGCGCCGGCTGAACGGCGGTTTCTCTGTGGGCGCGACGGGCGTTCCGGTGCTCATGGGAGAGCTCCTTCGCTAGTAGTGACGATCATCGAGGAGGTGTTCCTCGACTACTGGTGGCTGCTGTTGTCGAGAGCGGCGAGCTGCAGCCGTGTGGCCAGCGCCCGGATCGCGTCGGGTTCGTGGCTCGGCACCCGCTCCATGGCACCGAAGGCCAGGTGATCGGCGATCATCATGGTGCGGATCGCCGAGTCGGAGAGTTCGCCGGTCAGGCGGCCTTCGGGCAGGGTTTGCACCAGCGCGAAGGTGGTGTCGACGATCAGCGGCATCAACGAGGTTTCCGTCGAAGCCAGGTCGCCCGCACCGAGCACCTGCGAGGCCGACGCCGAGCCGGTGGTGAAATCCGGTGAGGCGTCGAGCATCTGATGGATCGCGGCGTCGCCACTGCGGCGCACACGCTCGAGCATCGTGGTCCAGTAGGTGGACGAGGCGGCGGCCAGCGTGGCCGCGGCGACCGGGCGCCGGAAAGGTGCGGGCGCCCCGACCGCGCCACACAGGAACGCCGAGGTCGTGATCGTCATGTACGCCATCGCCGCCCGCGCGCCCAGGCTCGGTGTGCCGGGACCGAGCTTGGCCAGCAGCGCGAAGCCGCCGAGGGCGGGGGTGAGCTGGCGCAGCATCACCATCCGGGTGAGTTCCTCACGGTCGGCGGCGCCGTAGATCGCGAGTTCGTTGTCGCGCAGGTCGTTGGCCGACTGGGCGATCACGGCGACACAACCGGTCAGTTCCCGCAGATCCGCTTCGGGCAGCACATCTTCGGCGACCAGGGCGCAGGCGTAGTGGGTGATCCGGCCGAGCACGCCTTCGCTGTAGGCGACGCGGGTCAGCGGTGCGTCGATATTGCGCGCCATGACCCGGCCCACATCGGTGAGCACCAGCCCGACCCGCTCGCGACCCTGCTCGGACAACGCCGCGAGCAGCGCCCTGATGTCGGCGATGCGCTCGGCGAGTACCCGGTCGACGGCTTCGCTGTCGCGGATCTTGCCCTCGAGCGCGGGCAGCGGCGGTGGGAGGGTGTCGCTCGCGCCGTTGAGGTAATCCACTGCCGCCAGCACGGCGCCGCTGGCTACCGCGCGATCGCTGAGGTCTTCGAAAGCGTCGAGCACACGACAGGCGAGCAGCGCTGCGGTGGCCTCGTCGCGCAAGGTCGCAGGCAGCAGACCGACGGCGATGCCCAGGTTGCGGCCCGCGGGGATCAGCGCGAGCGCGGCCAGTTCCTGCGGTGACCGCGCGGCGCGCAGTGCGCCCAGATCCGGTGCGCGGCGTAGGTTGCGCAGTCCGCGGATCAGGAGGGGAAGTCGTGCTGAGCTCATCGGGAGATCACCTGCTCGAGAAGTTCGCGCAGGTCGTCGCGCGCGAGGGAAGGGGGAAAGACGTCGAGTGCGCGGGTGGCCTTCTCGGTGGCGTCCATCGCGACCAGGCGGGCCGCTTTGGTGGCACCGCTCTCGACCAGGTCTTCCTGCAGGGTCGCGCTGGAAATCTCTGCGTCCAGCCACATTTCGCGGGCGCCGGGCCGCGAGCCGAGCCATTCGATGACCGGCCAGGTCGGCACCCGGCGTTCGAGGTCACCGCCGGCGTCCTTGCCCAGGCCCGGTCCGCCCTCGATGTCGCGGACGTCGTCCATGATCTGGAAGGCGAGCGCGAGCTGGTCGGCGTATTCCATCAGGGCGTAGAGCCGGTCGAGATCGACCCCACCCGCGGTGCCGCCGTACGCGCACGACAGCCGGAACAGGGTGCCGGTCTTGGCCCCTGCCACGAGTTCGTAGTGGCGGCGCAGCGCGACCTCGTCGATCGAGGGCGGCAGGGTCTCGATGAGCTGACCGTAGGACAGATCGGAGAGCCGGTCGGCGTAGGTGATGCCGGGCGCCTCACCGACCCGCGCGAAGACCTCGGGGTTGTCGGTCAGCACGCGGGCGACGACCTGCATCGATGCGCCGGCCAGGTGGAAGCCGGCGCGGGCACTGGTGCGCACGCCGAACGCGGCGGGCACCGACGGTGCGTCGCGGCGCAGCAGCGATCCGTCGCAGATGTCGTCGTGGACCAGCGAGGATTCGTGCAGCATCTCCATCGCGCAGGCCAGGTCGACGGCGTCGCCCAGCGGGGCAGCGGTGTCGGCGGCATCGGGGAGCAACCCGGCGCAGGCCAGGACCAACCGGGCCCGCACCCGTTTGCCGGGAGCGGCCAGGATGTGGGTGTAGATCGCGTCGAAATCCTCACCGGTGATGAGCAGTTCCCGCAGTCGTGCGGTGACCAGCGCCAGCTGCTCGGTCGGTCCGGCCGGTCTGGGCATGACCACCACTTGGTCGCCCGAGTGCTGGTCACCCGAGTGCTGTGCTGCGGGTAGCGCGGGATTATCCATAGCGCTGAGCTCCTTTGGTGTGGTCACGATGCGGAGAGGTTCACCGGCAACTGCCGGACACGGGTTTATGGAGTTTCCGGCGGGGCAGTCGTAGGGAGTCACCTCTCGCAGCCGACGGGGTCGAGCGTCCCGTTCGCTGGCTACCGACGGGTAGTTTTGTAGAGGAAGCTCGAGATGTCAAGCATTCCAACATGTTCCAAGTTTGAAACCTACAATTGTGCTGTACCACAATGGTTTACGGACACTTCAGGCGGGGAACACAGCAGCGACAGCCGACTGCCGGTTCCAGGTGTGCGGCGTAATCGCCTGCACTACAACGGCTTCCGCGTCATCGCGATAATCCGGGGGCGAACTCATGAGTCGCGGAGCTGCCCGGGGTAGCCACCTCGGGAGTCATCCGGCGATGCGTGGGGTCGACCGCGATACGGTCGGGTCGGCGCTCGCAACGTCAATGTTGTTGGCACACACACGATTCGGGACCAGAGTGACACAAACTGTCCGTCCGTCAACAACTCCGGTGACTGGGACAGCCCTGTGTGAACCATACAATCCGATTCGCGTTACCGCGAGCCGAGGCGCGATCGGAAACCGACCCGAAGGCCCGCGGCGATCCGATATCACGCCCGCCGTAACGATGAAACCTGGTGCAGCACTGTTAGTTTCGCTAGCAACGCAGCGGACAGCGAAGCGGCCGAGTGAAAAGCCGCGACCGGGTTCGGTCAGCGGGCGGCGGTGCTGCCCAGGCTACCGAGGACCAGGAGGTTCGGCGCCGGGTGGTCGACGGACGGGGACGGAGCCGTGGAACGGGCAGGGGGGCGCATGATCGTGCAGCGACGGACCAAAACGGTGCCACAGGCGTGGACGGTGGTGGTGATCAGGTCCTCGGCCAGCGGCAGGTCGTCTTCGCGATAGGCGTAGACCGAGAAGCGCACCGTGCGACATTCGCTGTTCGGGTCGGCCTGCCGAACCGCTTCGGCGGGGCAGCTCGACAGGAGCATGATCGCGGCGGCCAGGTCCGCACAGGGATCACCACCGACCAGCGAGCCGGCGGCGAAGGCAGCGAAAAGTGTGCGCAGGCAAGGCTGTTCGGGTCTCTGCTGGGAGTCCTGGATCTGCGACCAGCGGCGCAAGGCCGGATGGTCGGCGATGTCGGCCCTGCCCTGCCACCGCCGGCGCGCGCAGTCGAGCAGCCGGGCGGACGTCGAGTCCCACACATGGGGCGCCTCGATCCGGGCGACGATCCGCAGTAGGCGGCATTCGTCGGCAGCGGTGGCCACGGGCGGTTCGATGAGCGGCGCCGTCGCCTGTCGGTGCGTCTGCATTGTCGACCTCCTACCGCACGAGAGAAGAACCGAACGGGCGCTGCGCGGCGGCGGAACCACGCCGCCACGCCAGGCGGAACGCCCACGCCGAGGCCAGCACCGACATGACGACGACGGTCGCGATCACCCCGAAGACCACGCCACCGGACCACCCGACACCGTCGTATCGCGCGATCAACGCCGACGCGAGAATCGGGCCCGCCGTGATGAACACGGGAATCAGCAAGATCAACCCGAGGGTCACCAGGCTCGACGGCGTCATCACTGTTTTCGCTGCGGAGAAATCACGTCGAGAGATCATGGTGTGCGGCCCCGACGGCTGCGTGACTGTAGCCATTTCCGCCCTCTCCGTTACCTGAATGGAACCCAGCGAAACTATCGAGTCCCAAACGTACAGCCCCGATCCGGCCAACCGCGTACTTCGTCACGAAACAGTGATAACCCGAAACTGAACCAAATCCGTGCAGCAGGCATAACCCCAGCTCAGACAGCATTCATTCGGTAGCCATCAATTTGCTGTTCCTGTTTATCATTCAGATCGGATAACAATTTCAGGGGGCGATCATGCACACGTCAGCCTTCTCGATGAGCGTGTCTTCGATCCCATCCGGAAAGCAATCAGTTCGACAATCCGCCTGATCGAAATCTCGTCGTGCAATTACCAAGCGGCGACAGCTGTTTCGAGTCGGGAACATTGTTCGGCGCGCACGACGCGGAGTCAGCCCGGCTCGCTACCGAAGCTGCCTTCCAGCCGATTGCGCGAACCCGGATGCACGAGCCGTGCCACGCTGACCAACCCGCCCGACGACCAGGTGCGGCGCCGGATGAGCAGGCACGGCTCGTCGGCGTCGATGCCGAGCAGCACGCACTCCTCGCGGGCGGCCCGCACCGCCTCGACGACATGCTCGCCGCGCAGCAGCGGCGCGACCTCACTGAGGTAGCTGTTCGGGGTGACGGTGGTGAAGTCCTGGGCGAGGTAGTCGGGGGCCTGCGCCGGGTTGACGTAGCGGTCCTCGAGCTGGATCGGCACGCCGTCCTCCAAGTGCACCAGCAGCGAGTGGAATACCGTGCCGCCCATGGCATTCGCCATTTCCGCGTCGCCGGGCACCTCGGACCGCACGAACACCACCTCGGTGCGATGACGATGTCCGCGACCGGTGATCTCGTCGGCGATGTTGCGGACCTCGAACAGCGGTGAGGTGGCCTTGCTCGCCGCGACGAAGGTTCCCACACCCATCACCCGGGTGAGCGCGCCGTCGGCGGTCAGGTCACGCAGGGCGCGATTGATCGTCATTCGGGACAGCCCGAGTGCGGCGACGAACTGGTTCTCCGAGGGGATCTGCTCCCCCGCGTTCCACCGGCGCGCTTTGATCTGCGCCATGATCAGCTGCTTGACCCGTTCATACGCCGCGAATTCGCTGCCGAGCCCGCCGTAGAGCGCGGCCAGCTCCGCATCGACCACCTCGATCGCCACCACCGAACATCTCCTCGCCTCGCCCAGAGAATACGTTGCGCTCGAACCTCGTCGGCACTTGTATATACAGGACTATACTGCCCTCATGACCGACGCGACACCGCCTGTCTCCGGCCCTCGTCCCGTGTCCGCTCCGCGCGGCACCGAGTTGCACACCCTCGGTTGGCAGCAGGAGGGTGCCTTGCGGATGTTGATGAACAATCTCGATCCCGAGGTCGCCGAACGCCCCGATGACCTGGTCGTCTACGGCGGGACCGGGCGAGCGGTACGCAGTTGGGCGGCATTCGACGCGATCGTGCGAACGCTGGAGACCCTCGCCGCGGACGAGACATTGCTCGTGCAGTCCGGGAAACCGGTGGGGGTGTTCCGCACCAACGAATGGGCGCCGCGGGTGCTGCTGGCGAATTCGAACCTCGTCGGCGACTGGGCCACCTGGGACGAGTTCCGCAAGCTCGAGCAGTTGGGGCTGATGATGTACGGGCAGATGACGGCCGGGTCGTGGATCTACATCGGCAGCCAGGGCATTCTGCAGGGCACCTACGAGACCTTCGGCGCGGTAGCACGCAAGCGATTCGGCGGCACCCTCGCCGGCACCATCACGCTCACGGCGGGCGTCGGCGGGATGGGTGGCGCGCAACCGCTCGCGGTGACGATGAACGACGGCGTCGCGCTGTGCGTGGACTGCGATCCGGCGCGTATCGACCGGCGGATCGCGCACGGCTACCTCGACACGAAGGCCGCGACCTTGCGGGAGGCACTGGATCTCGCCGTCGCCGCGCGTGACGAGCGCAGGCCGCTCTCGATCGGCCTGGTCGGCAATGCGGCCGAGGTCTTTCCCGCACTGCTGGCCATGGGCGCACCGATGGACATCGTCACCGATCAGACCTCGGCCCATGATCCGTTGTCCTACTTGCCGATCGGCGTCGCGCTCGAGGACTGGCACACCCTCGCCGAGAAGGATCCGGTCTGGTTCACCACCGAGGCGCAGGCGTCGATGGCCGCGCACGTCGAGGCGATGGTCGGATTCATGGACGCGGGCGCCGAGGTGTTCGACTACGGGAACTCGATTCGCGACGAGGCCCGCAAAGGCGGCTACGACCGGGCTTTCGCCTTTCCCGGCTTCGTTCCCGCCTACCTCCGCCCGCTCTTCGAAGAGGGCCTCGGTCCGTTCCGCTGGGCCGCGCTCTCGGGTGATCCGGCCGATATCGCCGCCACCGACCGCGCGATCCTGGAACTGTTTCCCGGCAACGACCATCTGCGCCGCTGGATCACCCTGGCGGGCGAGAAGGTGAGGTTCGAAGGTCTGCCCGCGCGGATCTGCTGGCTCGGTTACGGCGAACGCCATCGCGCGGGCCTGAAATTCAACGAGATGGTCGCCTCGGGTGAGCTGTCGGCTCCCCTGGCCATCGGCCGCGACCACCTCGACTCCGGCTCGGTGGCCTCCCCCTACCGCGAAACCGAGGCGATGGCCGACGGTTCCGACGCGATCGCGGACTGGCCGCTGCTCAACGCACTGCTCAATACCGCGTCCGGGGCGAGCTGGGTGTCGATCCATCACGGTGGCGGGGTCGGGATGGGCCGTTCGATCCACGCGGGCCAGGTGTGTATCGCCGACGGCACCGAGCTGGCCGCGCGGAAGCTGGAGCGGGTGCTGACCAACGACCCGGGCACCGGGGTGATGCGACACGTCGACGCGGGTTACGAGCACGCGGCCGAGGTGGCTCGTGAACGGGGTGTGCGGATTCCGATGCAGGAGGGCTGACCGGCCCGGAGAAGACGAGAGCCCCGGCAGTGCCGGGGCTCTTTCCACTTTCAATATATAGCGTAAACAGGGACTTGCGGCAAGGCCCCGGGGTTGCTGCACAATCATCCGGTCGCACCGGAAAAAGTACAGTTAGGGGCCTATGTCAGCGCACGGGTACGAAGAGGAACGCCGATCCGAGCAAAGCTATGTCGCCGGGTTGTACTCGCGCCTCGATGCCGAGCGGGCACGGGTGAAGGGCCGCTACAGCGCGGCGCTGCGCACCAAGGGCGACTCCCCCATGGAGCGCGACAACGAGGTGCGGGCGCTGGGCAAGGAAGTACAGCGCCTCGACGTGGCCGACAACGGACTGTGTTTCGGCCGGCTCGACGCGGCCTCGGGCGAGCGGTCCTACATCGGCCGGATCGGGCTGTTCGACGAGTCGAACGATCTCGAACAGCTGCTCCTGGACTGGCGGGCACCCGCGGCGCGCGCTTTCTATGTCGCCACCGCGGCCAACCCGGAGGGCATGCGCCGGCGGCGGCAGTTCCACACCCGCGGCCGCCAGGTGGTCGACTTCACCGATGAGGTGCTCGGCCGCCCCGACGGGAGCGAGGGCGGAACCGACGCCGCGCTGCTCGCCGCGGTCGACGCGCCACGCGGGGACGGGATGCGCGATATCGTCGCGACGATCCAGGCCGAACAGGACGAGATCATCCGCCTGGAGCACCCGGGTGTGACCGTGATCGAGGGCGGTCCCGGCACCGGGAAGACCGTGGTGGCGCTCCACCGCGTCGCGTACCTGCTCTACACCCAGCGCAGGCGGATGGAGCGCCAAGGCGTGCTCGTGGTCGGGCCCAATCCGGCCTTCCTGAACCACATCGCCCATGTGCTGCCCTCGCTCGGCGAGACGAATGTCGTGTTCGCCACCACCGCCGACCTCGTGCCCGGTCTGCGCGCGACGGCGGAGGACACCCCCGAGGCGGCCCGGCACAAGGGTTCGCTGCGAATCCTCGACATCCTCGCCGCGACGATCGCGGATCGCCAGCGACTGCCCGAAGCGCCGCTGACGATCGCGCTGACCGATGTGACGGTGCGGATCGATGCCGCGACCGCGGAGTGGGCCAGGCAGGAGGCGAGGGAGAGCGGGCGCCCGCACAACGAGGCGCGCGCGGTGTTCACCGAGATCATCACCTACGTTCTCACCGAGCGCGCGATCGCCCGGATCGGCGAGGGCTGGCTGACTCGCGACGACACCGAGGCATGGGAACAACTGCGCGCCGACCTGGTCCGCGAGCTCGCCGACAACGACGAGTTCACCGCGGCGCTGGATCAGTGCTGGCCGATCCTGAAGCCAGAAACTGTACTGTCCCAGCTGTATTCGTCACACGATCGGCTGCGAGCAGCAGGCGCGGACGCGGCGCTGTGGCGGGCCGACGGTGGCGCGTGGACGGTCTCGGACGTGCCGCTGCTCGACGAACTCGTCGACCTGCTCGGCCGCGACACAGCCGCCGACGACTCCGCCGAGCGAGAGCGCAAGGCCGAGGCCGAGTACGCGGCCGGTGTGCTGGACACCCTCATCAGCCGCGAAGACCTGATGGACGACGAGGACCACCTGCTCGCCCAGGACATGCTCTACGGCGAAGACCTGGCCGAACGCTTCCTCGAACGCGACACCCGCGAACTCGCCGAACGTGCCGCGGCCGACCGGGAGTGGACCTACGGACACGTGGTGGTCGACGAGGCCCAGGAGTTGTCGGAGATGGACTGGCGGGTGCTGATGCGGCGGTGCCCGAGCCGCTCCTTCACGATCGTCGGCGATCTCGCGCAGCGCCGGTCGGCGGCGGGCGCGAGGTCCTGGGCCACGATGATGGAGCCCTACGTCCCCGGCCGCTGGATCTATCGCTCCCTGACGGTGAACTACCGCACCCCCGCCGAGATCATGGCCGTGGCCGCCGATGTACTCGCCGAGTTCGCGCCCGATGTCCGCCCGCCGGACTCGGTGCGATCCTGCGGTGTCGCACCCTGGTCGCATCGGGTCACCGCCCACGAATTGCCCACCGCGATCGAGGAATTCGTGCGGGCCGAGGCGGGCCGCGAGGGAACGAGCATCGTGATCGGGCCACCCGGGGTACCCGGCACGGTGCCCGCGTCGGAGACGAAGGGCCTCGAGTTCGACGCGGTGCTGGTCGTGGATCCGCAGCGCATCCTCGCCGACGGCCCCCGCGGCGCCGCCGAACTCTACGTCGCCCTCACCCGCGCCACCCAACGCCTCGGCGTCCTGCACCAGACCTCGCTGCCCGAGTCGCTGCGCGGGCTCACCGAGATCGAACCGGCACAGCAGCTGCAGGCGTAGCGCGATCACTGACTGCGGCAATCGCCTTCGCCGTCCGCCCGCGTGGGGCCGATCGCAGGTCAGCGGCAACAGCGACGATGCCATCGGGCGGATCAGCGCAGGCGAGACAGCGGTCCCAGGCCGGGGTTTCGCTCGCGCGTACCCCGCTCAGCCGAGCGGACCGGTCACCGATTCGGCGGCGGCGAGCAGCGCGCCGGATGCCGCGAGGCGGACCGCTGCCTCGATGTCCGGGGCGAGGTAGCGGTCGGGCCCCGGGCCGGGGACTCGGTCGCGCAGCGCGGTCAGTACGGCAGCGGTCGCGGGCGCCGGAGTCAGCGGGGCGCGGAGGTCGAGGCCGCGGGCCGCGGTGAGGGCTTCGATGGCCAGGACTCGGGTGAGGCCGTCGAGGGCGCGGCGGAGTTTGCGGGCGGCGGACCAGCCCATCGAGACGTGGTCCTCCTGCATGGCCGAGGAGGGGATCGAGTCGACCGAGGCGGGCGCGGCCAGGCGTTTGAGGTCGGAAACGATGGCGGCCTGGGTGTACTGGGCGATCATGTGACCGCTGTCGACGCCGGGATCGTCGGCCAGGAACGGGGTAAGGCCGTGGTTGCGGGCCTTGTCGAGGAAGCGGTCGGTGCGGCGTTCACTCATCGAGGCGACGTCGGCGATCACGATGGCCAGGAAGTCCAGCACATAGGCGACGGGGGCGCCGTGGAAATTGCCGTTGGACTCGACCCGGCCGTCGAGGGTGACGACGGGGTTGTCCACGGCACTGGCCAATTCGTGGCCGGCGACGCGTTCGGCGTGGTCGAGGGTGTCGCGGGCGGCGCCGGCGACCTGGGGTGCGCAGCGCAGCGAGTAGGCATCCTGGACGACGGTGCAGTCCGGGGTGGCGTGGCTGGCCACGATCGGCGAATCCGCCAGCACGCGCACCATATTGGCGGCCGCGACCGCCTGGCCCGGTTGCGGGCGCAGTGCTTGCAGGTCGGCGGCGAAGACCTTGTCGGTGCCGAGCAGACCCTCCACGCTCATCGACGCGGTCACATCGGCCAGGCGCAGCAGGGCCCGCAGGTCGTGGCAGGCGAGTACCAGCATGCCGAGCATGCCGTCGGTGCCGTTGATCAGCGCGAGGCCTTCCTTCTCCGCGAGCTCGACGGGGGCGATGCCGGCGTCGGCCATGGCCTGGGCGGCAGATCGCAGCTCGCCGGTCGCGTCCCGGACGGTGCCCTCCCCGATCACCGCCAGTGCGACGTGGGCCAGCGGCGCGAGATCACCGGAACAGCCCAGGCTGCCGTACTCGTAGACCACCGGGGTGATGCCCGCCGACAGCAGCGCGGCATAGGTCCGCGCGACCACCGGGCGCACCCCGGTCCGGCCGGTCGCGAGGGTCGACAGGCGCAGCAACATCAAGGCGCGCACCACCTCCCGCTCCACTTCTGCGCCCGACCCCGCCGCATGCGAGCGAATCAGACTCCGCTGCAACTGCTTGCGTGACTCCGGCGGAATATGACGGACGGCCAGCGCACCGAACCCGGTCGACACCCCGTACACCGGCCTCGGGTCCGCGGCCAGCGCTTCGATCCGCGCACGACTCGCCTCGATGGCGGCGACGGCATCGTCGGACACCACCACCGCGACGCCGTCCCTGGCCACCCGGACCAGATCCTGCGCCGAGACCGGACCCGGGCCGACGACGACCGGTCCGGGCCGATCCGGGTCGATGCTCACGATGCTTCTCCCATCACTGCGGGCTACCCCTTGACGTTCTTGTCTATACAGGTCTATACCTACCGTACGTGTCCTGGCGCGCATCCGCCGGGCCCGCCACCTGATCTCGAAGGAACGCGTCGACCTGCCCGCGCTCTACGATCCGAAGGGCCGCTACGGTGCGAGCAACGTGCCCGCGCTGCTCTCCCGCGCACAGGGTCTATCGCGCGCACACCGCCATACTCGACATCCGCGCCGAGGAGGACTCCTCCATGCCCACCACCGTGCTGACCGATATCGGCACTCTCGTCACCAACGACCCGGCGCTGGGCGAGGGCCCGCTGGGGCTGCGGCGCGACGCCGCGCTGGTCATCGACGACGGGCGGGTGGCGTGGGTCGGTGACAGTACCGCCGCGCCGGCCGCCGACACCGCGTTCGATCTCGGCGGACGCGCGGTGCTGCCGGGGTTCGTCGAGTCGCATGCGCATCTGGTGTTCGCGGGCGACCGCGCCGAGGAGTTCGCGGCGAGGATGGCGGGGCGACCCTATGGGGCCGGTGGCATCCGCACCACGATCGCGGCGACGCGGGCAGCGAGCGACGAGCAGCTCGCGGCGACGGTACAACGGCTGCTGGACGAGTCCTTGCGGGCAGGCAGCACCACGGTCGAGTGCAAGAGCGGCTACGGGCAGACCGTGGCCGACGAACTGCGCAGCGTCCAGATCGCGGCCCGCTGCACCGACGAGGTGACGCTGCTCGCCGCGCACGTGCCGCCGCCCGAATACGCCGGGCGCGCCGACGACTACGTGACGATGGTGTGCGAGGAGATGATCCCGCGGTGCGCGCCGTACGCCCGGTGGATCGATGTGTTCTGTGAGCAGGGCGCCTTCGATCGCGATCAGGCGCATGCCGTGCTGACCGCGGGGATCGCGCACGGGCTGGTGCCGCGAGTCCACGGCAATCAGCTGCATCAGGGACCAGGGGTGCAGTTGGCCGTCGAGCTCGGCGCCGCGTCGGTGGATCACGTCTCGCACGTGAATCGTGCCGATATCGATGCGCTCGCGGGCAGCGATACGGTGGCCACGCTGCTGCCGGGCGCCGACTTCTGTACGCGCAACAGCTATCCCGATGCCAGGGCACTGGTGGACGCGGGGGTCACCGTCGCGCTCGGCGCGGACTGCAATCCGGGCACCAGCTACACCACGAGCTTGCCGTTCTGTATCGCCCTGGCGGTGCGGGAAATGCACATGACACCCGACGAGGCGGTCTGGGCGGCAACCGCAGGTGGTGCGAAGGCGTTGCGGCGCACCGATATCGGTTCCCTCTCCCCCGGTTTTTGTGCCGATGTCATCGCACTCGACGCCCCCTCGCACCTGCACCTCGCCTACCGCCCCGGCGTTGCGCTGGTCGGTCAGGTGTGGCGCGAAGGAGCCCTCGTCGCGAATCGAGGTGGGGTGCGGTGACTTCCGAATCCGCCTGGACCGGTCGCGTCGACGGCACGACGCCGGAGCACCTGCGCTGGCATCAGGCCGTCACGCCGTACGAGCCGGGCAACGACGATCCCGGCGCCTGTGTTTTCGTCGGCTTCGCCTGCGAGGAAGGCGTGCGCCGGAACAAGGGCCGTCTCGGCGCGGCGGCGGGCCCGGACGCGCTGCGCCGCGCGTTGTCGCCGATGGCGCTCGCCACCGAGCTGCGCGCCTTCGACGCGGGGACGATCGCCGTCACCGACGACCGGCTGGCGGACGGTCAGCGACGACTGGGCGAGACGGTGACCGCGCTGCTCGACGACGGCGCTTTCCCGGTCGTGCTGGGCGGCGGCCACGAGGTCGCCTACGGCACCTACCTCGGACTGGCCGGTTCGGCTCGCCGCGCCCCGGGCAGCGTCATCGGAGTCCTCAACCTCGACGCGCATTTCGACCTGCGCCCCGATCCCGTGCCCAGTTCCGGCACCCCGTTCCGGCAGATCCTCGAGACCGGCGACGACGTCCGGTACGCGGTGATCGGGATCAGCCAGCCCAGCAACACCCGGGTCCTGTTCGACACCGCGGACAGATTCGGGGTGCGTTATCTCCTCGACGACGACTGCGAGCCTGCCCGGGTCACCGCCTTCGTCGACGACTTCCTGGCCGGGATCGACCTGCTGTATCTGACGATCGATCTCGACGTCCTCCCCGCCGCGGTGGCTCCCGGTGTGAGTGCCCCCGCGGCCTACGGTGTCGCGCTGTCCACGATCCAGGCCGTCTGCGACCGCGTCACCGCCTGCGGCAGACTCGCGGTTGTCGATGTCGCCGAACTGAATCCGCGGCTCGACATCGACAATCGCACCGCCCGCACCGCCGCCCGGCTGATCCACCGGATCGTCACCCGCCACGTCGGGTGAGCACCGTCGCGGGACTCAGAAGTACCGGATCCACACATAGATCCAGGCGATGACACTGCTGAGCAGCGTGACCAGCATGCCGTACTTGGTGAACTGCCAGAAGGTGATCCGCTGCCCCGCGCGGGCGGCGATCCCGAGGGCGACCACATTGGCGCTGGCCGCCACCGCCGTGCCGTTCCCGCCGAAGTCGGCGCCCAAGGCGAACGCCCACCACAGCGCCTGCCCGGTAGCTGGATCCGGTGCGCCCGCGACGATGTCCTCCACCACCGGCGCCATGGTCGCGGTATAGGGAATGTTGTCGACGAACGCCCCGAGAATCGCCGAACCGAACACCAGCGCGGTCGCGGCCAAAAAGTAGTTGTCCCCGACCCAGCCGATCGCGGCGTCACCGATCGTGGCGATCACCCCGGTGTGCACCAGGCCCGCGACCATCACGAACAGACCCATGAAGAACACCAGCGTCGGCCATTCCACCTCGTGTAGGACATCGCCGATGTCGAGGCCGGAGACCAGCACCATGATGCCCGCGCCGACCAGCGCGATCACCGACGGCGCGACGTGCAGCACACTGTGCAGGCAGAAGCCGACGACCACACCGGTGAGCACGATCATCGAGCGCACCAGCAGTTTCGGATCGCGGATCGCGCGCCGTTCCTGCAGCGCCATCACCGCGTCGACCGAGGTGGGATCGGTGCGTAGCGCCGAGCGGAACAGCACCCGGGTGAGCGCGACGAACAGCACGAAGGTGATCACCACGATCGGGGCCATGTGCACGAGGAAGTCGTTGAACGTCAGCCCGGCCCGGCTGGCGATGATGATGTTGGGCGGGTCACCGATCAGCGTCGCCGCGCCGCCGATATTGGACGCGAGCACCTCGGCGATCAGGAACGGTTGCGCGGCGATGCCGAGACGTCGGCACACCACCAGCGTCACCGGGGCGACCAGCATGATGATGGTGACGTTGTCGAGAAACGGCGACGCGACCGCGGTGATCAACATCAACATCACCATCAGGCGATACGGGTTGCCGCGCGAACGTTTGGCCGACCAGATCGCCAGGTAGTCGAACAGGCCGGTCTGCTTGATGACGCCGACGATGATCATCATCCCGAGCAGCAGGAAGATGACGTTCCAGTCGATGCCCTCGTGGGCGGAATAGAAGACCTCGTCGCCGGGGATCAGGCCGAGCAGAGCCATCGCGCCCGCGGCGATCAGGACGGTTTTGACCTTGTCGGCTTTCTCCGTGGCGATGAAGAAGAAGGCGATCACGAAGATGACGACGGCAAGCGCTGCAGCCATGCGCGGCGTGACGTTCAGTCGCCGGGGCCGACGACAGCGAGGCTGGTCAGCAACCGTTCCAGGGTGATCGCGCCGCGCAGGGTGCGCGAACGGTCGACCACGGCGATGAGCGGACTGTGCTTGCGCGCCATCAGGATCGCGATTTCGAGCAGGGTCGCGTCGGGGGGGACCGTGGCCGGCTTGCTCGCGCCGTCGGGCAGACAGTCGCCGACGGTGAGGCTGCCGGGTTCCTGCCAGAACAGGTCGGCGTGCACCTCGTCGATCGTGCGGACCAGCGTCGGGTCGTCGTGATAGGAGGCCGGAATCGCCAGGCGTAGCACCTGGGTTCCCGGCAGGACCGCCACCGGCCGGTCGAGTTCGTCGACGACGATCAGACCGGGCAACCGGTTGACGACCATCAGCCGCACCGCACGGGCGACGGGGTCGCTGGTGCGAACGGTCGGCAGGTTCATCGCGATATCGCGTGCGCGCATGGCATGGCTCCGGGGGGATTCGACGGTGCTCACGGCTGGGCCTGCCGTCCGGTCAGGTGGTCCAGGCGTTGTTCCAGGCGGGCGAGCCGGTCGCCGAACGGCCGCGAACGCATCAGCTCGGCGACCTGGTCGGCCTCGTCGGGTTCCAGCTCGATGTCGACCGTCGGTTCGTCGCTGCCCCCCGCGTAGGCGAGCAGGCGTCGCGCACCCGACGAGTGCGTCAGCAGGGCGAAGCGAATGCCGTGGCGGGTGTGGAAGCTGTGCAGCACACCGGCTCCCGGGATCGTGGTCCGGTCGATATCCATGGCCGGCGGTCCTTCCTCGGATCGTCGAAAGCGTCTGATCGAAGTCTGGTTCGCGCAGGTGGCGGGCACTATCGGCCGTGACACCCATTTCCTGGGCAGGTCGGTGCCGGTCAACGGGTGCGGGATGGGTGCTGGGCACCATGGACAGAACGCGGGGGCGCCAGCATGCTGGTGTCATGAACCGTCTCGCAGCGCTGCGAGCAGGACGCTCGCGGCGAATCCGAACGCCGGTGACGGCGTTGTTCTGGCGGATCTGCTTGCTCAACGGCGTGATCTTCACCCTCGGCACGCTGATCTTGGCCTTCTCACCGGCCACGGTGTCGGCCCGGCTGCGCCTGACCGAGGTGCCGGTGCTGGTGATCGGGCTCGCGGTGATCCTGACGGCGAACGCCGTGGCGCTGCGCACGTCGCTGGCTCCGCTCGACGAGCTGGTCGCCTCCATGCGCCGCGTCGATCCGCCCCGGCGCGCGGTCCGGCTCGAGCGCGGTGCGAGCGGGGACTTCCATCAGCTGATCGAGACCTTCAACGCGATGCTCGACCGCTTGGAAGCCGAACGTTCGGTCGCCGGTGGGACCGCGCTGGCCGCCCAGGAGGGTGAGCGGCGGCGCATCGCCCGCGAACTGCACGACGAGATCGGCCAGAGCCTGACCGTGGCGCTGTTGCGGCTCAAACGGGTCGTCGACCGGGCGCCCGCCGACCTGCGCGAGGACGTCGAGCAGGCGCAGGAAACAGTGCGCGGTTGTCTGGACGAGGTGCGCGGGATCGCCGCGCGGCTGCGGCCCGACGTGCTCGAGGAACTCGGCCTGCACAGCGCGATCACCGCGCTGTGTCACGAATTCGGCCGCACGGCAGGCATTTCCGTACGCCGCGAGGTCGACCCGGCGATCAGCCGCCTCGACCCCGACATCGAACTCGTCTGCTACCGGGTCGCTCAGGAGAGCTTGACGAACGTGTTGCGCCACGCCGATGCCGACGAGGTGAGCTTGCTGATCGCACCGCGAGCCGGCACCGTGCTGCTGCGGGTGACCGACAACGGTCGCGGCGGCGCGGTCGAGGACGGGGCGGGCATCCGCGGGATGCGCGAGCGCGCGATGCTGATCGACGCCACGCTGACCATCACGTCCCCGGCATCGGGCGGTACCGCGGTCGAACTGATCGTCCCGGTCGCCGCACGCGAAGGAGTGCCCGCATGAGCGCGCCGACCCGGATTCTGCTGGCCGACGACCACGCCCTGGTGCGCAGCGGGTTGCGCATGATCCTGGACAACGAACCGGACCTGCTCGTGGTCGCCGAGGCCGCCAACGGGCTGGACGCGGTCACCGCCCTCGCCGACGACGGCATCGACCTGGTGATCCTCGATATCGCCATGCCGCGGATGACCGGCATCCAGGCCGCCCGCGAGATCACCCGGAACAACCATCCGGTGCGCATCCTGATGCTGTCGATGTACGACAACGAGCAGTATTTCTTCGAGTCGCTGAAGGCGGGCGCTTCCGGCTACGTGCTGAAGTCGGTGGCCGATCGCGACCTCATCGAGGCGTGCAGGGCCACGATGCGCGGTGAATCGTTCCTCTACCCGGGCGCGGTCACCGCACTCGTGCGCGACTACCTGCAACTCGCCCGGCAGGGCTCCGCGCTGCCGGAAACGATCCTCACCCCCCGCGAAGAGGAGGTGCTCAAGCTGATCGCCGAGGGGTACTCGGCGCGCGAGATCGCCGCCGAGCTGGTGATCAGCGCGAAGACTGTCGACCGGCATCGTGCCAACATCCTGCAGAAACTCGGCCTGCGCGACCGGCTCGACCTGACCAGATACGCCATCCGCGCCGGATTGATCGAGCCGTGAGAACACCGAGGGCCCCCGCAGCGAACGATCGCGCGGGGGCCCGGACACGGGTGGTTATTCTGCGTGCGGGTCGACCGTCACACGCTGCTTGCGACCGACCACCAGTCGCATCACCGGTTCCACGATGCGGGCGCCGATCGGGCCGATGATGGCCATCAGCAACACGTACGTGGTGGCGAGTGCGGCGAACTCGGCGGGCACCGCTCCGGCGGCCACCGCCAGGCCGGCGATGACGATCGAGAACTCACCGCGCGCGACCAACGCGGTACCCGCGCGAGCGCGGCCCAGTTGCGAGGCCCCCGCCCGTTTGGCCGCCCACCACCCCGTGGCGATCTTGGTGACGGTGGTGACCACCGCCAACAGCACCGCCCAGCCCAGCACCGGCGGAATACTCGCCGGATCGGTACTCAAACCGAACAGCACGAAGAACATCGCCGCGAACAGATCACGCAACGGTTCGAGGATCTTGGTGGCGTCGTGCGCGGTCGAATCCGAGATCGCGATACCGAGCAGGAACGCACCGACCGCCGCCGACACCTGCACCGCCGAGGCGATACCCGCCACCAGCAGCGCCGAACCGAGCAGCTTGAGCAGGAAGATCTCCCGATCCTCACTCGCCACGATCGCCGAGACGTACCTGCCGTATCGCAGCGCGACGATGAGCACCAGGGTCACCGCGACCAGCGCGATACCGACCGTGGTCATCCCCGCCACGAATCCGACACCGGCCAGCACTGCGGTGAGCACCGGCAGGTACACCGCCATCGCCAGGTCCTCGAACACCAGGATCGACAGCACCGTCGGCGTCTCCCGGTTACCCAGGCGGCCGAGGTCGTTGAGTACCTTGGCGACGATTCCGGAGGACGAGATGTAGGTGACGCCCGCCATCGCGATCGCCCCCGTCGGCCCGAGGCCGAGCATCAGCGCCACGATCACACCGGGAGTCGCGTTGAGCACCAGGTCGAGCAGACCGGCGGGCCACGATTTACGCATGCCGGTGACCAGTTCACCGGCGGTGTATTCCAAACCGAGCAGCAACAGCAGCAGCACGACGCCGATCTCGCTGGCGATGTGGATGAAGTCCTCCACCTCGTGCAACTCGATCAGACCGCCCGTACCGAAGACCAACCCCCCGAGCAGGTAGAGCGGGATGGGCGAGAGGCCGATGCGGGCGGCGATCCGCCCGAGCACCCCCAACCCGAAGAACACAGCCCCCAGCTGGATCAATGCCAGCGCGGTTCCACTGATCTCCACCGGCTCAGCCGTCGGTCAGGATCGAAGCGGCGGCGTCGAGTCCGGCATTGGTGCCGACCACGACGACCATATCGCCGCCCGCGAACACGAACTCCGGTCCCGGCGATGCCAGGACCTGGCCCGCGCGCAGAACCGCCACGATCGAGGCGCGGGTCCTGGTCCGCAACTCGGTGTCGCCCAACCGTCGTGACGCATAGGGCGAACTCGGCGGTACCAGCATCGACCGCGTGCTCACTCCATCGAGTTCGCGATGTTCCTCGCGCAGTTGCGCGACCAACTGCGGTGCGCCGAGCAGACTCGCCAGCGTACGGGCTTCGACGGCGGACAGTGGAATCTGGACCGTGGAATCCGGGTCGCCGACCTTCGTGAAAATCAGATCGGTACCACCATCGCGGTGGTCGACGATGCCGATCCTGCGGTCCACCTTCGACAGTGAAAACTCTTTGCGGACACCGATTCCCGGCAGGGATGTCACTTCTACATTCATGGGATCACCTAACCTCAGCTAGGGATACCTTACCTGCCCTTTACTATCCGCATGGATTGTCAGCCGGCGTCGAGGAGCCGTCCTGCCGCGTCCAGACCCTCGTCGGTGCCGACCACAACGACAAGATCACCGGGGATGAAAGTGAAATCCGTTCCCGGCGAAGGAGTCACCTCACCCGCGCGCACCACCGCCACGACCGAGGCCTTGGTGCGCGTGCGCATCTCGGTGTCGCGCAACGGCCTACCGTCGAACGGGCTGCCGCGATCGATCGCGAACTGCCTGGTCGACAGCTCGCCCGCACTGTGGGTCTCGCGTGTCTTCTGCACCACCTGCGGTGCGCCGAGCAGGCCGGCCAGCACACCGATCTCGGTGTCGGACAGGGGAATCGAGGTGGTCGAATCGTAGTCGCCCGCTCGCGAGACGACCAGGTCGACGGAGCCGTCGCGATGTTCGATCACGCCGATCCGGCGGCGCGCCTCCGCCAGCGGAAAGTCCTTGCACACGCCGATTCCCGGTAAAGGCGTCACATCGATGTTCACGCCCTCACAGTACGACCAGATGGGAATAACACCAGCCCCTACCCTGCGCACCGGGCATACCAGGCGAAACAACTCGCGACCCGCGGGCTGTTCGCCTCGTTCACGATGGCGGTGACGACACGGTCGAGATCATCGGACTCGCCGCCGCCGACGCCGGGCACGAGCGCCTGTTCGGCTTCGGCGGCGAGGAGCACCAGCACCGCCGCAACCGAGGCCGACCATGGCGATCCCGTGGCGAGCAACCGCGGTGGCTTGCGTATTCGGGCAAAGTTGTGTGTTGTTGAACAGTGACCAACTCTTCCGGAGACGCGTATCCACTCACGGACACGATGACCACCACGACGGCGGTACACGACGGCGTCACGGTGCTGACGGTGACCGGCGAGGTCGACCTGGCGACCGCACCCGCGCTCGATGCCACCATCGAGGCCATCCTGGCCGAGAAACCGGCGGCGCTGGTGATCGACCTGACCGCGGTCGGGTTCCTGGCGTCGGCGGGCATGGCGACGCTGGTCGCCGCGCATCAGCGGGCAGGCGAGACCACCGCGATCGCGGTCGTGGCCGACGGACCCGCCACCAGTCGTCAGCTGAAGATGACGAGCCTGGACCAGGTGTTCGCCATGCACACCACCCTGGACGCCGCCTTGGCGTCGTTCACGTCCTGACACAACACAACGCGCCGCCGCCCGGGAATCCTCCGGACGGCGGCGCGTTTGTCGTCGGTGGGGGTCAGCAGAG
Organism: Nocardia sp. NPDC056541; assembly: GCF_042794235.1. Lineage (NCBI taxonomy): Bacteria > Bacillati > Actinomycetota > Actinomycetes > Mycobacteriales > Nocardiaceae > Nocardia > Nocardia sp. NPDC056541. Next base: position 577,812 of record NZ_JBHTUD010000001.1, read on the forward strand.
CGAGCGCAGCTGCTCGATCAGCTTCACGCGACCGGCCGCGTTCTCGGCGATCGGCGTGACGTTGAGCGTGGTGACGCCGGCCTCGGCCATCGCGGCGATGCGCTCCTTCACGAAGCTCTCCGGGCCGATCAGCGACACGTCGCGCACCAGCTCGTCGGGCACGGCCTGGGTCGCGGCCTGCTTGTCGCCCGCCAGGTACAGCTCCTGGATGCGGTCGGCGGCCTCGCCGTAGCCGTACTTGGTGGCGAGGGTGTGATAGAAGTTCTTGCCCTTGGCACCCATGCCGCCGATGTAGAGCGCCAGGTGCGGCTTCACGAACTCGAGCAGCGGAGTGACGTTCTCACCGATCGCCAATGCCGGACCGGCGAAGATGTCGAGCTCGCCCAGCGCGGGATCGCGCTTGGCCTTGCCCGCGGCGAGCGCGTCGCCCCACACGTCCTTCGCCTTCTCCGGCAGGAAGAAGATCGGCTGCCAGCCGTTGGCGACCTCGGCGGCCAGCTCCACGTTCTTCGGGCCGAGCGCGGCCAGCAGCACCGGGATGTCCGCGCGCACCGGGTGATTGATCAGCTTGAGCTCTTTGCCGAGGCCGGTGCCACGCTCGGCGGGCAGCGGGATCTGGTAGTACTTGCCCTGGTAGTTGAGCTTCTCGCGGCGCCACACCGTGCGGCAGATTTCGAGGAGTTCGCGGGTGCGCCCGATCGGGGCGTCGTAGGGGACGCCGTGGAAGCCCTCGATGACCTGTGGGCCCGACGCGCCGATGCCGAGGATGAAACGGCCGTCGGAGACGTAGTCCAGGCCCGCCGCGGTCATCGCGGTGAGGCTGGGGGTCCGGGTGTAGAGCTGCAGGATGCCCGAGGCCAGCTGCACCCGCTCGGTGCGGGCGGCCAGGAAGCCCAGCGCGCTCACCGCGTCGAACGAGTACGCCTCCGGCACGAAGACGATGTCGAGGCCGGCGCGTTCCAGGTCGGCGACCTCGGCCGCCGTCTCCTTGAAACCGTCCGTGTAGTTGATGCTCAATCCGATCCGCATGCACCCAACATAGCCCCGGACAACACGCGCACCCCGACCGGTCGGTCTGTCGGCACAGGTGCTGGTCGAGCGGGGTGCGTGGGCGGGCACGCGGTAGCGTTGAGGGGAAGATTCCACGCAATTCTCGCCGCATCGAAAGGCCACCCCGTCGTGTCGCAGCCCACCGTGTCGCCGCAGCAGATCGCCCCCTCCTTCGGTTCGGTGACCTTGGAGCACTACCTGTCGGAGCTGGCCGCGAAGGTGCCCGCCCCCGGCGGCGGGGCCGTGGCCGCGCTGCACGCCGCGCAGGCCGCCGCGCTGGTGGCGATGGTGGCGCGCTACACCACCCGCGCCAAGGACGCGCAGAATCGGCCGGTGATCGACCAGATCATCGTGGCCGCCGACGCCGCGCTGGCCAGGTCGCTCGCGCTCGCCGACGCCGACGCGGCCGCGTTCACCGCCGTCGGCGCGGCCTACAAGCTGCCCAAGGACACCGACGCCGAGATCACCGCCCGCACCGCGGCGATCAACGCGGCACTCGTCGAAGCCGCGCGGGTGCCCGCCGCCGTGGTCGACGAGGCCGACGAAATCCTCTCGCTGGCCGCCGAACTACTGCCGATCGGCAATCCGAACGTCGTCACCGATATCGGCGCCGCCGCCGACGCCGCCCGCGCCGCGGCGATGAGTTCGCAGCTCAATATCGAGATCAACGTCGGCTCGCTGCCCGCCGACCTCGGCGACCCGTTCGCCGCCGCGCTGTTGCGCGTCGATACCATCGCGGCCCGCGCCGACGCCCTGCACGGCGACGTGCTGCACGCGGTCCGCGGCTGAGTCAGCGGTCCGCGGTGAGCACGATCTTGCCGCGGACCCGACCGGATTCGCTGCGCCGATGCGCGGCGGCGAGTTCGGTGATCGGCAGGATCTGCGCGATGTCGACGGTCAGCTCCCCGCGGTCGACCGTCGCCGCGAGCTCGTCGAGCACGGCCGTCGTCGGATCGACATAGAGTCGGCGCACGCGCGAATCCGGGTGTGTCGCAGGGCCTTCGGCGGCCACCACCTGCCCGGTGCCGCTCAGGACGGTCAATGATCGATCCGTGTAGTCGCCGCCGATCAGGTCCACCACCAGGTCGACCTCGCGCACCGCGGTGGTGAAATCGGTGGTCCGGTAGTCGACCGGTTCGGTGACGCCCAGTTCGCGGAGATAGGCGTGATTGCCGGTCCGCGCGGTGGCGGCGATCGTCGCGCCGCGTCGCGCGGCGATCTGCACCGCCAGATGCCCGACGCCACCGGCCGCCGCGTGCACCAGCACCCGCTCGCCCGGCCGTACCGAGGACAGTGCCTGCCAGGCGGTGACCCCGGCCACCGGCAGTGCGGCCGCGTGCACCGGGTCGATCGAGGCGGGTACGCGGGCAAGTCGATTCTCCTGCGCCACTACGTATTCCGCGTTGGCGCCGCCGAACACCATGCCGTATACCGCGTCTCCCGGCGCGAAGCGTGTCGCCTCGTCACCCACCGCGGCGACGATCCCGGACACATCGAGCCCGAGCACCAGCGGCGGCTCCCCCAACTGCCGGATCACACCGCTGCGCACCTTCCAGTCCGCGGCGTTGACGCTGGTCGCCACGACGCGCACCAGCACCTCCCCCGGACCCGGTGCCGGCCGCGGCACCTCTGCCCTTTCGAAGACGTCCGGACCGCCGAAAGATCTCTGCACCATCTGCCACATACCGCCGAGTCTGCGCCGAGTGGTGTCCCAGCGGTAGTAGACACCTTTCGGATACCGTGGTACCCCGTGGATACCGTCAAGGGCGATCAGAGTTCGGTAGAGGCGTTCCTGCGGGACTGCCCCGCGCGGCAACTGCTGTCGGTACTCGCCGACAAATGGGTCCTGCTGGTCCTCGGCAGTCTGCGCGAGGCGGGCGGGCCGGTGCGTTTCAACGCTTTGCGCAGGCGCCTGGACGGCATCACCCAGAAGGTGCTCACCCGAACGCTGCGCGACCTGGAACGCGACGGCCTGGTCCGGCGCGAGGTATTCCCCACGATGCCGCCCCGGGTGGAGTACAGCATCACCGCGCTCGGGGCCGATCTGGGGCGGATCAGCCAGGCGATGGGCGCCTGGGTGGTCGAACACCACGCGGAGATCACCGCCGCCAGAGCCGAATTCGATGCCGCGCGCACCGCCGAACCGGCCGCGGTGCCGCAACCGGGGCGCCCGCTGTCACCGGTCTCGAAGTGAGAACGGTTTATCGGGGCCCCGACCTGCGTGAACGCAAGACGACACACCGTTGACCCCGTCGGCCGTTACCACTTCGATAGGTCGAGTTGATCATGGCGGCCTAGACTTGGAATCCGCCTACGAGTGAGTGAAGGGGTGGCGTTTATGAGGAGCGCATTTCGTGTCCTGTTCGTCGCGATCATGGCGGCAATACTGGCCGCAGCCTGGTCGGGAGCCGCATCCGCGGACCTGATCGGAGGCCAGCGCACCCAATACGGCGGTGGCACTTACGCCGAGGCCAACCTGTCGACGCACACCTTCACTGTCAGCCAGGGTGGACAGGTAGTGCGGGTGATGCCCGCGTCGATGGGCAAGCCCGGATTCGAGACTCCCACCGGCACCTTCAGCGTGCTGGAGAAGGATCGGTCGGTGGTGTTCGACTCGCGCACCATCGGCATCCCGCTCGACGACCCCGAGGGCTACATCATCGACGGTGAATACGCCGTGCGCCTCACCTGGGGTGGCGTGATGGTGCACTCGGCTCCGTGGTCGGTCGACTCGCAGGGCAACGCCAACGTGAGCCACGGCTGCATCAACCTCGCACCCGACGACGCCGCCTGGTACTACGAGAATGTCGGCATCGGCGATGAGGTCTATATCCACTGGTAAACATTTTCCCTCGTGGCATTCGGCGAACGCGCCGTCAGGGCAGTATCGTGCCCGTAACGAAATCGTTGCGGGACATACCCTGACGGCGACGAGCCTGATGAAGGTGGGGCGATGGATCGACCGGAAGCGCACAGACCGATCGGGGCTCGACAGCACGACCCGGGATCGGCCGGTGCTCCGCTCGCGGCTGTCACCCCGATTCGACGGTCCCGCGACCTGAGCGCGCCACGGCCCCGCCGAGCGAGCGATCAGCCCGCCGGCGGCGCCCGCCACCGGATCGAAGGCGGACCGACGACACCGGCCGGTATTCCGGTCATCTCGGCGGCCCGGCTTCGCGACGCCGAACACGACGAGGTCGTTCCCGTCGTTCCGGCGGACGCCACCGTCACCGATCGGCTGCCCGTGGTCGGCGGGAAATTCGATCCCGGTGCGCGCCACCGCCTCCCGGACACCGCGTTCTCGATCGACGACAACGGCCCCGACACCGATCAGCTGCCGATCGTCACCGCTTCCGGCCCCGCGTGGGCGGCCCTCGAACATCCGAGGCCCGGCTACGACGCCGCGGCGACCTGGCATTCGCGTCCCACACCCGGGTACCCCGGTGCGGACACCTTCCCACCGCGCCCGGCGGCCGTGCCGACCAGCGGCGCGGACACGTTCCCACGGCGCCTCGCGCCCGGGGACCGTGCGGATACCTTCCCACCACGCCACGCACCCGAGGACCGTGCGGATACCTTCCCGCCACGCCCGGCACCCGATTACCGCGGACCGGACAGCTTCCCACCACGCCCCGCACCGGACTACCGCGGACCGGACAGCTTCCCACCACGCCCCGCACCCGATTACCCGGACACGGACGCCTTTTCGCCACTCGCCGCTCCCGGCTCCGACGGTGCCGACAGCGAGCCTTCGCGTCCCGCTCCCGACTACAACGGTGATGACGAAGTCTTCGCGCGGATGATCGATCGATCCAAGCGACGGCGTGTGCCCCGCTGGGTCGCACCACTGGTCGCGTCGGTGGCCGGCGCCGTGCTGCTCGGCGGCACCTACGTCCAACTACGCGGGCCCGCACCGGCATCCACGGCGGCCAGTACCCCACTCGCACCGAGTTCGGTGAGCCCGGTGACGGCCGAGTGCCCCACCGAACAGATCGGCGCCATGGTGCGGGGCAACGGCGCGGGCGGCACCGAGTCCGGCATCGCGGCGATCATGGCCTTCCAGTACGCGTACTACGTCGCGCGCTCCGGCGACCAGGCCCGGACCCTCGTGGCATCGGACGCGGTCGCACCCTCGGCGGCCGCCATCCAGGCCGGGATCGACTCCACTCCGGTGGGGACCACGCACTGCGTGGAGATCACTCCGGGCGCCTACGCCGGGCAGTTCCTGGTGAAGATCACCGCGTTCCGACCGGATTCGGCGCCGAGCACCTACACCCCGCAGCTCGTGGGAACCGCGGAGGTCGGCAACAAAACGCTGATCACTTCGTTCGGAGCCGCACCCCGCTAGACCCCGAACACGGATCGTTGTGCACCACCCCGGCCCCGGTAGTTCTCCCCGCTGACCAGCAGACGACCGCCGGTCTACCGCTATGCCGGTGGCCGGGCTCGGTGCGATGCAGCATCGAGACCGACGGCAGCTGCGTCCTCAGCAGGCGGTAGATCCCGCGACCGGATGGCGAAAGGTGTTCAGGCGCGGGACTTTTCGGCCGCCACGACCACATGGCGCATGAGCAGCGCGGTGGTCACCGGGCCGACGCCGCCGGGGACGGGGCTCAGCGCCGCCGCCTTGCCGATGACCGACGCCGCGTCGACATCGCCGACGATCCCGCCGTCGGCGGACTCGTTGGTGCCCACGTCGATCACCACGGCGCCGTCACCGATGTGCTTGCCGGTGACCAGGCCGATCCGGCCCGCCGCGGCGACCACGATATCGGCGGGAGTCGTCACCGCGGTCAGGTCGGCGGTGCGTGAATGCGCGACGGTGACGGTCGCGTTCTCGGCGAGCAGCAGCTGAGCGAGGGGCTTTCCGACGATGTTGGAGCGGCCGACCACGGTGACCAGACGCCCCTGCAGCGCGATCCCGTGATGCTTCAGCAGCTCGACGACGGCTTCGGAGGTGGCGGGGACGAAACCGTCGAGGCCGGAAGCGAGCAGGCCGAGCGAGAGTGGGCTGACCCCGTCGACGTCCTTGGTCGCGGCGATCGCCGAACTCACGTCGTCGAGGTTCACGCCCGCGGGCAGCGGGGTCTGCAGCATGATCGCGTCGGTCGCCGGGTCGGCGCTGCGCGCGCTCAGCTCGGCGCGGATCGTCTCGGCGCTCGCGTCGGCGCCGAGATCGATACGCTCGCAAGCTATTCCGAGTCGTTCGGCCGCCTTGCGCAGGGAGTTCACATACCAGGCGCTGGCCGGGTCGTCGTTGGCGACGATCAGCGCCAGCGTCGGCGCGGTGCCCGCGGCGGTGAGCGCGGCCGCGCGCTCCTTCGAGTCGGCGTTGATGGCGGCGGCGAGTTCCTTGCCGGTCAGCGAAGCGGTATCCACGGTGTGACACCTTATCCGCCGCCGGACCGACGACGTGGCGCCGGGCCGCGACGCGCGCAAGCTGGTCGAGGTCCACCGCGGTCCGGACGGGCGGTCGTAGGGTGTCGGCAGCTCTGCTCTGCCAGCACGTACCGAACCGTTCGCGGGAAGGGTTGCGACTGTCGTGAAGATCTCGAAACACTGGAAACACCTGGCCGCCGCTGTCCTGGCGACCGCCGCGCTGACCGGCACCACGGTCGGTCCGGCCGCCGCGGAAGCCGATGTGGCCGCGCTCTACAACTCAGCACAGCGCCACTTCACCGACGGTGACGACGCCGCGGGACGCGCCGACCTGCGTGCCCTGATCGCCGCCGACCCCCATGACGCCGACGCGCTCGCGCTGCAGGCGATCTGGTCGCACTACGCGGGTGACGGGGCCGCGGTCGGTGACGCCCTGGCCCGGCTCGGCGGCATCGACGCGGGCATGGCGGCGGGCACCAATCGCGTGCTGCACGCGGTGACCGCGGCGGCCGCCACCCTGCCCAACCCGCTGCCGGCGCTCGTCGGTCCACAGACCGGCATCGTGGTTCTCGGCTACGGGCTGCTGCCCGACGGCGCGTTGCGCCCGGAGCTGGAGAACCGGCTCACCGCGGCGTGGTTGCAGGCGATCGCCGCACCGTTCTCACCGGTAATCGTGACCGGCGGCAATCCGCAGAACGGCATCTCCGAGGCCGAGGCGATGCGGCGCTGGCTGGTGGCGCGCGGGCTGCCGGGCGATCGGATCCATGTGGAGGACCGGGCCGGGTCGACCGTGCAGAACGCGCTGTTCAGCACGCGACTGCTGCGCGATCTCGGCGCGACCAGCGCGGTGGTGGTGACCTCGCCGAATCACATTCGGCGCGCGGTCGCCGACTTCATCGTCGCGGGCACGACCGTGGTCGGCGCGACGACCTCGCTCGAACAGCTGGTTTCCCAGTTGCCCCCGCCCGCGCGCAACGCCCAGCGCGGGATCTATCTCGACGCGACGCGCACCTTCGAACTCGACACCGAGCGCTGATTCGTCGCACCGCCACCGGCGGTGAAAATTCGGTTGCCCGGTCAGGAACAATCGGCGCATGAGTGGTTCCGGTTTTCCCGAGGTGGTCGTCGAGTTGCGGCGCGCGGGATGTGTATTCGCCGAGGACGAGGCCGCGCTGCTGATCGAGGCGGCCGACGGCGATCCTGGACGCCTCGATGCGTTGGTCGGACAGCGGGTCTCGGGGACTCCGCTCGAATATCTGCTCGGCTGGGTGGAATTCCGGGGGCAGCGGGTGGGGGTGCGTCCTGGCGTTTTCGTACCGCGTCAGCGCACGGCGTTCCTGGTGGAACAGGCGGTCGACGGCGTGGCGCCGGACACGACGCGAGCCTGCGTGGTCGACCTGTGTTGTGGCTGTGGGGCACTGGGGCTGAGCGCGGCGACCGAGCTCACCGCACGTGGATGCGACGTCGAGCTCGTCGCCGCTGATATCGACCCCGTCGCCGTCGCCTGCGCGCGCGAAAATCTCGCGCCGATCAGCGCGCCGGTGTTCGGCGGTGATCTGTTCGACGCGCTGCCGGTCGACCTGCGCGGGCGCATCGACATCCTGCTCGCGAACACACCGTACGTGCCGAGTGCCCGAGTCGCGGATCTGCCACCGGAGGCACGCGAGCACGAGCCGCTCGCCGCGCTCGACGGTGGAGCGGACGGGCTCGACGTGTTCCGCCGGGTCGCCGAAGGGGCGGCCACCTGGCTGGCACCGGGCGGCACGGTATTGGTGGAAACCGGGGCGGGGCAGGTCGACACCGCGTGCTCGGTGCTCACCGCGCACGGTCTCGCGCCGCGCGTCGCCGAGTCCGGGGAGCACTACGCCACGGTGGTTCTCGGCACCCGGGATCGCTGATCGCGTGGACACCACGACCGTCGAGACCGATCAGTAGCCCGTCGACGAGGCCGCGCGCACTGCCGACGGACGCGACGATGCCCCCGTCGACCGATCGCCTGCGCGACCCGTCGACGGGGGCACCCGTCCCGAATGCCTACTTGCGTCCGGTGAACTGATCCATCGAGTGGTACACGCCCACCGCGTTCAGGTAGAAGTCGCGAACCTTGATCGGCAGTAGACCGGTCAGTGCCCGGTTCATCCGCGAGGTCCACGGGAGCACCACCAGGGCGCCGCCCTTCTTCATCTCCGACCACGAGGTGTCGACGACCTCGTGCTGCTCGAGCATCGGCGTGAACAGAATGCCCTTCGCTCCGTCGAACATGCCGGTGTTGATGTAGGTCGGGCAGACCGTGGTGACCTTCACGTGGTCGTGGCCCGCCTGCTCGAGCTCGAGGCGCACCGAATCCGACCAGCCCAGCGCCGCCCACTTCGACCCCGCGTACACGGCCATGCGCGGATTGGCGACCAGACCTGCCGACGACGCGATATTGAGCACGCGCCCCTCGCCGGCACCGGCGACCATGCCGGGCAGGAACTCCAGGGTGACGTACATGGGGGCCAAGGAGTTGATCGCCATCGTCTTGTCGATGTCGGCGCGGTTCTCGGTTTCCCAGAAGTAGGTGTTGCCACGCACGATGCCCGCGTTGTTGACGAGGATGTCGATGCCGCCGACCTCCTTGCGCACCGCCTCGCCCGCCTCACGGATCGAGTCCTGCGACGACACGTCCACCACGTAGTGGTGCACCTTGCCGCCCGCGGCGGTCAGCTGCGCCGCGGTCTCGCGCAGCGCCAACTCGTTGATATCCCACAGCACCACCGCGTCGGCGCCCTCGGCAACGGCCTTCTCGGCGAACAACTTGCCGAGTCCCATGGCGGCACCGGTGATGAGGACCCGCTTGCCTGCGACCGTTTCCAACTTCATTCTCGCTACCTACCCCTGCTCGTGTACTGCTACTTCTGCCGCGTCTACTTCTGACGCAGCGTCTTCATGACTCCGAAAACCACCGTCATCGTCTTGGCCCACATCTGCTCGGACATGCCGGGCAGCGGCGCGATCGGCAGCACTCGCTGGACCGCGATGGTCTGGGTGTCGATGTACTTCAGCAAGCCTTCGGGGCCGTGGCGACGCCCCTGGCCGGAGATACCGAGACCACCCGAGGGCGCGTCGACGCTGCCCCAGGCGGCGCTGAAGCCCTCGTTCACATTCACCGAGCCGGCGTTGATCCGGGCGGCGATCTCCTTGCCGCGGTTCACGTCCCGGCTCCACACGCTGGCGTTGAGGCCGTAGGCGGTGTCGTTGGCCGCCTCGACGGCGGCTTCGTCGGAGTCGACCTTGTACACCGACACGACGGGGCCGAAGGTCTCTTCGCGGTAGACCGTCATGCCGGGCGCCACGTCGGCGAGCACGGTGGGCTCGTAGAAGTACGGGCCGAGATCCGGGCGGGCACGGCCACCGGCGAGCACCTTGGCGCCCTTGGCGACCGCGTCGTCGACGTGCCCGCTGACGGTGTCGAGCTGACGCTGGAAGGTCAGCGAACCCATGTCCCGGCTGTAGTCGAGCTCGCCGCCGAGCGACATGTTCTTGACGTTGCCGACGAATTCCGCGACGAACTGGTCGTACACGGTGGCGTCGACGTAGATGCGCTCCATCGACTCACACAGCTGACCGGCCGACGAGAAGCACGCGCGCACAGCCAGTTTCGCGGCCTTGGAGACATCGGCGTCGGCCAGTACGAGCAGCGGGTTCTTGCCGCCGAGCTCGAGGGAGTAGCCGATCAGGCGCTCGCCGGCCTGCTGGGCGATGGTTCGGCCGGTGGCGCTGGAACCGGTGTAGTCGACGTAGTCGGCGCGCGCGATCACCTCGCCACCGATCTCCCGGCCGCGGCCGAGCACCGCCTGCCACAGACCGCGCGGCAGCCCGGCCCGCTCGGCGGCGTCGATGGCCCACAGCGCGGTGAGCGCGGTCTGGTTGTCGGGGCGCGCGATGACCGCGTTGCCCGCGATCAGGGCGGGCAGCGCGTCGGAGGCCGCCAGCGCGAGGGGGTAGTTCCACGGCGAGATGACCGCGACGACGCCCTTGGGCCGGTTGTGCACCTCGACCGAGGTGAGTACCGGCAGCACGCCGCGCGGCTTGCGCTCGGCGAGCAGTTTGGGCGCGACGGTGGCGTAGTAGCGCGCGTTCAGCGCGACGTCGGCGATCTCGTCGAAGGCGTGCGGCCGGGACTTGCCGGTCTCGGTCTGCACGATGTCGAGGATGGTGTCCTGCTCGGCGAGCACGATGTCGTGGAAGCGGCGCACGATCTCGGCACGCTGCTTCACTGCGACCTTGGCCCAGTCGCGCTGCGCGTGCCGGGCGACCGCGAAGGCACGCTCGATATCGGCGACCGAGGACTGCGGCAGGTCGCCGATCTTGTGGCCGGTGGCAGGCGCGAAGACCGCGACCGACGGCGCGCCACCGGCGACGCCGCGCTCGAACAGGGGCTTGACCAGCGCGGCGGGCAGCGCGGTGGGTTCGGCGGTCAGCTCGGGGGCTGTCGTCATTGTCGGCCCTTCTCCTCAACAGATGGATCGCGCGGAACGGGTCGCGCACGTTCAGCTCATTTACTGAACACTAGTGTTAGATTAATGCCAGCGCCCTGGTTCGTGTCAAGCTTTCAGTGTGCGAGGACCGGCTGTGAGGGAGGTGCGATGACCGAGGAAGCGACGACGGTGCGTCGCGGGCGCCCGCCGCAGACCCAGGAGCAGGCCGAGGAAGTCCGCGCCCGGATCATCGAGGCGACCGCGGCGGTGTTCACCCGCAACGGTTCGCGCGGGTTGAGCGTCGCCCAGATCATCGAAGAGGCCGGGCTGGCCAGGCCCACGTTCTACCGCTATTTCGGCAATGCGTCCGAGCCGCTGCACGCGGTGCTCGACGCGTCCAACGACGGCCTCGTCGGCGGCATCCGCGAGGCACTCGCCGGCACCGACGAGCCGGTCCAGCTGGGCATCCGGCTGATCGACGCGTATGTGGACTGGGCGCGCGGGCACGGCCCGATGCTGCGGCCCCTGTTCGCCGAGCTGCACGATCCCGGCTCGGTGGTGTCGGGCTATCGCGAACGCGCCCTCGACGACATTCGCGACCTGGTACGCAAGACTTTCGGCGAACTCGGGCGGCCGGTCCCCGCACCACTGGACCTGGACGCGGCGCTGCACGTGTGCGAGTACATCGTCTACCGCCTCACCGCGGGCAGCGAGCCGGGCAGTGATCCCGATCCGGCGCTGGCGTCCGAGGCCAGGGTGACCATGATTCGCGTCCTGCTGGTCACCCTGGGCACCCGCGACGATCTCGCCTACGCGATGGAACTACCCGGCCTGTTCCCTGATCCGTAGCGCTGCGGGGTCCCCGGCCGTGCGTCCCGCGGTGACCAGGGCGAGCGAGAGCAGTGCCGCACCGCACCAGCCGACGAGACCGAGCCGCTCGTCCAGGAACAGCACCGCCAGCAACGTGCCGGTGAGCGGTTCGAGCAGCGCCAGCAGTGCGCCGGTGCCCGCGCCCGCTGCGGTGAGGCCGCGGAAGTAGCGCGTGTACGCGATGGCCGTCGGAAACAGCCCGAGCGCGAGAGCTCCGAGGATGCCGGGCAGATTCGGGTCGATCGCGGTGCTGGTCAGGGCTGCCGGGAGGGCGAGCAGGATCGCGCCCGCGGTGAACCCGGCGCCGGTAGCGGTGACGGGGTCGAGTTCGGGAACCGGAACCGCGGCGATCACCGTGAGCACGGCGAAGGCGGTGGCCGCACCCAGCGCCATGGCCGCGCCCCACAGCGCCCTCGACCCGTCCGCACCGGGTGCGCCGACCAGCAGCGCGAGGCCGGTGAGGGCGAGCGCGATGGCGCAGGCGCGGGTGCGATCGAGAGCTCGCCTGCCGGTGAGGTACTCGGCCAGGGCGACGACGACCGGGGACATCCCGATGGTGATCAGGGTCGCCAGGCTCACCGAGGACAGTGCCACCGCGCCGAAATAGCAGCCCTGGAACACCGGCGCCAGGACGGCGATCGCGCCGATGCGTCGCCACGCCGGCGCACCACGCGGGATCGCCCGGCGGGTGAGCACGCAGAGTCCCACCAGCAGCAGCCCGCCGACGGCAAGGCGCACGGTGGCGACCGCGATCGGGGACAGACCGGTCGATCGCTGGACGAGGGTGCCGAGCAGGCCGCCGGTCCCCCAGAGGATTCCGGCGACGACGAGATCAGCTGTGCCCGTGCGGGCGGACAGCGAAACAGACATGGATGTGCGCTCCTGCGACAGAAGGTGAGGGGGTCGCGAGAAGCGAGGTGCTGGAGTGAGCAGGCTCGACGGGTCGGCCTGGCGAAACCACGGGCGGCCGGTTCGGCCGGCGCGCGCTACTGACGAGCGCGGCGGGGCACCTCGCTCAGGAGGCGGGCGGCGGGGTGGAACGGAAGCACTCGTGCACGTCGCGAGTGTACTCCACACAGAATCTCCACATTTGGCGTCGCAACCCTCCACACCCGCTCGCTAGGGTCGCACCATGGACAACAGTGGGGGCGGGACAGGACAGGCGGCACGCCGGATCCTGGTGGTCGACGACGAGGTGACGATCGCCGAGTCCGTGGCCGCGCGGTTGCGGGCCGAAGGGTTCACCGTCGACCTGGCACACGACGGGCCCGCCGCGGTGGCGGCGGCGCTGGCGGGGGAACCCGATCTGGTGGTTCTCGACGTGATGTTGCCGGGGTTCGACGGGCTGGAGGTGTGTCGCCGGATCCAGGCCGAGCGCCACGTGCCCGTCCTCATGCTCACCGCGCGCACCGACGAGACCGACCAGCTCATCGGGCTGGGTGTCGGCGCCGACGACTATCTCACCAAGCCGTTCTCGATGCGGGTGCTCGCCGCCCGGGTGCACGCCCTGTTGCGGCGGGTGGATCGGGCCGCCGAGCGCGGCGACACCAGCATCGTCGTCGGCGATCTGCGGATAGACCTCGCCGAACGGCGGGTATGGCGCGGCGACACCGAAGCACGGCTCACCCCCTTGGAATTCGACCTGCTGACCCGGCTCGCGCAACGTCCGAGGGCGGTGCTGGCCAGGGAACGACTACTCGAGGACATCTGGGACTGGTCCGACGCGGCGGGGACGCGCGCGGTGGATTCGCACGTGAAAGCGTTGCGGCGCAAGCTCGGTGCCGATCTCATCCGCACCGTGCACGGTGTCGGATACGCCCTGGACGCGCGATGATCACCGCCGACCGCGCCACGAGATTGATGGACCGGATCGCCGACGTGCTGCCGCGGCCGCTGGACCGGCTGCGGTCGATCAAGCTCAAGCTGGCCGTGTTGATGTTGTGCTCGGGCGGTGTCGCGTTCGGGTACTTCCGGCTCGAGATCGGCTGGCTGCCGCCGCGTACCACGGTGGCCGCGATCGGGATCGCACTGCTCACCTCGCAGTTCCTCGCCCACGGGATCACCCGGCCGCTGCGCGAGATGACCGCAGCCGCGCGGCGCATGACCCAGGGCGACTACAGCTTTCGCGTGCGGGCCTCTTCGCGTGACGAAGTGGGGCAGCTCGCGACCGCCTTCAACCAGATGGCCGCCGACCTGGCCGCCGCCGACCGGCAACGGCGCGACCTCATCGCCAATGTGTCCCATGAGCTGCGCACGCCGGTGACCGCGCTGCACGCCGTGCTGGAGAATATGGTCGACGGGGTGAGCGAACCCGACCCGGCGACGCTGCGCACCGCCCTGGCCCAGACCGAACGCCTCGGCCTGCTCGTCTCGGAACTGCTCGACCTGTCCAGCATCGAGGCGGGCGCGTTCACGCTGGATCGCGAAAACCTGCCGCTGGCACCACTCTTGGCGGAGGTGATCGCCGAAGCCGAGGTGATGACCGCCGCGCTCGGTCGTGGTGTCCGGTTCACCACCGCGATCGAACCCGGCTGCGCGACGGTGTTCGCCGACCGGGCCCGTCTGCACCAGGTGCTGTTCAACCTGCTCGACAATGCCGCCCGGCACGGCCCGTCCGGCGGCGAGGTCCGGGTCTGGGCGTCGACCCACCCCGAGGGGACCGTCCTCGAGATCCAGGACGACGGCCCCGGCATCCCGCAAGCCGAGCGCGCCACCGTCTTCGACCGTTTCACCCGTGGCGGGCGCACCGACGGCGGCGGCACCGGCCTCGGCCTGGCCATCGCCCGCTGGGTGATCGACCTGCACGGCGGCACCATCGCCGTCGCCGACCCCGGCTCCCGCATCCGCGTCGTCCTCCCCACGGGCTGACCTCTACGTCGAAACCATCTACCCGGCACTTCGGTCCCGGGACGCATCCGCACACCTCCAGGAGGGGAACCTATGTCCGACAAGCCGATATCCGAGGCACCGACGCCCGATCAGGGCACTGCCGAGAACCAGCACACCGCGACACAAGCCGCCGACACGACCACAACTACAACCACGACCGACCCGACGGGCGAGGCAGTCGCGAGCGGCGTGCCCGACTCCGGCAGCACCGCCGCAGACCCCCAGGTGGGCGGCGATGCGACAGGCGCCGGTACTCAGTCGACAGCTGTGCTCACCAAGACCTCGCCGGACCCGGCCGCGCCGCCCGTCTCGGTCTCGTTCGCGAAATTGCTGGCCGCCCCGCCGGGGACCGCCGACCTCCGAACCGCAGCGTGGCCGAGTCTGCCACCGCCCATTCCCCCTGTCCCCCCACGCTGGCAGCGGGTAGCGCGCCCACCCGGTGTCCTCCCGGCCGCGGCACTCGCCGGAATCATCGGCGCCACGGTGATCCCGCTCGACCGTCCCGGCATCGGCTGGCTGATCGCGGGAACCGCCATCGCCGGAGCTCTCTGCGTCGTCGACTATCGCGCCCGGTCCAGCGGTCCGTCATCCGAACCCACCTCGGATTCCGCACCGACGGCCGAAACACCACCCGCGCCGGCTCCGTCCACGGCGGTGCCGTCTGCGGCCGGCGAAGTCAGCACTAATGCCGCTGAGCCACTTTCACTTTCAAATGCCGGTGCACTTGCACCGTCCAACGCCGACGACGTCGTGGCAGCCTCCCGCGCTGTCTCGATCGGCGATCGGGCCTGGTGGGCGGCAGCCGCGATCGTGCTGCTGGGAGTGGGAACGGTGCGGGCGGCGGGCTGGCTGTTCGTGCTGTGTGTGCTCGCGGCGTGTGTCGCCGGGTCACTGGCGGTGCTGGGACGACGCAGTGTGCGTGGCATCGCGCACGACATGTTCGCGGTGCCGTTGGCGTCGTTCGGGGCGGTGCCGTGGGCGTTCTCGGGGCTGCGGGAGTCGCGGTCGGTCGGGACCTCGAGTGTCCGCCGGTACGGGATCTCGGTGGCCGCGACGGCGGCGTTGCTGGTGGTGTTCGTGCCGCTGCTCGGTGGGGCGGACGCGACCTTCGCCAAGCTACTGAACGGGCTCGTCCCGACCGTGGACGGCCCGGCGATGTGGCAGTGGATCTTCTTGTTCGCTGTCGTCACGGTAGGTGTGCTCGGAGCGCTGTATGTGCTTGCCGGGCCACCTTCGCGCGCCACGGATTCGGTGCGGCCGCAGCGACTGTGGTCACGCAGTGAGTGGATGCTGCCGGTCGGGGCACTGACCGTGTTGTTCGCGGTATTCGTCGGCGCGCAGTTCGTCGCGCTGTTCGGTGGCGACGATTACGTGCAGCGCACCGCCGGTCTGACCTATGCCGAATACGCTCGCAGCGGTTTCTGGCAGTTGTCGGCGGTGAGCATTCTGACGCTGGCCGTGATCCTCGCGGTACTGCACTGGTCGGTGCGGGAAACCGCTGCCGACCGCCGGTCGCTGCGCGTCCTGCTGAGCGCGGTGAGCGTGCTGGCGCTGGTGATCGTGTGCTCCGCGCTGGGCCGGATGTGGACCTACCAGCAGGCTTACGGATTCACCGTGCTGCGCCTGCTGGTGACTACCTGCGAGCTGTGGGTCGGCCTCGTCTACGTTCTCGTGCTGGCCGCCATTGCACGACTGCGCTGGAGCTGGGTGCCGCGCGCCGCGATCGGCACGGCGCTGGCCACCCTCATCGCACTCGCGGTGATCAACCCGGAACATCTTGTCGCCGAACGTAATATCGACCGCTGGCAGACCAGCGGCCGCCTGGACACGGACTACCTGAGCAGTCTCTCCCCCGACATCCTTCCCGCCCTCGATCCGCTGCCCGCACACCTGCGGACACAGATCGAAACCCCCGTTCTCGACGACCTCGACCCCGACCACTGGTGGTCCTGGAACTGGTCTCGCAGCGCAGCCCGCTGACAGTCGCAGGCGCGGTCGCTGGTTACGGGCGGCCGCGCGTCATCACTCACTACCCCTGCGGCGCAACAGTTCTGGACAGTCCGCTGGCTCGCAGGACCCGGCGGCCGATCGCGGCGCGGATGGCGTCCTCGGTACCGATGACGCGGACGTGGGAACGCGCCCTGGTGATGGCCGTGTAGAGGAGTTCCCTGGTGAGCAGCGTGGATTCGGGTTCCGGCAGCACAACCGAGACGGTGTCGTACTGACTGCCCTGGCTACGGTGGATGGTCATGGCGAAAACCGTGACGACAGCGGGGAATTGGGTGGGGTGAACCAGGTAGGGCTCGCTGCCGCGCTGGAGCGCGGCGCGCAGCGAGCCGTCGGGGCGGCGGATGATGACGCCGGTGTCACCGTTGTAGATGCGGGCTTCGTGGTCGTTGGCGGTGACCAGCAGCGGCTGGCCGGGGTACCAGACCGATTGCGGCCCTTCGGGTCCCGCGCCGCCTGCCGCGGCCCACTCGGCCGCCATGCGGTCCCAGCGTTCCACACCGAACGGACCCTGGCGGTGGGCGCAGAGCAGGCGATGCGACTCGAGGGCGGTCAGCGCGCCGATCGCATCACCCGCCTCGGCGGCGGCCGTGACGGCGAGGGCAGCAGTCGTGACGTCCGCCCGCACCGCGCGAACATCGTCGGGGCCGCACAGTGACACATCGTCGCCGCCCGCACGCAGAATCGCCAGCGCCGCATCGGCATCACCCGCGCGAACGGCGACCGCCAGATCGGCGATGTGGCCGCCGAATCGCCGTCCCCTGGTCAACCGGACGATCCCGCCCTGCAACCGCCGCTGTTCGAGTGCCGTCAGCGAGTGTGCCTGCGTCGCGGGTGGATCGGCCGGCGATCCTTCGGGAGTCCCGGGTACCACATCGCCGTGGAGGCCGAGCACCTCGCGCAGCGCGGGATTGGGCGCGCCGCTCACCGGCCCGGCCACGAGGTCGGCCAGCACGGCGCCCGCGTCGACCGAGGCGAGCTGGTCGGGGTCGCCGACGAGCACGAGGCGAGTATCCGGGCGCAGCGCGGAGAACAGGTGGCTCATCATCGTCAGCGATACCATCGAGGTCTCGTCGACCACGACGACGTCGTAGGGCAGACGGTTGTGCTCGTGGTGGCGGAAGCGGGTGGTGCGGCCGCGCTGCCAGCCC
The DNA here is from genome assembly GCF_042794235.1 of Nocardia sp. NPDC056541. NCBI lineage: Bacteria > Bacillati > Actinomycetota > Actinomycetes > Mycobacteriales > Nocardiaceae > Nocardia > Nocardia sp. NPDC056541. Next base: position 595,618 of record NZ_JBHTUD010000001.1, read on the forward strand.
AGCAGGCGGTGCAGGGTCGAGGCGGTGAGCTCGGGCAGGCCGAGGACGGCGGCTTGTTCGCGAACCGCTTCCTGCAGGCGGGCCGCCGCTTTACCCGTGGGGGCCGCGAGCGCGATCCGCAAGGCGGGCAGTTTCGGCGAGGCGGCGCGATGGGCGGTGAGCAGGGCCAGGATCCGGGCGATGGTGTGGGTTTTGCCGGTGCCGGGTCCACCGGCGACGACGGTGGTCCAGTGGGTCGCGGCGAGGGCAGCGGCCAGACGTTGCCGGTCGGGACCCGCGCCGAGCGGGTCGGCGAAGAGCCGATCCAGTTGTGCGCGTACCAGTTCGGTCTCGATGACAGGGTGGTCGGCACTGCGCTCGGTGAGCACTCGTCGCAGGGTCTGCTCCTGCTGGTAGTACCGGTCGAGGTAGAGCAGCGCGCCACCCTCGGCATCGGCTTCGACGATCCGCAACGGGCGCAGCGGACCGGACTGCCCACCGCAGATCAGCGGACTGCGACGCAGGGCCGTGAGCACCCGCTCGGTGTCCGGCCACGGCAGGGTCGCGGGGTCGATTCCCGTGACGCTGTCGCGGGTTTCGTCGGCATCGATGCCAATCTCGCGCATCCGGGCCAACTCGAGACACACCGATCCCGAGCGCACCGCGCGCACGGCCAGCGCCGCCGCGAACAACACGTCCTCGCCGTCCTCGCGCCCCATGCGACCCAACCGCACCGCCACGTGCACGTCCGCCGCCGACAGGACCCCCGCCTCGTTGAAGACCCGCAACAACCCGGTCCCCCGCTGCGCCACCTGGATAGACGTCATGAGTGCCCCGCGAGGAGGTCCGACAGCGCGACGACGAGTTCCGCCGAAGGATGCCAATCGAAGACGCCGTGCCCCGGTGGGGTCGCCGCGCCGATCATGCCCCGCACGAACAGGTATCTGGCGCCGCCGAGATGGCGAGCGGGGTCGTAACCGGGCAGCCGCCAGCGCAGATACCGGTGCAGCGCCACGGCATACAGCAGCGCTTGCAGTGGATAGTGCGAGCGGATCATCTCCGCGACCATGTGGTCGCGGCGATAGTGCTCGACGGTGAGGTCGCCGGTCCCGAGCCGGTTGGTCTTGTAGTCGATGATCAGATAGCGCAGCTCACCCGTCTCATCGGGCACCCGCAGCACCGCGTCGATACTGCCGGTGAGATAGCCGCGCAGCACCGTATCCGATAGTGCGGCAACATGATCAGCGTAACCGGCGAGGTCGTCGTCGGCGGGCAGGTGGGTACGCAGCAGCGCGGCTACGGCGTGCATCCCGGCCGAGCGCGGTCCGGGTGAATCACCACCGCCGAGCGGGAGCTCGAATTCCAGTTCGTTGAGCCGGTCACGGGTCGCGATCGCGGCCAGGGACCCGAAATCGGCCGGGGTACGCAGAACTTCGAGCAGCGCGGTCGCGAGCAGATCGACATCGAGCTCGGCCATCGTGTGCTCTACCGCCTCGACACAGCGCTGGTGGACCTCGGCGGCGAGATCGGGCACCGAGGTGTCGACCGTTTCGAGAACGCCGTGGACCAGCGTGCCGAACTCGGCGCCGTAGGGCAGGTCGTTCATCAGCGACGGGTCGGCCGTGCTGCCGGTCAGGGCGTCGATCGGCGCCTCGGTCGGCTCGTCGTCCGGGCCGGGACCGTCCTCGGGTTCCTCGTCGGCCACGCCAGGGGCGTCGTGCGCGCCCGCGGTGAGCGCCGAATACGACGTGCGCCGCCACTGCTGGTCGAGCGCGCGCGTGAACCCCGCGGCCGCCAGCTCGCCGGTCGGTAGCTCGGAGCGTACTCGCCGGGGCGCCACATCCTCGGGACGGTCGACCACGGTCACCGAGATCACCTCCGATGCGGACGCGGCCCATTCGGAAATCCGTTGCGCCGCAGCGTTGTCGGCGGGAATCTCGGCCCGGCGCGGTACCTGCGCCGATCCCGGGCGCCTGCCCAGCATCATCCGGTGCAGCGGCGCGGCGCCGGTGGTCACCGCGGGCGCCCACCACGCGACGATCTGGCACATCGCCCGGGTCAGCGCCACATACAGCAGCCGCAGTTCCTCCCCCGATTCCTCGGCCTCACACCGCAACTGGCGCTCGCCGTACCCGGGCGCCTCCTTGCCGCCGATATCGAGCACCCTGGTGCCGTTGTCGTCGTGGAACAGCAGCGTCGCCGGATACGGATTCTTGGCGCTGTCCCAGGTGAAAGGCAGGTAGACGATCGGAAACTCGAGGCCTTTGCTGGCATGCACGGTGGCGATCTGCACGGCCGCCGCGTCTCGATCGAGGCGGCGACTGCGGCCGCTGACGCTACCGGCCTCCGGCTCGCGCACACGGTCGGCGAGCCAGCGGGTGAGCGCGGTCAGGCCGAGCCCCTCGGCCAGTGCGACCTCGTCGAGCAACTGCGCGAGATGGCGCAGGTCGGTGAGTTCGCGTTCGCCGTTGTCCACCGCCAGCAGGCGGGGCGCGAGGTCGGTCTCGGTGGCGAGCTTGTCGAACACAGCGGCGAATCCGGCGCGCGCGAACAAGCGCGCGGCGTCACGCAACTGGGTGGACACCCGGCCGACGAGATCCGCACCGCCCGCGTCGATCTCGGCGGCGCTCACCCCGAGGATCGTTGTGCACGCGGCCAGCCGCACCCGGTCACCACGATGCGGTTGTTCCAGGGCCCGCAGCACCCACAGCCAATCGGTCGCGGCGACGGTCGCGAAGACACTGGTGCCACCGGCGAGGACGGAGGCCACCCCGACCCGGTCCAGCGCCGCGCGCACCACATCGATCTGGGAGCGGGTGCGCACCAGTACCGCGATATCGCCCGGCCCGATCGGCCTGCGCACCCGGCCGTCGCCGACCTCGCGCAGCGATTGATCCCCGCCGCGTACAGGTTTGGCGTCGATGGTGGTACCGGATTCGAGCAGGGTGACGATATCGGCGGCCAGGTCGTCAGCCACCTTGGCCCGCTGCCTGCCCACCGACGGGAACCCCGACCGATTGCGCGGACCGGCCCCCGTCCGTGGGAGCACCCGGAGTCGCAGCGGGGCGATGGCGTCCGGGTCACCGTGCAGACGGGTCATCGGCCGCGTCGGCGTGACCGGGTAGACGCTGATCTCGGGATGACCCAATTCCGCACCGCCACACAGGTGGTCGATGGCGCGCAGCAGTCCGGCGTCGCTGCGCCAGTTACGGGTGAGCTCGCTGCGTCGATCGGCCAGCGCCACGGCGTCGAGGTAGCTGAGCACTTCGGCGCCACGGAAGGCGTAGATGGCCTGCTTCGGGTCGCCGACCAGGACGAGGGTGGCGTGTTGATGGAAGGCCAGGCGCAGGATGTCCCACTGCAACGGATCGGTGTCCTGGAACTCGTCGACCAGCGCGACCCGGTAGCGCTGCCTGATCCGGGCGCGGGCGCGCGGCCCGTGGTCGGCGTCGGCCAACACGTCGTGCAGCAGGACCAGCAGATCGTCGAAATCACGCAGTCCCGCACGGCGTTTGCGTCGTTCGGTCTCGACCCGCACGGCACTTGCGAAGGCGACCCGCTCCCCTGCCGCACCGTCGGTGCGCGGGGCGAGGTCGGCGTGCCGGTCGTGGACCGCCGCCAGTGCCAGGGTGTGGGCATCGCGCAGGGTGAACGGGGCGCGGTCGCGGGCGTAGCGGGCCAGATACAGGTCGTCGGCGACGGTGCCGACCAGTTCGTCCACCGATTCGACCAGCCGAGCGCCGGGATCGTGTTCGCCTGCCAGGCCGAGTTCGTCGAGCATCCGCTGGCAGAACGAGTGGGTGGTGGCGATGGTGCCCGCGTCGAAATCGGCCAGGGCGGTGAGCAATCGGTGCCTGCGCGAGCGCACCGTGGCGGGGTCGGTGTCGGCCATCGCGCGGACGAGCTCGTCCTGATGGTGCCGTGCGGTATCGGGCTCGGCCAGGGCGGTCGCCACCGTGACGAAACGGTCCCTGGTGCGTTCGCGCAATTCCTGGGTGGCGGCGCGGCTGAACGTGACGAGGAGCAGTTCGGTGATCGCGATGCCCGCCTCGGCGACATAGCGGACGGCGAGCCCGACGATCGCGTGCGTTTTGCCGGTGCCCGCGCTGGCCTCGAGCACCGTGGTGCCCTGCGGCAGCGGACCGGTGGCATCGAAGGCGGTCGGCGCCGAGACGGTTCCCGTCACGGCTGTCCCTGACTTTCGGCGGCGAGCAGCGGCGCCCACCAGCGGCGCGCGAGGGCACCGAAGTGGGTGCTCTCCGGCTCGCCCGGCCGGCTGGTTTCGGTGGCGAGACCGGCGAATCGGGGTGCGCGGCCCCAGACGTAGCGCAGGTAGCGGTCGGTGTGGTCGCCGAACTTGTCGGGGCCGTTGGGGCCACCGTCGAAGGCGTGTTCGGCGGCGAGCAGGGCGTCGGCGACGCTGTCCCCGCGGAAGCGGCGCTCGGCGTAGGCCGCGGTGGCGGCGGGCGCGCAGGGCAGCGGTTCGCACAGCCCCTCGTCGCGCAACCGGACCAGATCACGCAGGATCGCCAGTGCGGCAGGCGCTTCGGGTGCGGTGATCACCGATCTGGCCACCGGCCTGCTGCGGAATTGCCCCCGCCCCGTGCTGATCGCCTGCCACGAGCGGTCTTCGGTCGCGGCGAGGGCGAGCAACGACACCCAGGACGCGAGCCGGTGTTTCGGCGCGAGCCGCGAGTAGGTGGTACGCACCAGCGTTTCGCCGCGAACCTCGGGCACGGTGCCCGCGAGGGTGCGGCCGTTGCCGAGGTCGACGGCGATGTCGACGGCGCGCGGCGACGCCTCGTAGTCGGGCAGCGCGGTCCGCACGAGGGTGTCGACGGTGCCCTCCACTTCGTCGAGCACCCTGGCCCCGAAACCGAAGGGGGGCAGGGTGCCCCGGCGCCATTCGGCGGCCCGCAGCCCGGCCGGGTCGGCGCCGGTGAGGCGCGCCGACAGCATGCGTTCGCCGAGGTCCCACTTGGCCAGGCCGTCGAGTTCGATCGGGAGCTGATCGGCGATGTCCTCGGATTCCTCGGGTACCCGCAGGCCGAGCCGCTGCCACAGGAACGCGCGCACCGGGTGTTCGGCGAACGAGATCAGTTCCGCCAGTGCGACATCCGCGACGGCAGCAGGTGGCAGCGCCGCCGTGAGCAGCGGTGGACGCGGCCGGGACGGGCGCGCGGCGGCGCGGGCACCGGCCAAGGCGACGGTGTCGAAGCTGCGCGGCTTCTCGGGGGCGAAATTGCGCCGGTCGAAAGCCTGCAGGGGATGGCGAAGGTGGACGGTGTCCATGGCCGCCGGACCCACATGGGTGGCGAGCACGTCGAGCAGCTCGGCGACGGGGACAGCGGGCGGACGGGCGGCACCGGTGACCGGGTCCGCACCGGTGTGCAGGATCAGCAGCCTGTCCCCCGCGGCCATGATGGCGTCGAGGAGAAGTTGCCGGTCTTCGCTGCGCGCATCGCGTTCGCCGACCAATGGGTTCCGGGCCAGCAGATCGTCACCGTCGACGCTGCCGGGACGCGGGAAGACATCGTCGTCGAGGCCGAGCAGTACCACCACACGGTGGGGCACCGACCGCATCGGCACGAGCGTGCACACGGTGAGTTCGCCGGTGCGGAAGTTCGCGCGGCCGGGGCCGCCCGCCAGGCGGCTGGTCAGCAGGACCGCCACGTCGGCGAGGCGCAGCGGGGTATCGCCCGCGTGTTCGGTGGCGGCCACGATCTCACGCCGCGCTTCGGTGCGGATCCAAGCGTGCGCGGTGGGCACGTCGGTGAGCAGCTCGACCGCGCGCAGCAGCACCGCGGTCCATTCGGCGGCGGGGCGCGGGCCGCGCAGGTCGCGCAGGCACACCGCGAGGCGGTCGATGAACTCGGCGAAGCGGCCGGCGAGGTCGACGTCGTTGGAGTCGACATCATCGAGCGGCAACGCCAGATCGAGCCAGTCGTCGCCGGATTCGTCGGCGGTGACACCGAGCAGGATGCGGTCCACCGCGGCGTTGAGGGTGTTCTGGGCGAAATCGGCGAGCCCGAACGCCTCGCGTTGACGCTGCCCGATCCCCCATCGCGCGCCTGATTCGGCCGCCCACTCGCGCAGCCGTTCGATGTCGTCGTCGTCGAAACCGCAACGGCGGCCGACGGTTTCGCTCGCCGCCAGATCGAGCACCTGCGTCACCGTGACGCGTCCGTCGGCCAGCTCGAGCAGTTCGATCACCACCGCCAGCATCGGGTTGGTCACCGCCCGCCCGCGATCGGCGAGCCGCACCCGCAACTGATGCGCCGGGTGTTCACCGTCGACCGGCAGATCCACTCCGGACCCGCGCTGGCCGAACGCCGCCCGCACCAGGGGCGCGAACGCCTCCACGTCCGGGCACATGATCAGCACGTCACGCGGCTCGAGCGCCGGATCCGCCGCGAACGTGCTCAGCAGCAGATCCCGCAGCACTTCCACCTGCCGCGCCGGGCCGTGGCACGCGTGGATCTCGACGCTGCCGTCCGGCACCGCGCCGATCCCGGGGACGCGGTCCGCGCGAACAGCGGTCTGCACGGCACCGAGCAGGGTGGGCGCGGCCGTCTCGCCGGCGAGGTGGATATCGCTGTCCAGCACCGGGTTCAGGCGCTGCTCCAATTCCCGCACATCCCGGGCCAGCCCCGAGAGCAGCGGGTGGGACACCAGATCCGCGGTGTGGTCGTCCGCGCGGGGGCGGACGGCCACGTCGTTCGCACGGCGATCAGCGCGCACGGCGTTGTCACCCGGGTCGGCCGCGCCGTCGCCCCCGACAGCCCATTCGCCGAGGCGACCCTCAGCGGGTACGGACGCGTCCTCGTTCACCGCGATGCCGACGGCTACCCGGCCGAGCGCGGCCCACATCGCCGGACTCGGGTGCGCCGACCAGAGGTGAACTTCGCGGTGGGCGGCGAGCGCGGTGACCACGGCCAGCTGATCGGCGGGCAGACGGGTGAGCCCGAACAGCGAGAGCCGCTCGGGCAGGTCGATCGAGGCGGGTTCGGCGCGCAGGTGGGCACAGGCGTCGGCGAGCCGTTCGGCCGGGCTCGGGGCGCCCACGGCGGTGCGCAGGGCGCGCCACAACCGCGGTTGCCAGGCGAGGTCGTCGGGCACCGGCCCGCCCGCGCCGTCGGTGTCCGCGCCCGCCGCCCAGTCGAGCAGGACCTGCGGGCGTTGCGCGGCATAGGAGTCGAAGAGGGACGCGAGGTGGGCGGCCGTGGAGTAGCGCCTGCCGAGACGGTGATCGGTACCGGGCAGGCCGAGATGCCGAGCCAGGACGGCCGCCCACGGCTGGTCGGCGACCTCGTCGATCACCCGCAGCAGCGTCCACACCAGTCGCTGACCCGCCCACGGATCGTCGGTGGGCGCGACCCCACTCGCACCGGCCAGCACCTCGGCCACCAGGGCCGCAGGCGCGGGAAACGCGATATTCGCGGCCACCCCGTCGCCGGCGCCGGCGACTCCGAGCACACCCGACAACCGTTGCGCCAGCCAGCGCTCCACCCCCTTGGCCGGGACCGCGACCACTTCCGTGGCGAAAGGATCGGCGGGAATCTCACCCAGCAAACGCCCCAGTCCGTCGGCCAGCGCGTCGGCGCGTTCGGCGCGATGGAGGTGCAACGGCATCCGTTGTTTATACGCCCAGCGACCGACCCGCAATCGCGCGGCCCCGCGACCACCACTGCACCGGGCTAGTGAAATACGCCACACCGCAAGATGTCCCGGCCCCGCCTGCGGCACCCTCGGCGCCGGGCGTGGGATCGTGGCGGTTCGGGTGGGACAGTACGGCCGCGGGCGAAAGGCTGGTTTCGTTTCATGATCGCGCAGGTGTTTCCCCTGGTTCCCGGTGGCGGCTTCATCGTCCGTCGAGTGGGCGGGCGCTGGGAGCTGATCAATTCCCGGCGCTACGGGCCTGATCAGGTGCTGCATTCGTGGCCGCTGGACCGACACGGCGAAGCGTTCGAGCACTGCCATCGCCTCAACGGCTGCACCATCGCCACTCCGCACGCCGCACATCACTGACAGCAATTGCGCTGTGCCGCAACAACCCTGAGAGACGGCAACCGTGCGTCTCGGCAGCGTTGTCGCGCCTGATGCCGGATTTGGGGTGAAGTAGTGCATTGCGGCGCCCGGTGTGCGAGTGTGGTCCATCGTGCGTGACCGTTCCCCCTCCACCCGTGTCGTTTCCCGAGTCGCAGCAACTGCCTGCCTCCTCGCCGCCGCGGCCGCCCTCACTCCGGGCGTCCCTGTTCTCACCGGCCCGGCTCATGCCGCGCCGCCCGCGCTGACCCAGGTGTCGGTGCCTGGATTCGACGCCGACCTGAGCTCCCGGATCGCCCGGGCCGACGCCTATCTCGCCGGCCGTCCCGGTGTGGTCGGCTACGTGCTGCGTGACCGCAAGACCGGTGGCATCTACGCCAACGAACACGCCGAGAACCAGGTCTGGACCGCGTCCACGATCAAGCTGGCCATCGCCGCCGACCTGCTCAATCGGGCCCGCGTCGGCGCCATCGGCCTGTCCCCCGACGACCGTTTCAACATCGAAGCGATGCTGGCCACCTCCAACGACCACGCCACCGACGTGCTGTGGCAGAAGTACATCGGCTTCGACCGGATGGCCTACAACAACGCGTTCCGCGCCTACGGCATGGTCAGCCTGATCCCGCAGCCGACCACGACCGCGCTGTTCCCGGACTGGTCGTTCCAGAAGTGCACGGCCGCCGACCTGGATCGGCTGATGAACACCATCCTCGACACCATGCACCCCGACGATCTCGCCTACCTGCTCGACCGGATGCGCTCGGTCGACTCCAATCAGCACTGGGGCGTGTGGGGCGCGGGTGCCTCGATGCGGCCCGGCCTGAAGAACGGCTGGTCGGCCGAAGCCGACGGCTGGGTGGTCAACTCGGTCGGCGTCGCGGGCGCCGGTGAGCGGTACACGCTGTCGATCATGAACGCGCTCGGCGGAGCAGGCGGATACACCGACGGCGCCGAGACCGACACCCGGGTCGCCGAGATCCTTCTCGCAGGTCGCTGACTGGGCGCATCCCGTATTGTCGATCGTGTCGTTTCGATGAGATACCGCGTCACACGCCGCGATCGGGTTCTTGTTGCGACGTCACAACCGGAGCCGACTACGGTTACCCCTGTCATTACCACCGCGGGGCCCACCCCAGTCTGTCGAGGAGCGCGACGATGAGCACTGAGTCTGTCGGGAAGCGGCACCACGTAGTGGTGATCGGTTCCGGGTTCGGCGGTTTGTTCGGCACCCGGCACCTGCGCCGAGCCGATGTCGACGTCACGCTCATCTCGAAAACGTCGACCCACCTGTTCCAGCCGCTGCTGTACCAGGTGGCCACCGGCATCCTCTCGACCGGCGAGATCGCCCCGGCCACGCGGCTGGTGCTGCGCAAGCAGAAGAACGCGCAGGTGCTGCTCGGTGACGTCGTCGACGTGGACCTGGCGAACAAGAAGGTCACCTCGCGACTACTCAACCGCGACACCGAAACCACCTACGACAGCCTGATCGTCGCCACCGGCGCCCAGCAGTCGTACTTCGGCAACGACCACTTCGCCACTTACGCGCCCGGCATGAAGACCATCGACGACGCGCTCGAGTTGCGCGCGCGCATCCTCGGCTCCTTCGAACAGGCGGAGCTGGCCACCACCCAGGAAGAGCGTGACCGGCTGATGACGTTCATCGTCGTCGGCGCGGGCCCGACCGGGGTGGAGCTGGCGGGGCAGATCGCCGAGCTCGCCGACCGAACCCTCGACGGCACCTTCCGCACCATCGATCCCCGCGACGCGCGCGTCATCCTGCTCGAGGGCGCCGGCGCGGTGCTCGGCCCGATGGGTCCCAAGCTGGGCGCCAAGGCGGCCAAGCGGCTCGAGAAGATGGGTGTGGAGATCCAGCTCAACGCCATGGTGACCGATGTCGACGCGCACGGCGTGATCGTGAAGGACGCCGACGGCAGCACCCGCCGCATCGAGGCCGTGTGCAAGGTGTGGTCGGCGGGCGTGCAGGCCAGTCCGCTGGGCAAGATGATCGCCGAGCGATCCGAGGGCACCGAGGTGGACCGGGCGGGGCGCGTCATCGTGGAGCCCGACCTCACCGTCAAGGGCCATCCGAACGTGTTCGTGGTCGGCGACCTGATGTCGGTGCCCGGTGTGCCGGGGCAGGCACAGGGTGCCATCCAGGGTTCGACCTACGCGGCCAAGGCGATCAAGGCCGGGCTGCACGGTCAGACGCCGCAGGAGCGCAAGCCGTTCAAGTACTTCAACAAGGGCTCGATGGCCACGATCTCGCGGTTCGACGCCGTCTGCCAGATCGGCAAGCTCGAGTTCAGCGGGTTCCTCGCCTGGCTCGCCTGGCTGGCCCTGCACCTGTATTACCTGGTCGGCTACCGCAGCCGAATCGTCACGGTGATCGGCTGGTTCGTGTCGTTCCTCGGCCGCAACCGCGGTCAGATGGCGGCGACCGAGCAGTGGATCTTCGCGCGGCTCGCGATCGAGGAGGTCAACGCCGATCAGGCGGAGGCCAAGGAACTCGCGGCCGACGTGGGCGCGCCGCCCGCCACCGCCGAACCGCTCACCGCGGAGCAGCGCAAGATCGGCTGACACAGCTCTACGAAGGCCGGGTGGTTCCGTCGAACCACCCGGCCTTTCTCGTGCCAGTTGCCTTTCCCCCGACCGCTGTTGCGGGTTGCCGACGTTTCGGACCCATCCGAGTCGGGCACCGGTCCGAATGTCGGAGGTCATATGTGTGACCAATCCCCAGGATGAAAGGTGATCTATGGCGACGGGGAAACACAGGGCGCCGAACTTGCAGCGACAGAAGGTAGGTTCGGTCGTCGCAGCCGGAGCGGTACCCCTGGTCATGGCCCTGATCGGCACGGGCACCGCGAATGCCGATCCCGCGCAGGCGGCGGTGACCCAGCCCGAGCATCAGGCCGGACCGGAGTTCGACGCGGTGGCGCCCAACGCCACCCCGTACGTGGGGCAGCCGATGCCCGCGAACACCCGCAGCTCGCTGCAGTGGTCGCGGACGGGGCCGGAAATGGATTACCTGTCCCCGGTGGGACCGCTGCACGCACCGACCGCGGTCGCGCCGGTGCCGCCGATCCTGCCGCCGCCGGGCCAGTTCCGCTTCGGTGACCAGCAGGTTCCGGTGCCGGACTTCGTGCCGGTGGACACCTCGATCCAGATCAACGACGCCGCGGCCAACACCGAGGCCAACCTGGCGACGTTCCTCGACTCGGTCGGGCTCGAGCGCAGCCGCTCGGACCGGATCGCGTCCGAGACCCTCGGTTCGGCGGCCAGGGGTGCGGCGGTCGGTTCCACCGTGGCGATCCCGTTCGCGATGATGGCGAGCACGGGTGGCGCGTTGGCGGGGCTCGTCGCCGGAATCCCGTTCGTGCCGATCGGTTTGGTCGCGGGTCCGATCCTGGGCGGTATGGCCGCGTACATGGCCGTGTCGATCCCCGTCACGGTCGTCGGCGCCGGTATCGGTGCGGCGGTGGGTGCGGCGAGCGGTTTCCTCGCGCCGCCGCGGGGGATGGCCCCCGAGGCCGCCGACAGCGACGCCGGGCTCGTCAACGCTTGATCGAATTCCCAGCGGTGGGAGTCGGGCTCTTGCTGCCCGGCTCCCACCGCCTTTTCGTGAGCTATCCGGGCGCGAACGCGAGCGCGCGCAGGCGGCTGCTCGTGCGGGTGGCGAGCGAGCCGCCCGCGGCCAGCGGGAGCCGAACCTCGTCCACGCTGCCCGACCAGGCAGGACGATGGTCCGGGTAGACCAATTCGCTGTCGAGCGCACGGGCCCCGCTCAGCCGATCGTCGGTCGCCGAACCCGCTCCGAGCTCGAGCCGGTGCCGAAGCAACGGCACCTCGCCCAGGTCGGCCAGCAGATCACCGCGCCACCCACCGCCGTCCTCGCCGCTGCGGCCCACCTGCACCCGTTCCCGCAGCCGCAGCCGCGCGTCGGGCGCCACCTGGACCGTGGTCACCACATGATGGTGTGCGCCACCGGCCACGATCGTGGGTTCCGGATCGAAATCCAGTTCGGCGCCTTCGCCGATGTCGAAACGCCAGTGCGCGTGCGACACCATGGTGCCCGTGCCCGGCAGGGCGATCGTCGCCGCCACCGAACGAACCACCAGCCGCGCGCCGGCCCGCACGACGATGGTGATGTCGAGTTCGTCCCCGCCGAGCGGGGTCGCCGCGGTACCGATCAGGTGCACGGTGTCGATACCGGTGTGCCGCCCGGCCAGGCCGCCGATCGCGTCGATGCGGGGCAGCCTGCCCGGTGCGGCGACGATGCTCAGTTCAGTGCGCAACGCCGGTGGCCGCGTCCTGGTCGGCGGCGACCCGCAGCTGCTCGCGCACCCAGGCCAGGACCGGGGTGGCGGCCGGGTCGTCGGTCAGCGAGACCAGGGCGGTGGGGCGGCCGTCGCGGACCTTGGCGGCGTCGCGCTCCATCACACCGAGGTCGGCGCCGACCAGCGGGGCGAGGTCGGTCTTGTTCACCACGAGCAGGTCGGAGAAGGTGACGCCGGGGCCGCCCTTGCGCGGCACCTTGTCGCCGCCTGCCACGTCGACGACGAAGATCTGCACATCGATCAGACCGGACGAGAAGGTGGCCGTGAGATTGTCGCCGCCGGATTCCACCAGGATCAGGTCCAGCGGCGGATTGGCCGCGACGAGATCGTCGATGGCGTCGAGGTTGGCGGTGATGTCGTCGCGGATGGCGGTGTGCGGGCAGCCACCGGTCTGCACGGCGGTGATCCGCTCGTCGGGCAGCACGGCGTGGCGGCGCAGGAAGTCCGCGTCCTCGGTGGTGTAGATGTCGTTGGTCAGCACCGCGAGGGACAGCTCGTCGCGCAGCTGCCTGCACAGGGCCGCCACCAGCGCGGTCTTGCCGGAGCCGACGGGTCCACCGATGCCGATGCGCAGCGCTTCACCGGCCGTGCGGTTGCGCTTGGGCCGGTCGTGGCTGTGATCGTGCGGTTCGCCATCGATCAGATGGGGAGGCATGGGGGCTCCATTCTTCTCGGAATCACGGGGGTCAGGACGCGAACAACGGCATGTCGCGATGGAGGTGACGTTCGGCGAGCGCGTCCTGCAGCGGATCGGACAGGGCGGCGAGGCCGACGGCGGCCTCGGCGGCGATCCGATCGCACAGCGGTGCCAGGCGCACGGTGCTCGCGGCGATGGCCGCGGGATCGAGGGCGAGCAGTCGTTGCGCCGCGGTGGCGGCGCCGGTGAGCGTCGTGTAGACGACCACGCCCGCCAGCTGTTCGGTGCTCGTTCCGCTCGCGGCGCCGACCATGCCGAACACCGTCGACAGGTGCGGGCGCGGGCCTACCGCGGCCCAATCATGGTGCGGCCACAGCTGTTTGGCCAGGCGGAGCAGCCCACGGCCTTGCGCGCGCGACGCCGTTCGCGCGGCGGGTGACGGCGTACGAGCGTCGGCTTCGAGCTCGGCGCGTTCGGGCGTGAGCACCCCGCCGCACACCGCGGCGGCCAGCGATGCCGTGACCAGTCCCGAGGTGGAGATCCGGCGCCGCAGATACAGCTCCACGCTCGCGTTGTCGCGCAGCAACCCCGACGACACCGCTTCCTCGACGCCGCCGGAGTGCACGTGTCCACCGATGGGCAGGCGCGAATCGGCCAGGGCGAGCAAGGTCGCCAGTCCTGTCGCACCCTCGTTTCGCATCCGCCGATCCTATGCAACGAACCTGGACGTCTGCCCGGTGAGGGCAATCAGCAGGGCACACCGTGGCGGTCATCACCCCGGCCGGTGGTCGTGCTCGCCGATCAGCCGCGGGTGCTTCAGCGCGGCTCGGTGGCCGCCGAGCCGGTGCGGGCAGAGCGCCAGGCCAGTACCGCCATCGCGATCAGCAGCAGTGCGCCGCCCGCGGTCGCGACGTGCATGCCGCTGACGAAGGATTCGCGGGCCGCGTGGATCAGCCCGTCGTCGCCGGCGGACTCCAAGAGGGTGTCGCCCAGGGTCTCGCCGAAGTCGCCGCCGGAACGGAACACCAGCGCGGCCACCGAGCCGAGCAGGGCGAGACCGAGCGCGTTGCCGAGTTCGAAACTCGTTTCGGAGATCCCGACCGCCGAACCCGCCCGCTCGGCCGGCACCGCCGACACCGCGACATCCGACACCAGGGTGAACGAGAAGCCGTACCCGATACCGGCGATCACCGAGCCCGCGATGTACCAGCCGAGGCCGCCGTCGACACCGACGCCGAGCAACATCAGGTTGCCGATCGCCGACAGCAGCAGCGCGAGGGTGAACGTCGCCCGCACGCCGAGCCGCAGCCCCAGGCGCGCGCCGCTCATCGAGCACACGAACACCGCGATCGCCATCGGAATGCCGAGCAGCGCGGCGGCCAGCGGGTCACGCCCGGTGACCGACTGCAGGTAGATGCTGGTCAGGTAGCTCAGCGCGGCGAGCGACATCATGCCCGCCATGCTGGCCCCGATCGCCACCCGGAACAGCGGCCGCGTGAACAACGACAGGTCGAGTAGCGGTTCCGCGAGATGACGCTGCCTGCGCACGAACAGCACGAGCAGCCCGACGCCGATCATCGCGATCACCAGCGACACCGCGTCCAGGCCTTCGGCGGCGATGTGTTTGATGCCGTAGATCAACGGCAGGATGCCGCCGATCGACAGCGCGACGCTGGGCAGATCGATCGGCCCCAGGGCCGCGGAGCGATGTTCGGGCAGCAGGATCGGCCCGAAGATCAGCAGGATCGCCAGGACCGGGATGTTGATCAGGAATACCGAACCCCACCAGAAGTGGTGCAGCAGGACGCCGCCGATGATCGGCCCGACCGCCGAACCACCGGCGAAGAACGCGGTCCAGATGCCGATCGCGGTGGCCCGTTGCCGGGTGTCGGGGAACAGGGTGGAGATCAGCGCCAGGCTCGACGGCAGCAGCGTCGCCCCGCCGATGCCCATGAGTACGCGGGCCGCGATGAGGATCGGCGCGGTGGGGGCGAACGCGGCGAGCACCGAAGCGACGCCGAAGATGGCGGCGCCGGCGAGCAGGATGTTGCGTCGGCCGATCCGGTCGCCGAGGTTGCCCATGGTGATGAGCAGACCGGCGAGCATGAACCCGTAGATATCGAGGATCCAGAGTTGTTGCGACGCGGTGGGATCCAGGTCGGCCGTGAGGGTCGGCATGGCAAGGAAGAGCACCGAGATGTCCATCGACACCAGCAGCACCGGCAGCAGCAGCACGCCCAATCCGAGCCATGCGCGGCGTCCACCGGCGACTGCGGTGGGCACCGCCGGTTCCAGCTTCGTCATTCCGACATCCTTCCGAGGTTGTGCGTACGCCGTACGCGCGAGCTGGGTACAGTGTACGCATGAAGGTTGTATTACGAAAACGAGTCATGGGATGACCGAGACGAAGCTCACCCGCACCGCGATCGTCGACGCCGCGATCGCCCTCGCCGACGCCGACGGACTCGACGCGGTATCGATGCGCCGCATCGCCGACCGCCTCGATGTGGGCACCATGTCGCTGTACCGGCACGTGGCGAACAAGGACGAACTCATCGCGGCCATGACCGACGAGATCGCCGCCCGGCACCCCTACCCCGATCCCGCCGGTCGCGGGTGGACGTGGCGCGACCGGGTGCGCATCGCCGCGGAGATCGATTGGGAGCTCTATCAGCAGCATCCGTGGGTGCTGCTCACTTTCGCGGTCCCCCGCTACAGCTTCGGCCCGCAAGGCCTCAACAGCCTGGCATGGCTGGTCGAAGGCCTGCGCGAACTCGACGTGACCGCCCGCGAGGCCACCACGATGGGATTCTCCGTCTGGAACTACATCTCCGGCGCCAGCTTGCCGGTGGTCGGCGGCGCACTGCTCGCCGAGAAGCGCACCGCCACCGACGACACCAACGGACTGCGCGATCTCCTCGAGGGGAAACCCTCCTTCCCCGTCCCGCCGGCGCTGGCCGAGCTCGAGGGCGCCGGGGTGAGCGACCTGACCTCCGAGGACCTGCTGTTCCTCGGCCTCGAAGCACTCTGCGACGGTTTCGCCGCCCGGGCCGTCCGTCACGCTTGACCTCGAGCACCGTTCAGGTTGAACACTGACGTCATGCATGCGATTCAGCTCCACGAGTTCGGTCCCGCCGAGAACCTGCGCTACGCGTCGATGCCGGATCCGGCACCGGGCCCGGGTCAGGTCCGCATCGACGTGGCGGCCTGCGGGGTCCACCTCGTCGACACCGCGTTGCGCCGTGGTGAGCCGGGCCCGTACCCGGTACCCGAGCTACCGACGGTCCCCGGCCGCGAGGTCGCCGGAGTCGTGGACCGCGTCGGCGACGGTGTCGACGGTGCCCTGCTCGGTACGCGTGTCGTCGCCCACCTGGGCACCGCACCCGGCGGCTATGCCGAGCTCGCGGTCACCGAAGCCGAACGCCTCCTTGCCGTTGCGGACGGCGTGAGCTTCAGCGCCGCCGTCGCGATGGTCGGCACCGGTCGCACGGCGCTGGGCATTCTCCAGTTCACCGAACTCGATGCCGACAGCATCGCGGTCGTAACCGCGGCGGCCGGCGGGATCGGCACCCTGCTGGTCCAGTACGCCGTCGCCGCGGGCGCCACAGTGGTCGGGCTCGCGGGTGGACCGGACAAGGTGGCGATGGCGCGAGCCAACGGCGCCGATATCGCAGTCGACTACACACTGCCGGATTGGCCGGCGAAGGTACGCGCCCAGCTGGGCGGCCGAGCCGCGACCGTCGTGTTCGACGGCGTCGGCGGGCCGGTCGCCGAAGCCGCCGTAGACCTGCTCGGCCGCGGCGGCGCCCACCTGGTTTTCGGCTGGTCGGCGGGCGCTCCGGCACAGGTGGACACCGCCGCGCGCGGCATCACCTCCGAAACCGTGCTCGGCCCGCCGATGATCCAGCGGGCGGGCGGTGACCTGCGCGTCCTGTCCGAACGCGCCCTGGCCGGCGCGGGCACCGGCTTGTTCCGTCCCGCAGTGACCGAATTCCCATTGGCCGAGGCCGCCACCGCCCACCACGCTCTCGAATCCCGCTCCACCACAGGCAAAGTCGTGTTGATCCCCTGACAGGTCGAGATCATCGGGCTCCGGCGGTGGTGATCCGGCCGGAATCTCCGGTACCCGGGCCTGATGATCAACCGACCAGCTCACCGGTCGTCGGGCGCGTCCCCGAATGTCGGACGACGGGGCGAGGGTCGGTGGTGAAGACTGGACCTATGACCGACGCGCAGCCGCCCGCCGATCGTCGCCTCGCCGCTCAGTCGCTGGCCGCGAACGATCCGACCGGATGGTTCGAACCGCTCTACGCCGAGGCCGCCGCGGGGACCTCGGTGGTTCCGTGGGATCGCGACGTCCCCAATCCCCTGCTGGTCGACTGGCTCCGCACCGCCACCCTGCCGCAGGGAGCGCGGGCCGTGGTGATCGGCTGCGGATACGGCATCGACGCCGAATTCGTTGCCTCCCAAGGTATCCGAACCACGGCCTTCGACATCTCCCCCACCGCGATCCGTGGCGCCCGTGCCCGATTCCCGCATTCCCCCGTCACCTACAAGGTCGCCGACCTCCTCCACCCGCCGCCGACCTGGCTCCACGCCTTCGACCTGGTCGTCGAGTCGATCACCGTTCAATCCCTGCCCCTGGACGTCCGCACCCACGCCATCACCGGTATCCGGGACCTCCTCGCACCCGGCGCGACCCTGCTCGTGATCGCCGACATCAGCCAGACCCCCGCGACCGCCGGCCCGCCCTGGCCGCTCACCCGCGCCGACATCGACTCTTTCACCGCCTCCGACCTGACCCCGGTCCGGGTAGAAACCGTCTCTCGTGCCGACGCCTCAGGTCTGCACCGCTGGCGGGCGGAGTTCCACCGCCCGCCGCGCACCGCCGACTGACACCGGGCAACGCCAGGCAGGAGCGGTCCGCGGGGGCGGCCGAACGCGGACCGAGCGCGCGAATCGCGATCAAGACCAGGCCCAGGGCCGCGTACAGCGTGAGAATGTCGCCGTCCCCCAGACGGTAGAGCGCCGAATCGGCGCCTCAGACGCCGGGCGCAGCGTTCTGTACGGGGCGACGCCACGTTGGGACGGTCAGGTAGGTCGCGGCGCGGAGCAACCACTCCACCGGGCCGTACGAATGACCGCGCAGCCACCAGGCGCTGAACGCGAGCTGGGCGGCGAAGGTGAGCAGGGCGATCGCGATGACGCCCAGGGGTGCGATGTCATCGGCGAGGGCTAGGCCGTATCCGGTGTAGACGAGCATCAGCACCACGGATTGCCCGATGTAGTTGGTAGCGGCCATGCGCCCCGCCGGGGCGAGGATCGCAGTGAAGCGGCCCAGGCGTGCGGACTGCGCGGCCAGCAGGACCGCGGCGACATAGGCGAACGTCATGAACGGGTTCGCCAGCATCTGCAGGCCGTGGATCACCGCGGGGGCGTGCCACCAGGTCATCGACTCGGCGAAGGTCATCGCCGAGATCGGAACACCGATGCCGAAGCCGATCACGAGTGCGCGAAAGGACCAGCGGCGCAGCGTATCCGGATCCGCGAACAGGTTGCGTTTGCCCGCCGCCATGCCGATCAGGAACATCGCCAGGCTCGGTACGCCCTGACTGAACCAGATCAGCAACAGGAACACCGGCGCGATGGCCGTCTGCGCGGAGAACGTCGATGCGAAGTCCGCGGTGTAGTCGGCCGACATCGCGGGCAGGTCGACGAGCTCGCCGAAGGCGAGAAGACCGGTACTGCCGGGCAGGAAGCTCCACGCCGACCACGTCGCGTACAGCACCACACCGGTGATCACCGCGGTCCGCGGCCGCAATTTGCGCAGCGCGATGAGGGTCAGGCACAGGAACGCGTACAGGGTGAGGATGTCGCCGATCCACAGCAGGTAGACGTGGACGAGTCCGATCGCCATCAGCGCGGCACACCGCCGCAGCAACCGCCGCACCGGCGAGGCCCCCGCCCGCTGGGCCGCCGCGATCTGCAACGTGAACGAGTACCCGAACAGAAACGCGAACAGCAGGTAGAACCGCCCGGCGAACAGCGCGTCGACGGTGGCCCGTACCAGCAGATCGACGGTGCCGCCGAAACGCAGTACCGGATCCTCGCGCGTTCCTACCACCGACCACAGCGAGGTCGCCACGACCACGTTGGTGATCAGGATCCCGAACAGGGCGAACCCACGCAGGATGTCGACCTCGGCGATCCGCGATCCGGATCGCACTGCGGGCGAGCGTGTTCCGAGCGCGTCTGCCATGCACCGAGGGTACGCACGCCTCCCGGTCACATTCGTCCACCGTGCGAGCTATTTTCAGGCCCTGTCGGAGTGACCCGCTCTCAGCCCTGCGAGGTATTGACAGCCGGGTCCGACCATGGGCATCCCTGAGCCACCCGCGCCCGTCACGGTGCCACAATGGAGCACGATCACGCTCGGCAGGGACTCGCAACCACCACGGAGGCGGACATGCAGGCAGTTGTCATCGATGAATTCGGCGAACCGAAGGATGTGCTCACCGCACAGCAGGCGCCCACCCCCGAGCCCGGGGCGGGTGAGGTGCGGATCGCGATGTCGCTGTCGCCGATCCACAACCACGATCTGGCGATCATCCGCGGCGTCTACGGCTATCGGCCGCCGCTGCCCGCGATCCCCGGAACCGAGGCGGCCGGCGTCGTCGACGCGGTCGGCCCCGGTGTCGACGCACTTCAGGTCGGTCAGCGGGTGGCGATCGCCGGCGTCCGCGGCGCCTGGGCGGATTCCTTCGTCGCCCGCGCCGAACAAGCGGTGCCGATGCCGGATTCCGTGCCCGACGAGACCGCCTGCCAGCTGCTCGCCATGCCGCTGAGCGCCCTGATGCTGCTCGACGATCTCCAGGTGCGGGCCGGTGAGTGGATCGTCGTGAACGCCGCCAACGGCGCGGTCGGTCGCCTGCTCAACCTGTTCGCGAAGGAACGCGGAGTGCGGGTGCTGAGCCTGGTCCGCGGCCAGTCGTCGGTGCAGGCGCTGGAAAAGCTCGGCTACGGTCCCGTGCTCGACACCGAATCGGTGGGCTGGCTCGCCACGGGGGCCGACATCACCGGTGGCGAACCGATCGTGCGCGCCGTCGACCAGGTCAGCGGTCCGGCCGCGGGTGATCTGATGGCGCTGCTCGCCCCGCGCGGTGAACTGATCTCCTTCGGCGCGCTGTCGGGCAAACCGCTGATCATCGACACCGGCGCCGTCATCTTCAAACAGGCTGTGGTGAAAGGATTCTGGGGCCAGCAGCGCAGTTCCGACATCGACCGGGCCGACTACGTGCGGTTGATCACCGAACTCGTCACCCTCGCCGCCGACGGCACCCTGCGACTGGATGTCCAGGCCGATTTCGCGCTCGCGCAGGCCGCCGAGGCCGCGGTGGTGTCCGAAACTCCCGGCCGCAACGGCAAAGTGGTCCTGCACGCCGGAACTCGCTGAACGCTCGGCCGGGCGGGTGAACGCGCCACTCGCCCGGCCGAACTCTTTCCGGACTCCCAACAGCAGGCGAAATTTCCGCGATGGGCTGTTCCCGCGCGCCGTCAGCGGGCAGGATTCGCCGCAGGAGCAGCGGCGACGCCGCGCCGCTGCCGAGCAGAGGACTGAGCCGATGACCGCAGCACAGGCCCCCAATCCCGACTTCGCACAGCTGGTCCCCAGCGTCGTGCTGTCCATGCCCGCCGCCGCGCACCTGGGTTTCCACTTCAGCCGGGTCGAGCCCGGCGACGTCGAGATCGTGCAACCACACCGGCGCGAACTCACCCAGCACGACGGCTATTTCCAGGGCGGCGTCCTCGGCTCGCTCGCCGATTTCGCCGCCGGCTCGGCCGCGGGCACGCTGCTGCCCGCAGGCTGGGTGAACATGACCATCGACTACACCGTGAAGATTCTCGCGCCCGCCAAAGGGCCGAACGTGGTCGCCCGCGGCCGGGTGATCAAGCCGGGCGCACTGCTCACGATCGCCGCCGCCGACGTGTTCTCGGTGGAGGAATCCGGCGAAATCCTGTGTGCCACCGCGCTGGTGACGATGCGCAACGTTCGCCTCGCGGCGGCCTGAGCACCGGCGGCGAGCGACCCCATGCCGGTCATCACTCTCGACGATGTTCCGATCTCCTATACCGACACCGGCGCTCCCTCTGGCACACCCGACGCCGCCACCGTGGTCTTCGGCCACGGATTGTTGTTCGGTGGCTGGATGTTTCGCGCCCAGCTCGAGGCCCTGCAAAGCGACTACCGGTGCGTCACCCTCGACTGGCGAGGTCAGGGCGATACCCCACCCACCGCCGGCGGCTATGACATGGACACTCTCGCTGCCGACGCGGTGGGGGTGATCCGCGCTCTCGACGCGGGCCCCGTGCACTGGGTCGGGCTGTCCATGGGCGGCTTCGTCGGCCAACGACTGGCCGCCAGGCACGGCGAACTCCTGCGATCGCTCACGCTTCTCGACACCAGCGCTCAGGCCGAGGATCCCGCCAAGATCGGCGAATACCACCGGCTGGCCCTGGCGCTGCGCTGGCTCGGCATCCGCCCCATCGCCGGCCGGGTGGCCACGCACCTGTTCGGCCCCTCGTTTCGGGCTTCCGGCACCGGCAAGGAAGTCGTCCGCGAGTGGTCGCGTCGCCTGGCCGGAATCGATCGTATCGGCACCCGCGACGCCGTCCACGGTGTCACCGAACGCGGCGCCGTCGACGGCGAACTCGCGGCGATCACCGTCCCCACCCAGATCATCGTCGGCGCGGACGACGCCGCCACCCCGCTCCCGCATGCCCGCCAGATCGCCGCGCTCATCCCGCATGCCCGGCTCCACACGATCCCCGCGTGCGGTCACTCGAGTTCCCTCGAACAACCGGAGGCCGTCACCGAACTCCTTCGGGATTTCCTGGCATCGGTCGAGTCGAGCACCTCGACGACGGAGCCACGCACCACCTGAACGCGAATTCGTGTTCGTCACAGGGCTTTCCGTGCTTCCGGTGTGTACGGTCGATGCGCGTTCGGCCCGGCGCGGGTACCGTCGATTCGATGGCCGACCTCACCGCTTCCGCCCCTGTCGAGTCCATCGGCGCCGACTTCTTCGACGATCCGCACGCGCAGTACCGCCGGTGGCGCGCCGAGGGCCCCGTCCATCGGGTTCGCTTCCCCGACGATGTCGTGCGCTGGGTGGTCGTCGGCTATCCCGAAGCCAAGATCGCGCTCGCCGACCCGCGCTTGGGCAAGGACGCCGTGCAGCTCAACGCGATCCTGCACACCAAGCGCGACACCACGGCGACGGACCCGAATATCGTCGCGCTCCTGAGCCATATGCTCGGCACCGACCCGCCCGCGCACACCCGCCTGCGCAAGCTCGTGAACAAGGCTTTCACCAGCCGCCAGGTCGCCCTGCTGCGACCACGTATCGAGCAGATCACCGCGTCGCTGCTGGATGCGATGGGTGATCGCGACGAGGTCGATCTGATGAACGATTTCGCCAATCCCCTTCCGGTGACGGTGATCTGCGAGCTGCTCGGTGTCCCGTTCGAGGATCGCGCCGATTTCCAAGCCTGGACCAAGGCCCTGGTCACGGTGGTGGGCGAGGGCGAGCAGGACGAGCGTCCCGCCGCGTCGGCCGCGATGGTCGGCTATCTCGCGAAGCTGGTGCGCACCAAGCAGTCCGCGCCCGCCGAGGATCTGCTGTCCCAACTGGTCCTCGCGGACGAGGAGGGCGATCGGCTCACCGATCAGGAACTGGTGTCGATGGCGTTCCTGCTGCTGGTCGCGGGCCACGAGACCACGGTGAACCTCATCGGCAACGGCGTCCTCGCCCTGCTCCGCAACCCCGAGCAGTGGCAGGCCCTGCGCGCCGACCCCACCGGTGTCCCCGCCGCGATCGAGGAATTCCTGCGCTTCGACGGCCCCGTCGACATGGCCACCGCCCGCTATACCGCGGAACCGGTCGCACTGGGCGACACCGAGATCCCCGCAGGCGAGATCGTCTACGTCGCCCTCTCTGCCGCCAACCGCGACCCCGCCCGCTTCGCCGCCCCCGACACCCTCGCCACCGACACTCCCACCGCCGGCCACCTCGCCTTCGGCCACGGCATCCATTTCTGCGTCGGCGCCCCCTTGGCCCGCGTAGAAGCCGAAATCGCCTTCACCGCACTCCTGCACCGCTACCCCGACCTGACCCTCGCCCCCACCGCCGACCTCCGCTGGCAAACCAGCACCCTCATCCGGGGCCTACTCGAACTACCGGTCCGGCTGCGCTGACGCCGCTGACCGCCACCACGATGTAGATCGGCGCCCCGGTGGGGCTTTCCACCATCGGCCGATCACCCGGTGACAGCGTCGCCGAACCCCGCCAACGACTGACGACCACGACGAGCACCGATGGTGCGGTTCGTGGGTCGGTGGGGTCGAGATGATTGGACCGATCGACGTTCACTATCGCCCCGGCGCGGGGGCCGTGGCGGGCTCGACACTGGGCGCATGGCACGACTGCAGATCGAAGCGGTGTCGAAGAAGTTCGATGCCGAGTACGCGGTGCGCGAGGTGAGTCTCGACATCGCCGATGGTGAGTTCATGGTGTTGCTGGGGCCCAGTGGCTGCGGCAAGTCCACGTTGTTGCGGATGATCGCGGGGCTGGAGGAGCCGAGCGCGGGGCGGATTCTGGTGGGCGACGTCGACGTGACGGACGCGGCGCCACAGCGGCGGGATCTGGCGATGGTGTTCCAGAGCTACGCGCTGTATCCGCATCTTTCGGTGGCGCGCAATATCGGGTTCCCGTTGCGGGCCCGGCGCAGGCCACGGGCGGAGATCGCGCGGCGGGTCGCCGAGGTGTCGGCGACGCTGGAGATCTCGGCGCTGCTGGAGCGACGCCCGGTCGCCCTGTCCGGCGGACAGCGGCAACGAGTCGCGCTGGCACGCGCCATGGTGCGCGATCCCGGCGCGTTCCTGATGGACGAACCGCTGTCGAACCTCGACGCGAAACTGCGCAGCGCGACCCGCGCCGAACTGATCGCGCTGCACCAGCGCCTCGGCGCGACCTTCCTCTACGTCACCCACGATCAGGTCGAGGCGATGACGATGGCGACGCGCATCGCGCTGCTCAACCAGGGCCGCATCGAACAGTGCGGCACCCCGGAGGAGCTCTACGACCGCCCGCGCTCGACCTTCGTCGCCGGCTTCCTCGGATCGCCGCCGATGAACCTGTTCCCCGCCGTCGTCACCGCGAGCGACGGCCATATGACGGTGATGGCCGACGGCATCGATGCCGCCCTGGACATTGCCGAGGATTCCGGCGACGCCACCGCCGTCGTCGCCGGAATCCGCCCGGAACGCCTGCGGATCGACGACACCTCGACCGATGTCCGCGGGCGGGTACGGATGGTCGAGAACCTCGGCAGCGAAGAACTCGTGCACCTCGAGTCCGGCCTCTGCGTGCGCGCGGCGCGACCGGCCGGTGTCCGGGTGGGCGAGGACATCGCCTGCCGCGTCGACCCCGCCGACATCCACCTGTTCGACCCCGACACCGGCCTGCGGCTGACGTGGCAAGCGCCCAGCTCCCCCGCGGAACCGGCCGTCGACGCGGCCGCGATCCCCGTCCCCTGATTTCGGCACCACCCCGATGACAAGGATAGAACCACGATGAAACGCACACTGCCCGCGCTGGGCGTGGTGTTCACCGCCGCCCTCGCCCTCACCGGTTGCGGCCTCGGCACCACCGGGTCCACCGACGCCACCACTACCGCGCAGATTCCCGAACTGGCTGCCGACCAACAGGTTTCGATCGTCTTCGAGTCCTACAGCTACGGTGTGGCGGGCGCCTGGACCGACACCTTCAACGCCCTGATCGCCGACTTCGGTGCCAAGCACCCCAATATCAAGGTCACCGCGCAGAAGCCGCAGGGCAACAGCCCCAACCCGGCCACCGACACCGTCTCCAGCATCCAGAACCAGATGGTGGCGGGCACCCCGCCCGACGTCGCCCAGCTCGGCTTCTCCGACCTGGACTTCACCATCCACCAGCTCAAGGCCAAGCCGCTGGACCAGCTGGTCGGCGCACCGGAAGTGAAGCAGAACTTCGACGGCGCCCGGCACGCGTACGCGCCCCGCGCCCGCACCCTCGACGACTGGGACGGCCACACCTACGGCGTTCCGTTCGTCTTCTCCACGCCCGTCCTGTATCTGAACGCGTCGCTGTTCGCCGAGGCCGGTCTCGATCCCGCCAAGCCGCCCACCACCTGGGACGAGGTCACCACCGCCGCGAAGGCGATCGCCGACCGCACCGGCAAGGGCGGGGTCTACATCGACTGCCTGACCAAGACCGCCAAGGACTGGTGCTTCCAGTCGCTGGTGCGCTCCAACGGCGGCCGCGTGATCTCCGAGGATCGCAACACTCTCACCTTCGCCGACGCGCCCGCCGTCGAGGTCACCAAGATGGCGCAGAACCTCGTGAACAGCGGCAGCATGCCCAAGCTCAATCAGAAGCAGGGCTACGAGGCGTTCGGTCGCGGCGAGATCGGCATGATGCTCGAAACCAGCGCGTTGCAAAGCGTTTTCGTCACCGGGTCCAAGGGCAAGTGGGACCTGCGTTCGGCGCCGATGCCCGGTTTCGGCAGCAAAGCCGCCGTCCCGACGAATTCCGGTGCGGGCCTGCACATCCTGTCCAACGACCCCGCGAAACAGCGGGCCGCGTGGGAACTGATCAAGCACCTGACCAGCGAGGATTCCTACAAGAAGATCGCGCAGAACATCGGCTACCTGCCGCTGCGGACCGGCCTGCTCGAGGAAGCGGGTGGGCTGAAGGAATGGGCCGACCAGAACCCGCTGCTGCGCCCGAATGTCGCGCAGCTGGCGAACATGGAGCCGTGGGTGTCGATGCCGGGCAACAACTATCTGCAGATGCGCGACGGCATGATGGACGCCGTCGAGGCCGTCGTGTTCCAGGGCGCCGACCCGCAGTCGACGCTCACCGCCGCCCGCACCGCGGGCACCGAACTCATGCCGAAGTCATGAGCGGGCTGACGATCGTCCAGATCACCGACACCCACCTGCGGCCCGAGGGCGAACTGCTCCACGGTGTCGACACCGCCGCCAATCTGACCGCGGTGCTCGACCGGCTGCGCGAATTCGGGCAGCGCGTCGACGTGCTGATCTTCTCCGGTGATCTCAGCGACAACGGTTCGCCCGAGGCCTACCGGCGGTTGCGGGCCGCGGTCGAGCCCGTCGCGGCCGATCTCGGCGCCGAGATCGTCTACGCGATGGGCAATCACGACGAACGCACCGCCTTCGGCACCGAACTGCTCGGCCGCGACACCGTGGACCCGGATCTCCCACACGACCAGAGTGTCGAGATCGCGGGCGTGCGGATCATCGTGCTGGACAGCACCACACCGTTCCAGCACGACGGCAAGCTCGAGCCGGAGCAGCTGGCCTGGCTGGCCGAGCAGCTGCGCACCCCCGCCCCGCACGGCACCGTGCTGGTGGTGCACCATCCGCCGCTGCGTTCCCCGCTGGCCACCCTGGACTTCCTCCGGCTCAAGGACGCCGAGCAGCTGGCCGAGGTCGTGGCGGGCACCGATGTCCGGATGATCCTGTGCGGACACAACCACCTCACCGGCGCGTCGGCGCTGGCCGGGATTCCGGTGTGGATCGGTCCCGCGACGGCCTACCGGGTGGACCCCATGGCACCGGCGGGCAGGCACCGCGGTTTCGTCGGATTCGGATTCAGCCGCGTCGACGTCACGGAGTCGACAGTGCTGGCCACCGCGATCGACGCCGCTCCGGCGCCGAAGGTCTATGACCGGCCGGAGTCGGAGATGCTCGAGCAGATCGCGGCGATCGTCGCCGCGCGGGCGGCGGTGCGGTAGATGTTCGTCATCGATGCGCCGGCGTCGCCGGTACCGCCGGTCGCGGCGACACCGGTGCGCCGGCGCCTCACCCGCCGCCATGTGGCCCGGTTCGTCGCGCCCTACCTCTATCTGAGCCCGGCACTGGTGCTGCTGGTGGTGTGGACCTATCAACCGCTGGTGCAGGCCCTGCAGCTGTCCACCTACTCGTGGAACCTGCTGCCGACCGCACCGATGACACCGGTGGGCACCGCGAATTACGAACGGCTGCTGGACCTTCCGGCGTTCTGGGGCGCCCTCGGTCGCACCGGGACACTGATCCTGGGCCTGTTGCCGTTCACGGTGGTGCTGCCGGTCGTGATCGCGATGGCGAGCAGACGAGTCACCGGTCGGGCGCGCACGATCTATCAGGCACTGGTGTTCGCGCCGTTCCTGGTCGCGCCGGTCGCGGCGGCGGCGGTGTGGCGCTGGTTGCTGCATCCGGGGACGGGCTTCCTCGCCCAGGTGACCGGTTCGGACCGCAACTGGGTGTACGAGACCGCGACCGCGCAGGGCGTGATCATCGCGATCACCGCCTGGCACCTGATCGGCTTCGCGGTGCTCGTGGTGTGGGCGGGCCTGGCCGGCATCAGCGGTGACTACGACGAAGCGGCCAGGGTCGACGGCGCCTCACCCGGTCAGATCCGGCGCTGGATCACCCTGCCGCTGCTCTCGCCCACTGTGCTGTTCCTCGTCCTCACAACCGTGTTGCTCAGTCCCACACTGACTTTCCCGCTCATCGACTCGATGACCCAGGGCGGTCCCGCGCAGGCCACCACCAATATCTACTACCTGCTCTGGGATTACGCCTTCCACAGTTTCGACGCCGGTTTGAGCGCCGCGGCCGGTGTGCTGCTGTTCTTCGGCTTCGGTCTGGTGGCCGCGCTGCTGGTCTGGATCTCGGAAAAGGTTGCTGTCCATGACGATTGAACGACTGCGCGGGGCGGGCAGCCACCTGCTGCTCGCCGCCACGGCGCTGGTGTGCGTGTTCCCGATCTACTGGCTGTTCGCGACGTCGCTGCGCAGACCCGAGGACGTCACCTCGCTGTCGCCGATCCCGTGGCCCCTGTCGACCGCCAACTATCTCGACGCGGCGCAGAAGGTCGACATCGCCGGTCTGATCGCCAACACGTTCTTCGTCGCGGTGCTCTCGGCGGCGGGCCAGCTGCTCATCGCGTTGCTGGCGTCGTACGCGTTCGCCATCTACACCTTCCCGCTGCAGAAGCTGCTGTATCTGGCGTTCGTCGGGGTGTGGCTGGTGCCGTTCCAGGTGACGATGCTGCCCAACTACATCCTGCTCAACCAGCTGGGCCTGATCAACACCCTGATCGGCGTCGTGCTGCCGACGCTGTGCTCGGCGCTGGCGGTGCTGCTGTTGCGCCAGCACATGTCGGCGTTCCCGAAAGAGCTCATCGCCGCCGCGAAGATCGACGGGCGCTCGTCGTGGTCGATCCTGTGGACCGTGGTGGTCCCGAACCTGCGACCCGCGCTCGCCGCGCTCGGCATCCTGCTGTTCATCAACGCGTGGAACGAGTACTTCTGGCCCGCGGTCGTGCTGCGTCAGTCCAACAGTGTGCTGCAGCTGGGACTGCGTAGTTTCATGGGCACCGAAGGCGATCAGTGGGGGCCGATGATGGCGCTGGCGGGTCTGGCCTGCCTGCCGGTGCTGCTGCTGTATCTGGTGCTGCAGCGCCACATCGTCAATGCGTTCGTGCGGTCGGGACTGAAATGAACGACGACTTCACGCCGTCAAGACCTGGTCGTCGGCCAGGGCAGGTGCCGTGGACGCGAGGCAATCCAGAAACATCGCCACCGCCGGATTCTGTTCGTCGGCCCGCCACACCACGTGCAGATCCAGGGTCGGGACCGGATCGACCAGCTTCACCGCCACCGGGTCGGTGTCCGAGGACCCCATACCCGCCGACACCGCCCGTGGCAGCGAGGCGAATCCCACCAGTGGGCGCACCGAGACGATGTGGGCGGTGGCGCCCGGATCGTCGGCGATCTGGGTGATGTTCAGCGAGATCCGGGTCTGCGCGGCCGACCGCAGGATCGCGTCGTACATCGCCGGACACTGTTCACGGGCGAACAGCACGCAGTCCTGGTCCCGCAGTTCGGCGAACGGCACGTGCGAGCGGTGCGCCCAGCGGTGCTGCCGGCCGACCACCGCCACCAGCGGAATCCGGTGCAGCAGCCGGCGGTACCGGAAGTCGGCGGTGCTGGGGTGGCCGTAGACCATGGCCAGGTCGAGGGATCCGTCGGCCAGGGCGGCCAGCTGCGGCCCGGTTCGCTTCTCCCACAGCGACACCGAGATGCCGGGGTGGCGGTCGGTGAGCTGGGCCAGCGCGTCGGGCAGGATGTGTTTGCTGGCGGGCAGGTTGTAGCCGACGTTCAGGCTACCGGCGCGACCGGCGGCGGTCGCCTTCGCGGCCTGGGCGGCCCGGTCGAGCTGGGCGATGATCTGGCGGGCCTGCAGCTCGAACTCCCGGCCCGCCGGCGTCAGCCGCACCTCGTGTGAATTGCGCGCGACCAGCTGCACTTCCAGGGATTTCTCCAGCTTCTGCAACTGAGCGCTGAGGCTCGGCTGCGTCAGATGCAGGCGCTGCGCCGCCCGTCCGAAATGCAATTCCTCGGCGAGCGCGATGAACGAGACGAGATGACGGAATTCCATGATGGCGGCTCCTGAAGTCGAACAGTCCCACGCTAGCGGCAGCGAACAACCTCCCGATGAATCCCGGACGCCCGGCAATGACCCTGCGCATTGCCGGGCGGTGAAGATCAGGAATTCGGGCCGTTCACCACGGCGTAGGCGAATCCGTCCCACCCTTTCGCGCCGACGGTCTGGATGACGGTCGCGTCGACACTCGGTTCGGCGGCGAGCAATTCGATCAGGTCGCGGCTCGCTCGGGCATTGGGATCCTCGGTCTGCTCGTCGGCCACCGCGCCCGCGCGCACCACGTTGTCGACGATGATCACCGAGCCCGGGTGGGTCAGGCGCAGCGCCCACTGCACGTAGTTGGAGTTGTTGACCTTGTCGGCGTCGATGAAGACCAGGTCGAACGGTTCGGTCAGATCCTCGGCGACACCGGGTAGGGTGTCGAGGGCCGCACCCACCAGGATCTCGACGCGCTCCCCCACGCCGGCGCGGTCGAGGTTCTCGCGCGCGACCTTGGCGTGGCGGGGTTCGAATTCGAGGGTGACGACGAGACCGCCGTCACCGACCGCGCGCGCCAGCCACTCGGTGCTGTATCCGCCGAGGGTGCCGATCTCGAGGACCCGGCGCGCTTTCGCGGTGCGGGCCAACAGGTTCAGCAGTTTGCCCTGGGGCGGGGAGACGTCGATGGCGGGCAGCCCCGCGTCGGCGTTGGCGGTGAGTGCGGGCGCTCCCTCGTCACCGACGAGCGTGGTGACGAGGTAGCTGTCGACATCGGCCCAATCGTTGATCGTCATAGACGCAGTCTGCCACCGAGCGCGGGTCGGCACCGGCTCCTCGGCCGCTACTTCGCGGTCTCGACCTCGGTCACGCCCTGGATGATCTTCACCGCGCTCTGCGCCAGCATCTTCGTATCGATCAGCGCCTGCGCCAGTTTCACCAGCATCTGCGAGACCGTCACTGTGGCCAGCGAGATGTCGAGCAGCGCCCTGGCGATGAGCGCGGGGGTGGCAGTTCCGGCGGAGGCGATGAGCAGCGCGGTCATCTCGGCGAGCATGCCGGCGAGATTGCTCAGGATCTCGACCACGATCTCGCGCACTGTCTCGACGATGCCCTTCATCGCCGCGTTGCACTCCGACAGCACCTCGGCGACGGCTGCCTTCTCGGCGATCTTGCCGGTCAGCTCGGTCGCCTTGGCCACGTAGGCTTCGGCCGCGGCACCTGCCCATTCACCGATTCCGGTGTCGAGCGCGGTCGCCCACTCCTGCGCGGTGGTCGTCAGACTCTCGGCGATTGCCTTCCACGAATCCGAATACGCCTGGACCATATCCGGGCTGCCGGTGATCGATTCCAGTGATTTGCGCACCGGTTCGACGTGTTCGAGCATCCAGCTCATCAGTTGCGAGCCGAGGAAGTTGAACGGGTCGAACTTCGCCAGCGTGGAGGTGCCCTTGATCGCCTTGCCGAACATCGTCGCCGCCGACGCCCAATCACCCGCGGTACCGGCCGCTTTGGAGATGGCGTCGACCTTGGTCATGATCGACCCGTCGCCGGTCATCGCGTTGTAGAGGCCGAGGCCGTTCTCCCAGGTGTCACCCTGGAGTGTGCCTTTCATGATGCCCGCGTCGGGTTCCTCCCCACCCGTCGGCCGGCCCACATTGCTGAACAGGAAGTTGTTCTCCTGGTAATAGGTGTCCCGATAGTCGACGCCGTCTTGGAGCAGGTCGTTCTCGGGAGCTTCGCCGTCGTCGAAAGTGCTCACCGTGCCGGGCAGGACGGTGTGCTCGTTGAGGAACGTGCCCGCCGCGTTGGGTCCGTCGGCCATGGTCAGACGTTCCTTTCGATCTCGGCGGTCTTGCCCGTGAGATCGCCCGCCCGGGTGGTGTCACACGTTTCGAAGGTGTCGGCGGCGGTGCGGAGTTTGCCCGGCATCTCCGCGGCCAGGGTGTCGAGCTGCGCCAGTGCCTCGGTGATGTCGTCGTGGAGCGAGTTGAGGGTGCTCACCGCGTACGGCTTCACGAGCAGGCCGTAGCCGTCGTCGGCGTGGGCGAGATAGTTCGCCGCCTCGAGCGCCTTGGCGACCCCGCCGGACACGCCGTCCACCGAGCAGGCCTGTGACCTGATCGCCTCCAGATTCACATTCACCAGACTGGTCACGCAGAATCCCTCCTCCGGCGAACTCGGTCGAGTCCGCAGCTCTCGATCTAGTTGGACGCGCCCCGGCCCCGTTCGGTTCCCTCGAATGTGTGCCGGGTTGTAGCGGTGGCTACTGCAACCAGGATTTGCGCTGGTAGAACATGTCCTCGTCGGACGGCTCCTCGGGCGCGACAACCCGATCGCGGTCGGGTTTGCGAGTGGCGGGAGCCTCGGGCGCGGCCGGCCACGATGCGGCGGGGGCGGCCGGAGCGGCGGGCGGCGACGACGGCGGGACGGGCGCCGACGCGGTCGGGTCCAGGTCGGGGAACCGGTCGCTGTACTGGCCGACGATCGCCTCCCCGGCCTCGTCGGTGCCGACCGTGTCATGGACCAGGCCGGTGACCTGGTCACGCAGGCGCGCCTGGGCGCGATGCGTGCAGGCCATGAGCTCGGCCGCCACGGCGGTGGGATCCATGCCGCGCACGGCGGCCGCCAAGGTGATCGCGGTGGTCGAACCGTTGGCGTCCACGGTGACGCTGATCCGGCCGTCGGCCGAGGTATCGGTGACGCTCACCGCGGTCATCTTGGCGTGCAGCTCCTGGTAGCGCTGCGCCTTCTGTTCCAGGTCCTCCGCCCAGCGCGACAGGTCCGCGGCGGCGTTGTTCAGGTCGTCCATGCTGTGTTCCCCTCCCGCCGGGGTCCCCGGCGCTGTGCGGCGGAAGGCGTGCCGGAACCCGCCCCGCTCGGATCGCGACGAGCCTAATGGACACAGCCGCGACAGCGTTCATCAGCCCGGCACGGACGCAGCGAAGACGGCGGTCAGAAAAGGAAGTAGCGCTGGGCCATCGGGAGTTCGGTGGCGGGTTCCTCTGCCCAGACTTCGCCGTCGATGCGGACAGTGAAGGTATCGGGGTCTACTTCGATGTGGGGCATGGCGTCGTTGTGGGGCATGTCGGCCTTGGTGACGCGGCGAGCGTTCTTGACCGGCACCAGCTTTCGGCGCACGTTCAACCGGTTCGCGAGGCCGTCGTCGATGGCCTGTTCGGAGACGAAGTGCAGGGAGGTCGCCGCGGCGGCCGGGGCCGCGGCGCCGAACATGGGGCGTGGAAGCACGGGCTGCGGGGTGGGGATGGAGGCGTTGGCGTCGCCCATCGCGGCCCAGGCGATCATGCCGCCCTTGAGGACCGCGTGCGGCCGGACACCGAAGAACGCCGGTTCCCACAGCACCAGGTCGGCGAGCTTACCGACCTCGATCGAGCCGATCTCGTCGTCGAGTCCGTGCGAAACCGCCGGGCAGATCGTGTATTTGGCGATGTAGCGCTGCACGCGGGCGTTGTCGGCCGCGCCGTCACCGGGCAGGGCGCCACGGCGGCGTTTCATCACGTGCGCGGTCTGCCAGGTGCGCATCACCACTTCACCGATCCGGCCCATCGCCTGGGAGTCCGAGCCGATCATGGAGATGGCGCCCAGATCGTGCAGGAGGTCTTCGGCGGCGATGGTGGACGGGCGGATCCGCGATTCGGCGAAGGCCAGGTCCTCAGGGATCGACGGGCTCAGGTGATGGCACACCATCAGCATGTCGAGGTGCTCGTCGAGGGTGTTGACGGTGTGCGGCCGGGTGGGGTTGGTGGAGCTGGGCAGCACATTGAGATGGGAAGCGACAGTGATGATGTCGGGCGCGTGGCCGCCACCCGCACCCTCGGTGTGGTAGGCGTGGATGCCGCGGCCCGCGATGGCGGCGAGGGTGTCCTCGACGAAACCGGCCTCGTTCAGCGTGTCCGAGTGCAGTGCCACCTGCACGCCGGCCGCGTCGGCGACGGTGAGGCAGGCATCGATCGCGGCCGGGGTGGAGCCCCAGTCCTCGTGCAGTTTGAAACCCGATGCGCCGCCGCGCAGTTGCTCCCACATCGATTCCTGGCTGACCGTGTTGCCCTTGCCGAGCAGCACGATGTTCATCGGCCAGTGGTCCAGGGATTCCAGCATCCGCGCCAGGTGCCAGGAGCCCGGTGTCACGGTGGTGGCCTTGGAACCCTCGGCGGGGCCGGTGCCGCCGCCGATGAGCGTGGTGATGCCGCCACCGAGCGCCTCGTCCATCAGCTGCGGGCAGATGAAGTGGACGTGGCAGTCGATGGCGCCCGCGGTGAGAATGCGGCCGTTGCCCGCGATGATCTCGGTCGACGGGCCGACAACGAGATCGCGGTGCACGCCCGACATCGTGTCGGGGTTGCCCGCCTTGCCGATTCCGCAGATCCGGCCGTCGCGAATGCCCACGTCGGCCTTGATGATCCCCCAGTGGTCGATGATCACGACACCGGTGATGACGGTGTCGGGGGCGCCGTCGGCGCGGGTCGCGCGTGACTGACCCATCGACTCGCGCAGCACCTTGCCGCCGCCGAACACCGCTTCCTCACCGGCGAGTCCCGGTCCGCCACTGCGGTCTTCGGTGATCTCGACGATCAGGTCGGTGTCGGCCAGGCGAATACGGTCGCCGGCGGTCGGCCCGAACAGTTCGGCGTAGCGGGCGCGGCTCAGTTCGGTCATCGGCTCTCTCCCGGACGTCGCGGCGAGAGGCTTGCCGCGCGATGGTTGTCGGTCACCTCAGGCATCCAGGTGCCCGGGCGGGTTCATGCTGATGCCGTATACCTCGCGGGTACCACCGAGCGGAACCAGCGAAATCCGCTGCGGCAGACCGGGTTCGAATCGAACGGCGGTGCCTGCCGGGATATCGAGCCGGTGCCCGTGGGCGGCTTCGCGATCGAATTCCAGCGCGGCGTTGGACTGCGGGAAGTGCACGTGGCTGCCCACCTGAACGGGGCGGTCGCCGGTATTGACCACCTCGAGCTCGACGCGTACCGCGCCCGCGTTCAGTTCGATCGTGCCCTCGGCACAGAGGTATTCGCCGGGAATCATGGGTCTCGCCTATCCGATCGGGTGGTGCACGGTGACGAGCTTGGTGCCATCGGGAAACGTCGCCTCGACCTGCACGTCGTGAATCATCTCCGGCACCCCCTCCATCACATCCTCGCGGGTGAGCACCGATCGCCCCGACGACATCAGTTCCGCCACGGTCCGCCCGTCCCGTGCTCCCTCGAGCACGTGATCGGTGATCAACGCGATCGACTCCGGATGGTTCAGCTTCAACCCCCGCGCCTGCCTGCGGCGCGCCAGCTCGGCCGAATAGCTCAGCAGCAGCCGTTCCTGCTCGTGCGGCGACAGGCGCATACGTTCTCTCCTCGGCGGGTCGTGGTCGGTGAGCGACATTCTGGCACGTCGCCCGGCTGCGCGGCGACCGCCGCCGAGCGCGACCGGGGACGACCCCGAGGCGATTAACGAGATGTTAACGATGGGTCCAGGATCGGCCCGGGAACAGCCAACTCACCGGCCGAGCGGCGGGTGCGCCTGTGCCACGGATCGCCGCACCACGAATATCACTGGAGCACACCACGACGCGCCCGTACCGTCACACCCATGAACGAGTGGACCGGCCTGCTCAACGTGGTCGACGTGGAAGCCACCTGCTGGGCGGGCGACCCGCCCGCCGGACAGGTCAACGAGATCATCGAGATCGGGATCACGGTGGTCGATCTCGCCACCCGGACCAGGGTGAGCAAGCACGACATCATCGTGCGCCCGACCAGGTCCACGGTGAGCGATTTCTGTACCGAGCTCACCACCCTCACCCAGCAGCAGGTCGACAAGGGTGTCGAGTTCGGTGAGGCGCGCGGATCACAGCCGAGCCAGCACTCTCACCGTTTCGTCGAAAAGCTTGATAGCCGCCGCGGAGTCGAAGGCAGGCCCCGCGGTGTCGAGCCGTGCGCCCTGCACGATCGCGACCAGTGGCTCCGTCGGCGGTTCATCCAGGACGCCCAGAATCGGACCGATCGCTTGATCGATCGATTGCGCTGTCGCGCGCATCGCCTCGACCCTCACTGCCATCTCCGCGTCATAGTCGCCCGACAGGCCGGTATCGACCACACCGGGGTGCAGCAGGACATAGCGCACGCGCGTCGAGGACGATCGGCGCGCGAACTCGATACCCAGTAGATCGTTGAGCTGTCCACCCTGGGACAGGGCACGCAACCCGTGGTAATCACGCTCGAAACCCCAATCGTCCCAGCGGATCTCCTCGGTCCCGCTGCCTGGCCCCGCCACGTTCAAGACGACCGGGTCGACCGCGGAGTCGAACAGATCGATCAGTTCGTAGCTCAGCACGAAGCGACTCAGGTAGAACAAGGCGAAGGTGTATTCGAACCCCTCCACCGTGACCAGCCGCTCGGAGCGATAGTGCCGCGCGCACAGCACGAGGGCATCGAGTCGGGTGAAGTGGGCGCGCACGGACTCGATCGCGGTGCGCGTCTCGGCGATCGAACTCAGGTCCGCCCGCACGAAATGCGCACGTCGGTCCGCGCCGATGGCCGCCGCCGCGGCGAGGAGGTCCGCGCCCTTCGCCGGATCGCGCCCGATCACCACGACGGCATCGCCCTTGGCGAGTCGGTCCAGTGCGACCGCCCGCCCCAACCCGTCTGTCCCGCCCGCGACTACAACGTGCTTCACAAAGACCGATGTTATCGATCCCGGTACGCCGATGCCACCGGACTCGTACAGAAAGCTGAACTCACAGGTTCAGACCGGAACGACGCCGAACCCGGCAAGGCCGGGGGCTCCCATGGACCGCTAGGCGGCGAGGTTCTGGAGGCGGACCTGGCCGCGGGCGACGGTGCGGCCTTCCGCGTCGGTGATGACGACGACCCAGAGCTGCTGGCTGCGGCCACGGTGGATGGGGGTGGCCTCGCCGGTGAGGACGCCCTCGCGGACCGCACGCAGGAAGTCGGTGTTGTTGTTGACGCCGACGACCGAACCACGCTCGCCGAACCAGACGCCGCCGCCGACACTCGCGAGAGTTTCGATGATGGTGCAGTAGACGCCACCGTTCTGGATACCCGCGGGCTGATGCAGTTCGGGACGCACCTGCCATTCACCGCGGACCCGGTCGGGGGTGACCTCGGTGTAGCGCAGGCCGATGAGGTCGGTGAAGGTGCCTTCGCTGGCCTTGGTCATCAACTCGGGGGTGACATCGGCCAGGGACAGGGGCGTTTCGCTCATACCGTCCGGTTTACACCATCCGAAACGGCGCTCAACAGCCGGTAAGACGTAGCGGCGGGCTCCGTCTCGAAAACGGAGCCCGCCGCGGCAGGATGGCGGAGTCGACCGCAGCCCTCGGGACCACCGGCTCATCCGTACGCCGAGATCAGAGTAGGTCAGGCTTACCTAAGTCGTCAAGTGTTCGCGGATTTGTCTCATTAATGTCTCATAATTCGTCTCATAATTAGTCTTTGAGATACCGATACACGGTTGCTCGCGAGACGCCGAGCGTGGCGGCGATCTCCGCGGCGCTGCGGTGCTCGACCCGGCTCATCCTGCGCGCCGCGGCTACTCCCGCTTCGTCGAGCAGTGCGGGCCTACCACGGTGCACCGCAGCAGCATTCATGTCGTCGGGGTACAGCAGATCCACCCCGGCCAGCACTTCCGCACGCAGAGCCGTCGGCGATTCGTCCGCGAACAACACCACCGGGTCGCTGAGCACGCCCAATGCCTGCACGGCGCGCACGCGATCGGACAGCGTCGGATTCGGTCCCGCTACCAGCACATTCGCGGCCAATACCAAGTCGCGGAACCGTTCGAAGATGCTGCCCGACGCGGCGAGCGCGAGATCGTTGACGTTGAGGCGCAGCAGATATCGATGCTCGATGTAGACCTCGAGAATTCCTTCGAGCGCCTGCCTGCGGGCGACCCGCGGATCAGGGTCGGCCGCCGCGGCCAAGGCGGCGGCGAGGGCGACGAGCAGCGGCTCGGCCAGTCCGGCGAGAATGTCGTACTTGCTCGGAAAGTGATAGAGGACACCAGCCTTGGAGATGTCGAGCTGGTCGGCGATCGCCCGCACCGTCGTGCGGTGGTAACCGTGCGCGCTGAACAGATCCATCGCGACGGCAAGAATGCGCTCCCTGGTGCCGACCGCTGCGTCATCACTCATCGGCGTATTCTATCCCTTGACTGACCATCGGTCAGGAGCCTACGGTGAAAACTGACCAACGGTCAGTCACTGAGGAGTCGTCATGTCGACCAATCCCCGCATTCTCATCTCCGGCGCCAGCATCGCCGGGCCCACTCTCGCCTACTGGCTCGTCCGCCAGGGGTTCCGTCCCACCGTCGTCGAACAAGCTCCGGAGCTGCGCGCGGGCGGCAACGGCGTCGATCTGCGCGGCGCCGCGGTCGGTATCGCCGAATCCATGGGGGTGCTGCCCGCGTTGCGCGACCTCGCCACCGATATCCGGGCGCTCACCTTCGTCGATGCCGAGGGACGACGAGTCGCCGGTATGCCGACCAGCACCTTCGACGAGCCCGGCGATATCGAGGTGATGCGCGGCGACCTCGCCCGCGTTCTCTACGACGCCACCGCGCACGATGTCGACTACCGCTTCGGCGACACCGTCGACACCATCGCCCAGGACGGCGACACGGTCCAGGTGAGTTTCGCCGGTGGCACCAGCGCGGAATTCGACCTGGTCGTCGGCGCCGACGGATTGCATTCGCGCGTGCGCAATCTCGCGGTGCTGAGCGAGGCCGAGGCGGCGCACCCGCTCGGCATCGGCTTCGCGACCGCCACGGTGGATGTGAGCTTCGGCGCGCGGCGAGAGGTGACGCTGCACAATACGGCGGGCCGCGTCGCCGGGGTGTATCGATCCGGCAATCACCGAGACGCGCAAGCGTTCTTCGCGTTCCGCACCTCGCGCGAGTTCGACTTCCCGCGCGACCGGGAATCACAGATCGAGCTGTTGCGCGAGCAATTCGCCACCGCCGGCTGGGAAATCCCCACTCTGCTCGACGCCGCCACCGCCGATCCGACGTTCTATCTCGACGCGATGACACAGATCCGGATGCCGACCTGGTCGCACGGCCGCGTCGGCTTGGTCGGCGATGCCGCCTACTGCGCCACCGCGTTCTCGGGTTCGGGCGCCGCCCTCGCCATCGAAGGCGCGCATCTTCTCGCCACCGCCCTCGCCGAGAGCGACGGCCACACCGCTGCCTTCGCTCGCTACGAACACGCCTTCCGCCCGATCGTCCGCGCTCGCCAGCGCTCGGTCGGCACCGGCAGCGCCATGCTCGTCCCCGCCACGAACACCCGGATCTGGCTGCGCAACCAGCTCACCCGGCTGATGGTGTTGCCACCGTTGGCCGCCCGTGTGTTCCGGGCGGACCCTCCCGCGGCGGCCCCGACCGATCCGCTGCGGCGCGTGACGCGCCGGTAGCCCGGCCCTGGGCTTGCTCAACACGATCGGAATACTCCATGATCGCTGTACCTCTATGTTTTCCGAGGCTTGTGTCGATGGTGAAAGCTCATGTTCTGGGCGTACGACGACCAGGGCTGGGCGCGGCGAGAGAGGCAAGATTTCGTGAGTAGTAGTCGTATTCCCCGATGGGCCGTGCAGGCGGTGATGTGCGCGGCGGCGGTCGGGGCCGCGGTCACAGCACCCGTTCAGGCCGAACCACTGTGGCCCGGCGGGCCCGATGTGCCCGGCGTGCCCGCCATCATTCCCGCCCCGCCGCCGGAGCCCGTGGTGGCTCCGTGCAGCGAGAAAGCCCGTGCGTGCCTGCAGTTGTCGACCAACAACGCGTGGTTGATGGACAACGGCAAGGTCACCTTCGGGCCGAGCCCGATGTCCCACGGCCGCCCCGGTTACGAAACGCCGCCCGGAGTCTTCAAGGTGGCCTTCAAGAAGCCGTTCCACTGGAGCACGCTGCACAACGCCCCCATGGAGTACGCGGTCTTCTTCAACGGTGACATCGCCTACCACATCGGACCCACCGAGGAGCAGTCCCACGGCTGCATCCGCCTGACCCCGGAAGGCGCCAAGGCGCACTACGAGTGGCTGGAACCGGGCGACATCGTCGAAGTCGTTCCCTGAGTTCTGCGTCGTGACAAGGGGAGGCCGGTCAGTCGCCGGCCTCCCCTTGTCACGTCACCGACGTGGTCAGGGCGTCGAAGAGCCAGAGTTGGGTGGTGCCGGAGGTGGCGGTTTCGCCGGTGAGAGTTGTTGTGAGGTGCCAGTATCGGCGGACTCGGTGGTCTGCGCCCGCGGCGTCGACAAGGAGTTGGCGGCGGAACGACGGGGTGTCGTGGCGGTCGCGGGCGGTGGCGTGGATCGCGACGTAATGGTCCAGTTCAGGGCCGGAGTGGGGTGGGTGGCCCGCGGTGACGAGGGGCGCGACCGCGACGCAAGCATCGGCTACGTCGAACAGGAGGCGCCGTTCGTCGCGGATGCCGGGGGTGCTGCGGTGCCGGATGGTGTCGTACACGGCGGTCGCGATATCCGGATTCGAGGCCACGGCAATCAGTTCCGCGTAGGCGAGGAGGTGTTCGGGGTGGGCGCCGGGTGCCAGTTCGGGGACGTTCATGCTGAGGAAACCGTCGATGGCCGCGGCCGGTAGCGGGGTGAGTTGGCGGCGCCAGAACGTGACGAGGACATCGTGGGCCGCGCGCGGATCGACCACGGCGGCAAGCAGATTCAGGCGTTCGTCATGCCGGTCGGGAGCGGCCGATTCGACGGCGCGCAGGAGCGCCCGACGACGATTCAACGCGTCGAGTTCGTCGTCGACGGCGACGCGTTCGGCCGCGATCACCTCGGCGAGCGAGCGAGTGCCGTCGAGCACGTCCTCGATCGCCGCCAGTCCGATGCCGAAGGAGCGCAGCCGGCGTAGCAGCACCAGCCGGTCGACCGCGCCGGGTTCGAACACTCGGTGGCCGGTGGGGGTGCGCGCCGCGTCCAGCAGGCCCGCGTCGCAGTAGTACCGGACCGTTCGCACCGCGACGCCGGTCCTGGTGGCGAGCTCGCCGATCGTCAGATATGTGATGTGAGTCACTTTCGCTGGCACCTCCACCTCGGTGGAACTCCTACGGTACCGAGGACGCCCACGCGAAGGAGAACCGACGATGACCCGACAGGACACGAGGAACGACACGATCTGGCAGGCGGTGGCCGACGAACGCACCACCCTGGCCGAATTGCTGCGCGGCCTGCCCGCATCGGCGTGGGACACCGCGTCCCTGTGCGAGGGGTGGCGGATTCGGGACGTTGTGGCGCACCTGGTGCTGGCCACCCGCGTCACGGTCGCGGCCTTGCTGGTGAACCTGATCCGCGCGCGCGGCAACACCGACCGCCTCATCCATGACACCGCTGTCCGGCACGCCGACCGGACACCGACCGCCGAGTTGCTCGCCGAACTGCGCGCCACGATCGACTCCAGGGCCATCCCGATCGGCACCACACCGGTCGATCGGCTGATGGATCTGCTGGTGCACGGGCAGGACATCGCCGTCCCGCTCGGCATCGACCGGGTGATGCCACCTGCGCCAGCGCAACTCGCACTGGACCGGGTATGGACGATGGGCGCCCCTTTCCACGCGCAGAATCGGCTGGCCGGATACTCGTTGCGAGCCACCGACAGCTCCTGGACCGCGGGCAACGGCGCACCGATCACCGGCACGGCGGCAGAACTACTGATGGTGGTCACCGGCCGCACCTCCCCCGATGAACGAGTCGACCGGCGGTAACCGCCGACGCGCAACTCCGGAATCCCCGACAGATTTCACGTAATACTCTGCAGGGCAGTGGATACAGCGATCCGCAGCACCCGGCGAACTGGGGCTGCGGATCGCTCTCGGTCGACGAGATCGCGCGACCGTCAGACAGCGACGGTGGGTCGCTCGGCGGCACCGCCTGCCGCCGAAACCTCCTTTGTCTCCATATTTTCCGGCACCGAGGTCGCCCCGGCCGGGATCCGGCGCAGCAACGCCACCGCCAGCACCGCACCGGCGGCCGAGAGCACAGCAGCGGTCCACGCGGCGGCGTTCAGTCCGTGGGTGAACGCTTCCCGAGCAGCCAGTACGAGCGAATCGGCGAGGTCGGCGGGCAGCGACTCGGCCGAACTCAGCGCTGCCGGAAGGGTTTCCGAGGCGGCTCCCTCCGCCTCGGACATGTCGGCGCGGTAGATGGCCGCGCCCACGCTACCGAGCAGCGCGACGCCCAATGCCACGCCCAGGTCGCTGGCGGTGCTGTTCACGGCCGAGGCCGCGCCTGCTTTCTCCGCCGGGGCCGC
The DNA here is from genome assembly GCF_042794235.1 of Nocardia sp. NPDC056541. Taxonomy (NCBI): domain Bacteria; kingdom Bacillati; phylum Actinomycetota; class Actinomycetes; order Mycobacteriales; family Nocardiaceae; genus Nocardia; species Nocardia sp. NPDC056541. The sequence continues at coordinate 637,433 of NZ_JBHTUD010000001.1, forward strand.
ACCGATGACCAGGCCCGGGATCAGTGCCATCGCCGGGGCGATGCCCGGGTAGAGGACGTAGAAACCGACGATGAGCAGCGGTAGCCCGGCAACGCTGCCGACCTGGGTGAGCACCAGGTAGCCGACCGCCGAGACCGCCAGGCCCGCGGCGATGAGAGAGGCGGGACGAATGCGGCGAGCGAGCGCGGGGGTGACGGTGGAAACGATGACCAGGCCGATGGCGGCGGGCAGAATCCACAGCCCCGCCTGCAGCGGCGACTGGGCCGCGACCAACTGCAAGTACTGGGTGAACAGCAGGTACACCCCGCCCAGGGCGACGGCGGCCAGCATGTACACGCCGAGCGACCCACTGAACGTGCGATTCGCGAACAGTCGCACGTCGAGCAGCGGATCGGCCAGGCGCAGCTGCCTGCGGACGAAGACCACCGCGAACACCACACCGGCGAGCAGCGTGAGCAGCGATTCGGCGGCGAATCCGGTCTCGGCCAGCTTCTTCACGCCGTAGACGAACGGCAGCAGCGCGGCCAGCGACAACGCGACACTGATCGGATCGAGTCGACCCGCGCTCGGCGCACGGTATTCGGGAATCAGCACCGGTACCGCGGCAACGACCACCAGCATGACCGGCACACCGATGAGCATCGACGCACCCCACCACAGCGAAGCGAGCATCAGACCACCCAGCAGCGGCCCGAGCGCCACACCCGCCGACACCGACGCGGCCCAGAGACCGATGGCGGTGGCGCGCTGCCTGTCGTCCCGGAACATGGTCGTGATCAGCGACAACGTGGCGGGCATGACGGCAGCCGCACCGAAGCCCATCACCGCTCGGGCGGCGATCAGCAGTTCCGGGCCCGGCGCGAACGCGGCCAGGATCGAGGCGGCGCCGAACAGCACGGCCCCGGCCAGCAGCAGTCGGCGACGGCCGAGCCGGTCACCGAGGGTGCCCATGGTGACGAGGAAACCGGCCATCACGAAACCGTAGATGTCGTTGATCCACAGCAGCTCACCGCTGCTCGGCGACAGATCGGCGGCGATATACGGGGTAGCGAGGAACAACACGGTCATGGTCAGGAACAGCAGGACTGTCGGCAGGAGCAGGACCGCGAGTCCCAGCCATTGGCGGGTACCTGCCCGCTCGGGGACATCGGTGAACTCGGACATCAGGAGTTTCCCTTCGAGGACGATTCGAACTGCGACCGACAGTGCCGGGCCGTGCTGCAGGAACCCTTCGGGTCGACTCCAGACGACCTCGAGCGGTTACGTGAGGCGATGATCGAGGCGCGGCGGGGCTCGCCGTGCGTGGTCGGGTCGGCGGCCGGGCCGTTTAGGGTGGGTGACATGCGTTTCGGAGTGCTCGGTCCCTTGGCGGTCTGGACCGACGAGGGACGATCCGTGCGGGTTCCAGAGCTCAAGGTGCGGGTTCTGCTCGGCGCGCTGCTGGTCGAACCGGGCCGGATCGTGCCCACCGACCGGCTCGTCGAGCATCTGTGGGATACGGCCCTGCCCGCCAACCCTGCTGGTTCGTTGCAGACGCGAGCCTCACAGTTGCGCCGGGTTCTCGGCGATGCCGAGGTGGGCGGGCGCGAGCTGCTGGTCTCGCGCTCCCCCGGCTACCTGCTCGAGGTCGCCGACGGCTCGGTGGACTCCCAGACCTTCCAGCGTGTGCTCCATCGGGCGCGTGCTACCGACGACACCGCCACTCGGGCAACGCTTCTCACCGAAGCGCTGGCGTTGTGGCGGGGCGAGGTCCTGGCCGACCTCGCCGATCACGAGTTCGCGCGGATCCCGGTGCTGCGGTGGGAGGAACAGCGCCTCACCGCGGTCGAGGAACTCGCGCAGACCCGGATCACCCTCGGCGAGCACGATCAGGTCGCCGACGAACTCGGCGAACTCACCGAGCTCCATCCGCTGCGGGAACGGTTGCGCTCGGCCCACATGCTGGCGCTGTACCGATCGGGACGACACGGCGAAGCCCTGGAAACCTACCGTCGGCTGCGCGAACACCTCGCCGAAGAGCTCGGACTCGATCCCAGTCCCGAGCTCACCGCATTGCATCGTGCTGTGCTGGAACAGGATCCGGCTCTCGGCGCGCCCGCGCGGCCCGCACCCGCGATACCGGTGACACCACGCCGGAACCTGCCCGTCGCGCCCACCTCCCTGATCGGGCGCGCGGACGATCTCGCCGCGGTCGAGGCGCTGGTCACTGCCGAACGACTGGTGACGCTCACCGGGCCGGGCGGTGTCGGCAAGACCCGCCTGGCACTGGCCACCGCGGCCGTGCATCCGGCGCGCGACGGCGTGCTGTTCGTCGAGCTCGCCGGACTGTGCCTGGGCACCGGCACCGACAGCGCGCTGACGACGATCACCGAAGTCGTGGCGGGCGCCTTCGACGTCCGTGACGATTCGGCCGGTTCGAGCCCGTTCCCCGCGCCCGGCAACGGCACTCAGCTCGACCATCTCGCCGAGGCGGTGCGGGCCAAGCAGGTGCTGCTGGTGCTGGACAACGGCGAGCACGTCGCCGACGCGGCCGCCACGGTGGTGTCACGCCTGCTCGCCGCCGCACCGGAGCTGCGGGTGCTGGTCACCAGTCAGGTGCCACTGAATATCGCGGGCGAGCACATCCGGCCGGTGGCGCCGCTGGCCCTGCCCACCGCACCCGCTGCCGGACCGGGGTCGCGCGGGGTGGAAACCTCACCTGCCGCACAGCTTTTCGTCGAACGGGCCCGCTCGCGCGCGCCCGGCTTCGCCGTCACCGACGACAATGCGGCGGCGATCGCGACGATCGTCACCCATCTCGACGGCCTGCCGCTGGCACTGGAACTGGCGGCGACGCGGGTCCGCGCGCTCGGGGTGCACGTGCTCGCCGAACGGATCGAGGACCGTTTCACACTGTTGTCGTCCGGCTATCGGGACGCACCCGATCGCCAGCGCACCCTGCGCGCGGTGATCGACTGGAGCTGGGAACTGCTCGATGAGCCAGAACGTGCTGTGCTGCGGCGGCTTTCGGCCCACGCCGACGGCGCCACGCTGGAATCGGCCGAAGCCGTCTGCGCCGGTGGCGACATCGCGGTCGCCGAGGTCGCGGAGTTGCTCGCTCGTGTGGTCGAGCGCTCCCTGATCATCACCCCCGCCACCGATACCCGCCCGCGCTACCGGCTGCTGAAGTCGGTCGCCGCCTACGGTGCGGACCGGTTGCGCGACAGCGGCGAGGAACCCGACACACGAGGGCGCCATCTCGCCTACTACCTCGCGTTCGCCGAACTGGCCGACCAGCACCTACGCACCGGTGACCAGCGCCGCTGGCTGTCTCGGCTCGACGCGGAGTCGGCCGACCTGCGACGGGCACTCGAGACCGCCCGTGCCGCGGGCAGGTCCGAGGACGCGCTGCGGTTGGTCAACGCCCTCGCCTGGTACTGGGTGATGCGCGGACGCCTCGCCGAGGGCATCCGGTCACTCGGCATCGCTCTCGCGGTATCCGGCGAGACCGAGCCCGCCACACGCCGGGTTGCCCTGTTGTGGCGCGGCGCTCTCGAGATCGGCGCCGGCCGTACGGTCGATTCTCTGCCGGCCCTCGCTGCGCGACCCACGCCCGCCGAACTGCGTGCCCGCTGGTACCTCGCGCACGTCTACTCCGGATTCGCCGCCCACCAGGGCATGGACGACGCGGCCCACCTGCGAGATGCCTTCGCCGACAACGCCGATGACTGGGGCATCGCGGCGGCCTCGGTGTCGCTGGCGCGCGACGCCTTCGCCCGCGGCGACCTGATCGGCCTGAGCGAGCACGCCGAGCGGAGCCGGGAGCTGTTCGCGAAGGTGGGCGATCGCTGGGGTCAGGCCATCGCCGGATTCCTGCTCGGCAGCCACGCCGAGGTGACCGGCGACCTCGACACCGCCCGTGACCACCACCGCGGCGCGCTGGCCACTGCCGAGGAACTCGGCCTGTGGACCGAAGTCGGCGAGCGGCTCACCTCGCTCGGCCGGATCGCGCTGCTGCGCGGTGAGCTCGACCGCAGCGCCGAACTGCACGAACGGGCCCGTCGGGTGGCGGTCGACCAGGGACACCTCGTCGGGGAAGAATCCGCGGTACTCGGGCTCGGTCTGGTCGCGCGCCGCCGCGGCGACCTGGCGGCGGCGCGCGAGTACCTCGGCACCTGGCTGGACTGGCATCTGCGGGCCGGGTCGCATTTCGGCGCCGCCCTGATCCTCGCCGAACTGGGCTTCACCGCCGAACTCGCCGGTGACGTTGGCGAAGCCGAGCGCCAGCACCTGCGTGGACTCGCCTGCGCCCTGCGCACCGGCGACCCCCGTGCCCACGCACTCGCGCTGGAAGGCCTGGCCGGAGCCCGGTCGCTCGCCGGATCTTCCGCCCACGCCGCGCGGCTACTCGGTGCCGCCGATGCACTGCGTCGGTCCACCGGCGCCCCGCTGCCCGAGGCCGAACGCGGCGATGTCGACCGCATCGAGGCACGCATCCTCGCCGACATCGGAACGAATCAGTTCGCCGACAACCTCGCCGAGGGTGAGCGAGCCGAACCCTCGACCCTGCACCTCGCGCAAGTCCCGAACCGGCCCTGAGCCCACTGCGGACGCTGTCGACCGACCTCGATCGCCCGACCGCCTCGAGTAGGCCCTGAGTCCGTCCGAAGCCCTCCCGGGCACGGTGAATCCATGACTCACACCGTGACCGACAGCCCCGATCCCCCGGTGACCGACCACGTCCGCCGCTACCTCGCCACCGACGGGCGTGCCGGCTTCCTCGACGGCGGCACCACCGATTTCGTCCTCACCACCGTCGGCCGCCGCGCCGGCGTGCGCGTCGAGGAGCGGTAGTGAGCAACCGCACCCGCGCCCACGTGCACACGTTCGCCGATATCAAACCCGATTTCGACGCCATCGTCGGCGCCGTCAACTACGCGACCATGACCACCGTCGACGCCAAGGGACGCCCACGGTCGCGCGTCCTGATTCCGGTCTGGGAAACCGATACCGACCACCCGGCGGGCTGGCTCGGAACCTACCGCACACCGGTGAAGGCCGCCCATATCGCGGGAAATCCGCATGTGACGTTCTCCTATTGGAGCCCGGCACAGAACACCGTCGCCGTCGACGCGGTCGCCGAATGGACCGATGACCCCGGCGAGCGCGCACACGTGTGGGACCTGTACCGGCACGGCAGTCCACCCGGCGCCGGCTACGACCCCGGACAGTTCTGGCAGGGTGCCGACGACCGGGCCTTCCAGGTACTTCGCCTCACGCCGTGGCGCATCCAGGTGCTGCGGCGACAAGATCTGGTCAGCGGAATTCCGGCACGTCTCTGGCGCGGCCAACTCCAGGGGGATTGACAGATCCGGCGGCGAACGCGGTCGTTCATCGTCGGACCTGACGGGACTGGACGTCCGTACAGGTCACGGCGCGATTCTTCGTGACGGGCACCAATACCCATCGGCACTTCCATCAGGAAGGATCTCTGCCCGAATTGCGCGAATCGGACGATTTCCTTGCCGTAGGAAATGAGCGGAGCTACGTTACCCCCATCACAACAGAGATCTGATTGTGATCCACATCCCGGCCGACGGTACGACCATTTTCCGGCGGGATGCTTACCGATCATGCAAGGAGATTCACCATGGGTTCGCTGACGGAAATAATGATGGCCGCAATTGCGGGACTGGGCTCTATGGTCGAGGGCGACGGCCTTCTCGCGGCCTTCCTCGGCTCGGTCGAGGCCTTCTTCCCGTAAACGCGCCACCCGGCCAACGATAATTTTTTCATCACCCGAGGAGAAGACACATGGGATCCCTGTACGAATTGATGGCGACCGGCGCAGGCAGCTTGAGCGACGCCGTTCTGCCTTTCATTCAGGCGCTGATCACGGTCAGCGGCGGTACGCCGACGCCAGGTAAGTAATACACGGCAACACAGTCGGGGGCGGGCCGTTGACGGTCCGCCCCCGACCCATTCCTACCCACCATCCACGCCTGTGTCAACGCGTCATTTCAATAGCTGATCGACATGATTCACACCGGGTCTTCGTCGGAAAAAAGAGGAGGACCGGCGTCGGCCCGATCGCCGGACATCCAGCACAGCGGCGAACCACTCGACAACAGACAGCTACGGAACTGCGGCCGTTTCGCCCGATACGGCCAGAACCCCTCATCGAAGAACCTCACGCCGCAAGCCACCGGCCCCAGCCGCCCAGCCTCACCGAACCACCGCAGATCAGACTGTCCAGAACCGATATCAACCCCCCTTGACGCACTTGTGGCGAACGGGATCGTTCGCGGCCAGATCCCTGTTTACTGTGCCAGACAGTCGCAGTAACTACAGGTCACACGCAGTCCGGACAGAGAAGATGGCAACCGCCGAGCAGCTTCCATCAGGAATGAAAAAAATGAACGATTCACCGTGAGTGAAACATCGCCTTGCCACACATCTGCGACGGCGCTACGTTACCGGCATCACATCAGTTACCGATGGTGATAACCACCCGAAGCGAGGGGGCCACCCCAGTTCCGGGGGCTAGACAACAGCGCAAGGAGATACACCATGGGCTCATTCGATGAGCTGCTACTCGGCGTCCTGGGCGGAATGGCGTCCGCGAACTCGGGCGACCTCCTGCTCGGGACTTTCCTGGGCTCGGTGGAAGCGTTCTTCCCGTAACCCGACAACCCGTCGGCACCGTCGATTCAGCCCAGATGCTGAATTTCCCCATATTCAGGAGTAACACGTGGGATCCTTTTACGAATTGTTCGCGACGGGGATGGCCAGCCTCGGCAACGGCGCGCTGCCGTTCGTCGATGCCCTGATCAGCCTGAGCGGCGGCACGCCCATCGGCGGCGCATAACCACTGGCCGAGCGGGCAATCGCTGTCGATTCCCGACACTTCACAGCCATTTATCCGGCTGTGATCAGACCTTTCACATGAGCAAGGAGTTTTACGATGGGTTCACTGACCGAGATCATGATGGCCGCCATCGCCGGACTGGGTTCCGCGGCCGAAGGCGACGGCCTGCTCGCCGCCTTCCTGGGTTCGGTAGCAGCCTTCTTCCCGTAAACCCGGCCCACATCGGCACTTCGGCTCGTTCACCGAGCCCGATCCACCTCATCACCAGGAGTTAGACATGGGTTCCCTCTACGAACTGATGCAGACCGGCGCCGGCAGCCTCAGCGACGCGGCTCTGCCCTTCATCCAGGCGCTGATCAGCGTGAGCGGTGGCACGCCCACCCCGGGCAAGTAGACCCAGCGCAGGTAGTTCAGCGCGGAAGCGGGGCCGGCCACGGCGTGGCC